>DNAS01000060.1:489-4432 GCA_003485185.1 Phycisphaerales bacterium | reverse complement strand
CGGAACATCCCGCACCCCGCCCCGTACCCGCCCGAGAGGAAGATCCGCCCGTCGCCGACGATCACGGGCGAGGGGGCGTTGGCCATCGGGACCGTCCAGGCCGTGCTGCGCCACAGCGGCGCGCCGGTCTCGGCGTCCACGCCCACGACGCCGCGGTCGGCGCAGTAGACGTACATCCGCCGCCCGGCGAGTTCCATCGGCACGATCGACGAGTGGGTCATTGCCCAGCCGTCGGGGTTGGGCGTCTCCCAGACCGCCTGCCCGCTTTGGGCGTCCACGGCGACCATCAGCGCCTTTCCGCCCGGCGCGAGAATCGCGCGCCCGCGGTCGATCAGCGGGCACTGCCCGGTGTACCAGGGCGGAACCGTCGCGCCGTAGCGGGCGAGAAGGTCGATTCCCCAGCGGAACTCGCCCGTGACGGCGTCGGCGCAGAGCACGTGGCACTTGGGGCCGACCGTGACCACCAGTCCGTCGCTCACGGCGGGGGTGGTGCGCGACCAGCCGTGGTTGGACTCGATGAAGACGTGGTATCCCCGCCGCCAGATTTCCCGCCCGTCGGCGGGCGAGAGGCACCGCAGGACGTCGGCGCGGGCCTGCTCGTCGTAGTCCAGCAGGTAGAGTCGTCCGTCGGCGACGGCGGGCCCGGCGTAGCCGTCGGCCACCGGAACGCTCCAGGCGGCGGGCGGGCCGTCGGCAGGCCAGCGGCGGGCCAGCGGGACCGTCTCGGCGCTGACCGCGTCGAGATTCGCCCCGCGGAACCGAGGCCAGTCGGCCCCCAGGGGCGCGGGCGCGCCTTCTCCGCGTGCGAAGAACCCGCGCAGATCCACCGCCGGCTCCGGCGCCGCCGCCTGCGACGGCGCGCCGCTTTCCGCCGGCAGGCGCAATTCCAGCGCCAGGCCCGGCGAGCCGCTCATCCACAGCGCCAGCAGCGCGACGCCCGCACAGGCAACCAGGGCGGGAACCACGATGGCGGGGTCAGGACGCCTCATCGCACGGCATTATACAGAAGGAGCCGATCGATCCCGCGCGCGAAAAGCGTTGCGCGATCGAACCGCCGTTCGGTATGATGCCCTGTGGGCGGTCCGCCGATGCCCCGGGAAAAGCGAATGAAACGGAACTGGAAAATCCTCGTCTGCCGGTGCGTCCACGCAAAAAAGCTCTGCGGCGACGTGGAGATTTTCGCACGGACGATGATGCCCTGCATGGAGGGCATGACCATCGTGGACGACCTGTGCGCCCTGGCGGCCAAGCGAGACCGGCGCCTGTTGGCCCTGGGCGAGGAGCCCGACCTGCGCGTCGTCGCCTGCCGGCCCCGCGCGGTCCGCTGGATGCTTCGCGCCGCCGGCGTGGACCGCGGCGGGAACGTGCGGTACTTCGACTTCCATCAGCCGCCCGAAGAGGAAGACCTGCTGGCCATCCTGGGCGACGGATTCCTGGAACCAGGCCGGGGACGGCACATCGCCCACGAGGGCGATTGGCAGGGATGGTTCCCCGTCATCGACCTCGACCGCTGTACCGGCTGCAAGCAGTGCCTCAACTTCTGCTTGTTCGGCGTCTACGCCCTGTCGGGCGACGGCCGCGTGGAGGTGCGCGAGCCGGCGCGGTGCAAGCCGCACTGTCCAGCCTGCGCCCGCGTCTGCCCGTCGCTGGCGATCATGTTTCCCAAGCACGGCGAGCGTCCCATCGACGGCGACGAGGTGCGCCCCGAGGACCTCGCCCGGACGGACCTGCGGGTCGATCCGCGCAACGTTGCGCGGGGCGACGTGCTCAAGGCCTTGCGCGACCGCCAGCGATCCTGGCCCGACGAGGACTGACCCGGACGGAGGAGTTTCGACGAGATGCTGGCCCGGCTGGCCCAAAGACTGCTGACCGAAGTGGATGCCCGCGCGCTGGCGAAGTTCGCGTGGAATTTCGGCGCGCGCGGGCTGGCGGGCTTCTGGCGGTTCCGAAGGCGGCTGGCGCGGGGGGAAAATTTCCCGGCCGTGCTGTTCGTCTCGCTCACGACGCGGTGCAACCTCCGCTGCCAGGGGTGCTGGGTGTCGGTGGACGGCCCGGTGCAATCGGTGGCGCCGGCGGACCTGCACCGCCTGATCGCCGCCGGCAAGCGCCAAGGATGCTATTTCTACGGCCTGCTGGGTGGCGAGCCATTGCTGTACGACCCGCTGTGGGACGTGCTCGCCCGCCACCGCGACTGCTACTTCCAGCTGTTCACCAACGGCACGCTCCTGACGGCCGACGATGCCCGCCGCATGCGCCGCCTGGGCAACGTCACGCCGCTGGTGAGCATCGAGGGGCTCGCCGAGGTCAGCGACGAGCGCCGCGGCGGGCGCGACGTCTACCGTAAGGCGCTGGAGGCGCTGGAGCACTGCCGGCGCGAGCGCCTGCTGCTGGGCGTGGCGACGAGCCTCTGCCGGTCCAACCTCGACGAACTGGCGACCGATTCGTTCGTGCGAGACTGCGTGCGGCGCGGCGTGCACTACCTGTGGTACTACATTTACCGCCCGGCCGGGGCGTTGCCCGCGCCCGAGCTGGCGCTGTCCGGCGAGCAGATTTTGCGCCTGCGGCAGTTCCTCGTCGAGGCGCGAACCTGGGCCTCGCTGATGATCGTCGACGCGTACTGGGACCACCTCGGCCGGGGACTCTGCCCCGCGGCGACGGGCGTCAGCTACCACGTCAACCCCTGGCTGGACGTGGAGCCCTGCCCGCCGATCCAGTTCGCCGTCGAGAACCTCGCCGGCGCGCCGCCGGTCGAGACGATCAACCGCTCCGCCCTGCTGCGCGATTTCCGCGCCCTGGCCGCCGGAACCAGCCGCGGGTGCATCCTGCTGGAGAGGCCCGACCTGCTGCGCCACTTCCTGCTCGACCGCGGCGCACGGGACACCAGCGGACGTGGAACCGGGTACGACGAGTTGGCCGCCGCCTGTCCCCACCCCAGTCATGGGTCCGTCGAGGCGATCCCCGAACGGCACTGGCTGTACCGATTCGCCAAGAAGCACTGGTTCTTCGGTTTCGGCGCTTACGGCTGATTTCCCGTTTTCCGTTTTCAGCTTTTCCCTTCGCCCTTTCCCCTCTCCCCTTCTTCCGCTTTCCTTTTCCGCCGGGCGCCTAAGATGGTATGCTGACAGCCGGAGAAGCGAGCGAATGAACCCCAAATCGGCGGAGAATTCGGCGGACGTACCCGCCCCCGAATGCGCGACGCAAACCGGAATCCCGCCCTCGCGCCGGCAGCGCGACCGGCTGGCCGATGCCGCCCGCGCGCGCGTCGCCCGCGTCTCGGCCGTGCCCCCCCTGACGCTCGCGGAGCTGGAGGCCCACGCCCGCGCCGTCGTCGCCGAAGCGGGGCTCGACGAATCGTACGTGCCCTACGCGGCCGTGCTCGTCCATAACGAGGCCTGGCGCGACGCGCTGGCCGCCGTGCCGTTCGACCGCCGCCTGCTGCTGCTTCCGCAATGCCTGCGCGACGCCGACGCGTGCCCCGCCGTCTTCGACGGCCTGGGGCTGCTCTGCCGGCGATGCGGGCGCTGCGCCATCGACGAACTGCTGGCCGAGGCCGAGCGCCTGGGCTACGTCGCGCTGGTTTCCGAGGGCACGGGCGCGGTGACGGCGATGATCGAGTCGGGGCAGATCGAGGCGTTCGTCGGGGCCAGTTGCCTCTCGTCGCTCCAGGAGATTTTCCCGCGGATCGAGGCCGCGGGCGTCCCGGGCGTGGCGATTCCGCTGCTTCGCGACGGCTGCCGCAACACCGCCCTGGACCTGGACCGCCTGCTGGAAGCGATGCGCCTGCGTCGCGACGGCCTGCCGCGACCGCCCGCCATCGAGCCGATCCGCCGCGAGGTGGAGGGCTGGTTCACCCCGGCGGTCCTGGATGAGCTGCTCGGGCCTGCGCGCGACACGACGGAACGGATCGCACGCGACTGGCTGCTCCGCGCGGGCAAGCGGTGGC
>DNAS01000060.1:0-294 GCA_003485185.1 Phycisphaerales bacterium | reverse complement strand
CGAATGCTTCCACAAGGCCTCGCTCGTCCACGACGACATCGAGGACGGCGACGATCACCGCTACGGCGACCTGACGCTCCACTGCCGCTACGGCGTCCCGGTGGCCCTGAACGTCGGCGACCTGCTGCTCAGCGAAGGCTACCGCCTGCTCGCCGAGGCGCCCCTGCCCGACGCGGCGCGGGCGCGCATGCTCCGCGCCGCAGCCGAGGGGCACCGCCAGCTCTGCATCGGCCAGGGGGCTGAACTCTGCTGGACGCGCTCGCCCGGTCCGATTTCCCTGGACGAACTGCTGGA
>DNAS01000065.1:24757-24956 GCA_003485185.1 Phycisphaerales bacterium | reverse complement strand
CGGTTTGGGCGGCGCCGGTTTTCGGGCACCGGCGTCGCCTTCGGCGGCGGGGGTTTCCGGCTGGGGGGCGTTGGGAACCAGCAGCGTCCAGTTTCCACGGTCCTGGCTGACCATCAGGGCCAGGTGGTCCGTCTTGTCCACGCGGACCATGCGGGTGCGAACGAAGACGAAGGGGCGAAGCGGGGTTTCCTCCGCGGCG
>DNAS01000065.1:4357-24446 GCA_003485185.1 Phycisphaerales bacterium | reverse complement strand
GCAGGATCGGCAGCGTGGCGTTTCCGCCGCCCTGGGGCGGGGCGATGACGATCATCAGCACCGGCGCGCCGCGATCGACGCCGGCCGACCACTCCACGAACCGCGCCTGGGTCTGCCCCGTCTCGGCTGCGGCGGTCTTGTCGTCCGGCAGGTCGTCTTTGCCGCCGGGGGAGTCTTTGGACTTCTTCTTGGTGGCGCAGCTGGCGGCGTCGACGTTCACCACGAGCAGGTCCACGGCCAGCAGGGCAGCGCCAGCCGACAGGGCAATCAGCATCGACAACGCCAGCGACATCCGACAGGAACGGGCAACGGACATGGGAAGCTCCTTTCGCTCTCCCGGGCAAGCCGGGACACGCTCGTTCATGATACCACTTTCGGGCGGTGAAGGAAAATCTGTCAATCGGGGCGGCGAATTCTTGACTTATCGAAGACTGGGGATATGATTCGCGCAGTGGGGCGATTCCGATCCGCGCTACAGGCTGCGGACGGCAGGTGCGGGCGAAGCCCGGACCCGTCCGACATCACGGACCGCACCGCCCCGACGAGGTCAGCAGATCACACGCCATGGAAGATGACGATTCTTCCGACGATGGCGCCGCCGACGGCGGCGACCCATTCCAACGGTACGGGCTGGAGCCCATCCGCCTCGAGGACAGGGAGGTCTTCCAGCAGTGCTTCTCCCACTGTCGCGACCGGCTGAGTGACTACTCCTTCGCCAACACCTACATCTGGCGGGAGCCGATCCACCTTCGCTGGAAGCGGATCCGCGATTGCCTGTGCGTCTTCGCCAACGGCGACGGCGGGCTGACGCTGCTGTTCCCGCCCGTCGGGCCCGGCGACACGATGGCCGCCCTGCGCGACTGCCTCGAAGTCTGCAACGCCTACAACGCCGACTTCGGGTTCGACGGGTGCACCCGCGTCGAATACGTCAGCCGCGAAATGCTCGACAAGTTCCGCGGCCAGTTCCGCGCCGAGCCCATGAGCGGCGACTACGTCTACCACACGCAGCGGATGATCGACCTGGCGGGCGGCGACCTGGCCTCCAAGCGCCAGCTCAAGAACCGCTACGCGCGGCGCTACGAGGCCCGCACGGAAGACTACCGCCCCGAGCGCCACGCGGAACTGTGCCTGGCCCTGCTGGAAAAGTGGAAGTTCCAGAGCGAGGAGCGGCACCCCGTCCGCCCGATCACCGAAATCCGCCGGACCAAGGAAGTCATCGCCTCGGCCGAGGCGCTGCGTCACTCCGACGCGCTGGGCCTGCGCGGCATGATGCTCTACGCCGGCGAGCAACTCGTGGGCTTCACCCTCGGCGAGATGCTCGACGAAACCGCCTGCAGCATCCTCATCGAGAAGACCGACCGCGAGTTCACCGGATCGGCGCAGTACATCTTCAGCGAGTTCTGCCGCCAGCACTGGTCGCACGCGGAATGGTGCAACGTCGGCGACGACTGGGAAATCCCCTCGCTGGCCTGGACGAAAGAGAGCTACCGCCCCGCGCACCGCCTGGACAAGTGGGTGGTGCACCCGGTCCAGCCGGTGGTCAAGGTGGTGTACACCCCTCCGCCGGTCCAGGCACAGGCGGAATCGCCTGCCCCCGACGGACACCGCGCCGAACTGCGCGACCTGGACGCGCTGGTGGACCTGGAGAACCGCTGCTTCGGGCAGCACGATGCGTTCAGCCGGAGGCAACTCCGCTACCTGCTGCGCAGCCCGCACGCCAGCGTTCACGTGATCCGCCGGGACGACCGGATCGTGGCCGAGGCGCTGCTGCTCCGCCGGCGCGGGCGCAACGGGACGACGGCCCGGCTCTACAGCTTGGCGGTGGATTCCGACTTCCGCGGGCAGGGGTTCGGCCGACAGATGCTCGCCCAGTGCCTCGACGTGCTGGGGGCGCAGGGCATCGGCACGGTGGTGCTGGAAGTGGCGGCGGACAACGCCCCGGCCATCGGGCTGTACGCCTCGGCCGGGTTCGTCAAGACCAAGCTCCTGCACGATTACTACGCTCCGGGCAAGGATGCCTGGAAGATGAGGCTCTCGCCGTCGCCCGCGCCGACGCCGCATGAGGCCCAGGCCGGCCGGCTGGAGACGGCCCTCGCCCAATAGGCACGGACACGCCGCCCACGAAAGCCCGACCGCCCGACCAGGCGGCCGGGCTTTCTCTTGCGCCCCCGTTCGCAACTCGTTCCGCGCCCGGAGGAAACGCGATTGACTTTTCCCCGCCCCGCCAGTATGGTCCGGCGGACGAGAGGTTCTCGATTTTCCGGAACTTCTCCCGCCACGGATCGGCCGGCCCGGCGGGCCCGCGACGGGGACAGATCGGGAGCAGCCGTGAGCAGAATCATGCGCAACGCAACACTCGTGTGCCTGGCGGTCGTCGCGGCCGCCTGGACCCGCCCCGCATCCGCACAGATCCCGCCCGCCGAGAGCGTCGCCGAGGTGCGCGTCACGGGCAACAAGCACATGTCCACCGACGCCGTCCTCTCGCACGTCAAGACCCGCGCCGGTGCGCGCTACGACGAGTCCGTCACCAAGGAAGACGAGCGCCGACTGCTCCAGACCGGACGCTTCGACACCGTCGAGGTCACCAAGACCCCCACGCCGGGGGGCGTGATCGTCACCTACGTCGTCCGCGAGCGCCCCACCGTCGTCAAGCTTCAGTTCGATGGCAACAAGGCTCTCACCAACGAGCATCTGGCCAAGGAACTGACCTTCGGCGTCGGCGACGCGGTCAACCCGGTGGCCATCGAGGCCGGCAGGCAGGCCATCCTCAACAAGTACCGCGCCACCGGGCGGCACTTCGCCACGGTCGAGCTCGATGCGGCGGCCGTCAAGGAAAACCGCGTCGTCTACCGCATCGTCGAGGGCCCCGAGGTCACCATCCGCAAGATCCGCTTCGAGGGCAACCGCCACTTCTCGAACTTCCGCCTGAACCAGACCATCGCCACGTCGAAGCGCTTCTGGCCGTTCGTGCCGGGATACCTCGACTCCGAGCAGCTCGAGCGCGACGTGCACGCGCTCCGCAACCTCTACGTTTCCGAGGGCTTCCTCGACGCCGAGGTCGCCCGCAAGCCCCTGGAGTTCTCCGCCGACAAGACCAAGGTCATCCTGACGTTCGTCGTCAAGGAAGGCCCCCGCTACCGTATCGCGGGGCTCCAGTTCGTCGGCAACACGGTCTTCAGCCGCGACGAACTCGCCAAGCGCCTCCAGCTTCAGCCGGGAAAATTCTTCAACGCCCTGAGCCTCCGCAGAGACGTCAAGGCCCTCGAGGACACCTACGGCGAGCTGGGCTACATCGAGGCCTCCGTCAAGTCCGACAAGGTCTACAAGGAAACCCCCGGCACGGTGGACCTGAAATACACCGTCGTCGAGCGGGACCAGTACCACATCGGGCGGATCGACATCCGCGGAAACTCCGTCACGCAGACGCGGATCATCCGGCGCGACCTGGGATTCTTCCCCGAGCAGCTCTACAACACCGTCGCCGTCGAGGAGTCGAAAAAGCGCCTCGAGGAGTCGCGACTCTTCGAGAAGGTTGAAATCACCCCGGTCGGGCGCGAGCCGAAAACCCGCGACGTGCTCGTGCACGTCGTCGAGGGCAAGACGGCAGAGTTCCTCGTCGGGGCGGGCATCTCGTCCAACTCCGGCCTGCTGGGCAACGTCACGCTCACGCAGCGGAACTTCGACTTGTTCGGCTGGCCGAAGAGCTGGCAGCAGTTCATCACCGGCCAATCGTTCAAGGGCGCGGGGCAGACGTTCCGCATCGTCGCCGAGCCGGGCACCGAGTTGATGCGCTTCCACGTGGAGTGGTTCGAGCCGGCGCTGATGGACCAGCCCTACTCGCTGGGGACGAAGGCCTTCTTCTTCACCCGCGGGCGCGAGGACTACGACGAGACCCGCTACGGCGGGATCGTCAGCGTGGGCCACCGCTTCAAGAACCGCTGGTACGGCGAGCTGGCGCCGCGCATCGAGATGGTGGAGATCGACTCGCTCGACAGCGATGCGCCGCCCGAGGTCGTCAAGGAGAAGGGGCAGAACCTGCTGGCGGGGCTCAAGGGCACGCTCGTCCGCGACCGGACGGACAGCCGCTGGCGCCCCACCACGGGCGACCGGTTCCGGCTCAGCTATGAGCAGGTGGGCGGCGACTGGACCTTCGGGCGCGCCACCGGCGAATACAAGATCTTCCGCACCGTCTACGTGGACCCGCTGGACCGCAAGCACGTGCTGGCCGGGCGGCTGGCCGTGGGCAACATCTTCGGCGACGCGCCGACCTTCGAGCGGTTCTACGGCGGCGGGATCGGCTCGATCCGCGGCTTCAAGTACCGCGGAATCAGCCCGCGCAGCAAGGGCACCGACAAGCCCATCGGCGGCGACTTCATGGTCTTCGCCGGCGCCGAGTACGAGTTCCCGCTCGTGGGCGACCAGCTCACCGGCGTGTTCTTCCTGGACAGCGGAACCGTCGAGGAAGACGCCGAGATCACCACCTACCGCGCCTCGACGGGGTTCGGCATCCGCTGGGTCATCCCCTTCATGGGCCCCGTGCCGCTGAGCCTGGACTTCGGCCTCCCCATCAGCAAGCACAGCGACGACGACACCCAGCTCGTGAGCTTCTCCCTCGGCTGGACGTTCTGACGTTCGCGCGGTGCTGCGTCACGCACCCCGCCACGAATTACAGAAGGCGGGAAAGGAGTAGTCCGGAGTTTGCACGACGGGCCGCACAAGCCCGTGGCATTTTGTGTTATGAGATGGTGGAGCGTCTTGCAGTAAGGAATTTGAACCATAGCTCCACTTTGCTCGTGGGACAAGGCCGCTTTATGACCGCAACCAGCGTGATTCTCAAAATACGCTACAAAGGTCGGTTTTTCGTGCTGGACAGCGAAATCCTTGTCTATCTTGATAGTCAACAAGCGGGGAAAGGGTTCGCCAGGCAGGGAATAGACCTTACGCTCCCTACCACTGTCGGTTCGCATTTTCTGGAAGTTCGACTGTTGGGCGGGTTGAGGGGAAAAACATATTCGCTGACTTTCGCAACGCCCGGAACGTATGAAGTGACACTGGATTATAGTCGTTTTTGGGGGAACTTCAGGAATACCCTCGTTGTCCGGCACGTCGCATGCGACGGTTTCGCGCCGGCTTCCGTGCCCCCTCAAGTCGGGACCCGTTGGAAAGAAGAGGAACGCCCGATGATCGACTTCGGATGCCCCCAATGCAAAGAATTGCTCAGTGTTCCCTCAAGCCTCGCGGGCCAAACCGAGACCTGTCCAAGTTGCGGGAGTGTCGTGCCTGTTCCGCGACCTGGACAACAAGATGTCGGCTCGCTGCCAGGCACGACAACGACCATCGCTGAATCCGAATACTTCAACAGGGAATGGAACTTCGGGATTCGCTATCCCTCTGACTGGGACATCCTCTGGGAAAATCGTGAATCAGGCTCGTGGGTGATGGCGGTAGCCGTTGCGGGGCAAAGGACCGATTCGGGTCGTCCGGGACTTATCGTCAACGTGCGGCGTGGCGAGGTGCTTCAGGGAAGCAGCGTTGTGACGGTGACACACGTCGACCCCGAGGGGCGAGTTCGCCATGAACCAAAGACGCCCCAGGAATATATCGAGCGGTCCAAGGACGATCTGCGGCAGGCTTTTCCCGACTTCGCATTTGTCTCCGGCGATGTAATCAATCTGTTGGGAAAGCCCGCAGCCCGATTGATCTACAGTTACGCAAGCAAGAGCGGACGGATGCAGGAACAGTGCGTGACCCTGTTCTGCGTCGGGGTAACCTACCAATTAACCGGCGAAACGCCGGCCAGGGATTTTTCGCGAGTTCAACCGATCTTTGATCGCATCATTGCATCTTTCCGAGTCGGAGAACCGGATTCTGATCCGGGACCGAAAATGGTCGCGCCCGACGGCGCCGTTGCCGAAATTTCACCCGTGGGATTCTACAACAGGGGGGTCGCGTCATATCGCAAGGCCCAATACGCAGAAGCGGAAACGGCGTTTGATCAGTGCTT
This sequence comes from Phycisphaerales bacterium, assembly GCA_003485185.1. GTDB lineage: Bacteria > Planctomycetota > Phycisphaerae > SM23-33 > SM23-33 > UBA12270. Next base: position 18,442 of record DNAS01000065.1, on the reverse strand, counting down.
CCGGACCGGCGAGTATCGGATGCAATCTTCCTACGCAGGCGCGCTTTGCCGGAGGGAACTCGGCCGAGAGGTCCATCTCCCCACGGAACTTCAGGGTCGGGCCGATGATATCGGTCCGGTTTATGTCGCCTCCAATCTTGCGTGCCACCTGATTGAAGAAAGATACGTCGCCGCCTTAACGAAGGAGGGATGCACGTCGGAAGTGACGGCGGAGATCGACGGATCGCGGTACGTTTTTCAAATATCAGGCCTGCTGGGGGGATTCATCAACTGGGTGACGCGCATCGACGGTCAGAAGACAATCTCAGTGCCTGATCCCAGCGCCAATCCCAATCCGACGGAGACGGACCGGTTCGCAATTTCTCTTGTAGAAAAAGCCTCTTCGCTTCCGCCTTCGCCGTTGCCGGAAGACGGCCTTCCCAGGATTCTGCGAGTCCCTTCGCTTCCCGGGCAACCAAGGCACGAAAAAACACCTTCCGGCTTGCCGGCAGAGGGTACAGTTCGGACCACTCAGGACGGACTTGCCGGGGCAATCGGCATGGAAACCGCGGGAGGCGTGTTTACCGTTTTGCTGTCAGACAAGAAGCCGATTCCCTGTGAACGAACAGAGATTTTCAGTACGGCTGCAGACAACCAGAAAGACCTATCGATCCGTCTATATCAGGGAAACGGGAAACTGACATCTGATCCAGGCATGAGAAAGCTGGGAGAGTACGAACTGTATGGGATACCCTCCGCGCGTCGCGGCAGGATCAATATTGCGGTGATATTTCGAGTCAATTCCGATGGCTCCCTGACTGTTCTTGCGAAGGACACGAGGAGCGGCGCATCGATTTCCGTGAGACGCAAGTAAGTCCTGGATCATCTCGGATTTTGCAGGCTGTCAATTTCATACGCATATGGCGAAAGTCCTGAGCTCAGCGGAAGATTTCGCCGGCTTTTCCTCACGCGACAGAGCCGAAAAGATCGCCGCACGCCTTTTATGACATGCTGACGGAGGATACACCCCAAATCGCATTCCGCCGACTTCCGATTTCTCTTGCCGCCGGTTTTGTCCCGCCCTAGCATTTTGGGCGTTTTCAAATCGGGAGTGGCATATGTCCGCTGACACAGACAAAACTGCCGGTCGGCCAATAAAAGGCTGTCTGGGTTGTTTGGTCGTTGTCTTAGCGGGGATCGGACTCGTCATTCTCGTAGTCCATGTGCATTCGAAGGAACAGTCCGACCTGGCGGCGGCGTTCGAACCTTCGATGGCTTCGTATCTCTCCCTCATCAACCAAGCGATTCCAACTCCCGCCAGGGAACCGAAAGGCCTCGTCAATCCGGATTTCGAGTTGTTCCTGGCAAGTGAACGACCGTCCCTGGCCAGACCCGGACGATTGCTCATCCTTGAGACGCCGGACGAGGACATCCAAAATTTAACGTCGGTGAAATTAAGTGAGGTGCACCATCAATTGTCCGACGAGGTCAAGGCGAAAAGCCCTTCCGAGGTTGACACCCTCGTATTGCTTATCACCAGACAGGAATTCCTGAAGGAGGCATCGGGAACGCAAGGAGCGAGGTATCGGGAGGTTCTGACGTCTTGGATGATCGATCGGGCGACAAATTCCGTCCTGTGGATTCTCGACTTCCAAGCGCCGGAACCGTCGCCCAATCTTCCCCAACCAGGAAGTGGAACACCCAATCCCAGCAGGAGCTTCGTCAACCGAAACAAGATGGCGGACTTCCTGGATAACCTATCGAAGGGGAATATCCGGCCCGCAGGCACTTGGGCTTCCAAAGGAGATTGATATGACTGGTGGTGACCTTGTCTTGTCCGCTCTGGCCCTTGTAGTGGGTGGATTTCCATTCGTGGGGGGAATCGTCACCTGTTTCAGGCCCGACAAGGTTCCAATAAAAGTTGGCGGGCGGGAACTCAGCAGAAAAACCAAAGTGATCCTCGGCGCCATCCTGATTGCCGGAGGCGTTGGGATCTGGATTTTCTGGATCTGCCTGCTCGCTTCCCGGGGGGAAGTATGCGATTTTTTGAATATTGGAGTCCCGCAGGACGACTGATTCTTGATTCCATGACTCGCCGACGGGTTTCAATCGTCCCGCCGGGACTCTACGCGTAAAATGCCCTGTTCCACGGGCTCGCGCTCGTGGCTATTCATCAGACGCCCTTCGGGCTCAGAAAAAGAAAGCGACCGGAAACTGCCCTGCCGGACAAGGCCTGATCGCTGCCCTCGGTGCGGAGAACCGAAGACGGAACTTTTGTAGCTTCTCATTGGATAGTTGTGTGGGCGACAAAGGTACTGTTCATTCTATTAGCCCTCTTGGTATTGGGGACCGTTTTTGCTCTTGCACGCCTTGCATTGACCGAGGTCTTCGACGATGTGGTTGCCGAAAACGCGAAATTGCGCGAGATGATATTGACGGCGTTGGGAATCCTGATATTTGTTTCTTTCTTGGTCCTCTGCCGCAAAATAATCAAGTGGACCATTTAATTCTTTTGCGGGACAAGAGCCGATCGGTCGGCATTGTTGCCCACAGGATTGCGTGGGCCGTTGCGGTTGACAAGGGCGCGGGATCGCGCGATGATCTCGCCCCATGAGCACGACACTGCAAGCGGACGGTCCCAGCGGGCGGTTCCTGGTCAACGGCAAGCCCACGTTCCTTCTGGGCGCAAGCTACTACGGCGGGCTGGCGCTGGAGCCGGCAGAGACCGAGCCGGACCTGCGCGAGCTGCGCGGGTTGGGCTTCAACTGGGTGCGCCTCTGGTGCACGTGGGGCGCGTTCGGAAACGACGTCGCGGCGATGGACGACCAGGGCAAGGCGCGGGAGCCGTACCTGTCGCGCCTCGTCGGGTTCTGCGCCCTGGCCGACCGGCTGGGCATGATCGTGGACGTGACGTTCTCCCGCGGCCTGCCGCCCGATCACGCCATGAAGGCGCCCTGGTTGCGGTCGCCCCTCCAGACGCGCCCGGCATACCTGGAGGCCCTCCGCACCGTCACCGACGCGCTGCGGGCGTATCGCAACGTCTACATCGACGTGGTCAACGAGCGCAACACCCACCGGATGCCGCCCGTCCCGTTCGAGGAGGCCGCCGAGATGATCTCGCTGGTCCGCCGGATCGACCCGGGGCGACTGGCGACCATCTCGGACGTGTATGACATCCCGGACGCGGAGGTGGCGGGCTATATCCGCACCGCGGGCGTGGACTTCCTGACGCCCCACCGGGTTCGCACGGCAGAATCGCCCGCACAGACCGCCGAGAACACGCGGCGCTATCGCCGGCTGGCGGCCGAAGCGGGCCGGCCCGTGCCCGTCCACTACCAGGAGCCCTTCCGGCGCGACTTTACCACCTGGCAGCCGACGGCGGAGGATTTCCTGACCGACCTGGCCGGGGCGGTCGAAGGCGGGGCCGCCGGGTGGTGCTTCCACAACGGCTTCAGCCGCCACAGCCCCGACTCGCGCCCCCGGCGCTCGTTCGACCTCCGCGACGGGCGGCTGATGGAACAGCTCGACGACGTGGAGCGGGCCGTGGTGAACCGCTGCGCCGCCCTGATGCCCTCGTGGAAGTGACCGGATGTTCCTTGCAGGAGTTCGTGATGACATCGCTGCCCGACGAATTTCGTGACGAACGCGAGTTGGACGATTGGCTGGCGCGTCCGAGCGCCGCGCTGGTGAAGAGTATGGCGAGGCTGGAAGGTCCGCTGGCCATCCTGGGCGTGGCCGGAAAGATGGGCCTGTCGCTGGCATGGACCGCCCGCCGGGCCGCCGAGCAGGCCGGGGTGGACCTGCGCATCTTCGGCGTGTCCCGGTTCTCCAATCCCGCTGCCGTCGAGTTCCTCCGCGCACGCGACATCGAGGCCATCCCCTGCGACCTGCTGGACCCGCAGGCCGTCGCAAAACTTCCCGACGCCGCCAACGTGATCTTCATGGCCGGGCGCAAGTTCGGCACCGAAGGCGACGAATCCGTCACCTGGGCGGTCAACACCCTCGCCCCGGCGCACGTGGCCCAGCGTTATTCCGGCAGCCGGATCGTCGCCTTCTCCACCGGGTGCGTCTATCCGCTGGTGACCGTCGCCTCGGGCGGCTGCACCGAGCGGACGCCGCCCGATCCGGTGGGCGAATACGCCCAGTCGTGCCTCGGGCGCGAGCGCGTGCTGGAATACTTCAGCCGCACCCGGAGCACGCCGATGTGCCTGCTGCGTCTCAACTACGCCGTGGACCTGCGCTACGGCGTGCTGCACGACATCGCCCGGCAGATTCACCTCGGCGAACCGGTCAATGACACCGTGCCCGCCGCCAACATCATCTGGCAGGGCGACGCCAACAACCAGGCGCTGCTGTCCCTGGAGCATTGCGCCAGCCCGCCGGAAATCCTCAACCTCACCGGGCCGGAAACCTTCTCCGTCCGCGAGGTGGCCGCCGAACTGGCGCGCGAGATGGGCAAGCCCGTCACGTTCGTCGGGCAGCCGGGCGAACGTGCCTACCTCAACAATTCCGCCAAGGCCGCCGGATGGTTCGGGCCGCCGTCGGTCCCCCTCAAGACGCTGATCCGCTGGACCGCGCGGTGGGTGCAAGCCGGCGGCGCGTCGCTGAACAAGCCCACGCACTTCGAGGTCAACACGGGAAAATACTGAGATGATCCGAACCGAAATCCCCGCTGAGTTGTTGTCCGCCTTCCGCGACGGCATGGTGATCCCCGCCCTGCCGCTGGCGCTGGACGCGAAACTGAAACTCGATCCGCGCCGCCAGCGCGCCCTGGTGCGGTACTACCTCGCCGCCGGCGCCGGGGGGCTGGCCGTGGGAGTCCACTCCACGCAGTTCGAGATTCACGACCCCGCCGTGGGGCTCTACGAGCCGGTGCTGTCGCTGGCGGCCGAGGAGGTCGCCCGGCGCGGCAAGGCCGCACTGATGATCGCCGGACTGTGCGGGCAAACGCCGCAGGCCCTCGCCGAGGCGAAACTGGCCCGCCGGCTGGGCTACCACGCCGGACTGCTGAGCCTCAAGGCCCTGGGCGACGCGCCGGACAAGAAACTGCTGGCACATTGCCGGGCCGTCGCCGAGGTGATGCCGATCGTCGGCTTCTACCTTCAGACGTCCGTCGGCGGGCGCGTGCTGGGGTACGACTTCTGGCGGCAGTTCGCCGCCATCGAAAACGTGCTGGGCGTCAAGATGGCCCCGTTCGACCGCTACAAGACGCTGGACGTCGTCCGTGGCGTCTGCGACGCGGGCAAGGCCGGCGAGGTGGTCCTCTACACCGGAAACGACGACAACATCGTGCTGGATCTGCTGACGGAGTTCGAGGTGTCCGGGCCCGCGGGGCTCCAGCGCGTGGGAATCGTCGGGGGCCTGCTGGGCCACTGGGGCGTCTGGACGTCCCGCGCCGTCCCGCTGCTCCAGCGGATCAAGACCGAGCGGCGGCGCGGGCAGGTTTCGGCTGAGCTGCTGACGCTGTCGGCCCAGGTGACCGACGCCAACGCCGCCGTGTTCGACGCCGCCAACGGCTTCAAGGGCTGCATCGCGGGCATCCTCGAGGTGCTGCGCCGCCAGGGACTGCTGGAGGCGGTGCGTTGCCTGAACCCGGCCGAGAAGCTCTCGCCGGGACAGTCCGCCGAACTCGACCGCGTCTACGCCGGCTACCCGCACCTGACGGACGACGCCTTCGTCGCCGCCCACCTGGACGAGTGGCTGGCGTCATGAACAGGCCGCCGCCAGCCAAGTTTCCTCGCATCGGAAAGGTCCTGTTGGCTTGCTGGCGGTAGACGCGCGGACCCGGGCGGAATACACTACCTCCCGCCGGGTGCTGCCGCAATCCGGCGCGAACGGACCCTTACACGGAAACGAGGTGCATCATGCGGTCGAAGAAACTCCCCCTGCTGGTCCTCGGCGCGGCGATCGGCGCCGTTCTGACGGGCACGCTGCTGCTGAAGGACACCGTCGCCCAGAACGCCGCGCCCGCGCCGGCCACCCGCGTCGCCGTCTGCGACATCGTGCAGGTCTTCAACAACTACAACCGCGCCAAGGACCTCCAGGTCGAGTTCGAGAAGCGCATGGATCAGACCAAGGCGGAGAACGAGAAGCGCATCAAGGCCATCGAGGCCATCCAGATGGAGCTGGAAGGCTTCAAGCCCGGAACGAAGGATTACGAGGACCGCTACAACAAGATTCAACGCCTGACGATCGACCGGAAGGCCTGGCTGCAATACGAGGAGATGCTGGGGCGCAACGAGCAGCTTCGCCTCACGCAGGAGATGTACAAGGACGCGATGAACACCATCGCCCAGGTCGCCAAGGACCGCGCGATCGACATCGTGCTGTATCGCGAGATGCGCGACGTGCCCACGGCGGACATCAGCGAGCTTCTCAGCCAGATCGAGCGCCGCAAGGTGCTGTACAACACGGCCGGGGCGGACATCACGGAGGAGGTCCTGGCCCGCATGAACCGCGCGTACCGCGGCGGGAAGTGATTTTCGCGGGCACGCCGGCTCCTGCCCCGCCCGTGGCGCGCCGTCTTGGGGTCTTGCGGCTGGGAGCGTTCCGGGCTATCATGGCGGGTTCATGACGGACAACAAACCAACGCTTACGGTGCGGAGGGTCGCGGACTGGCTGGGCGCAACCGTCGAAGGCGACGAGACGGCGGAAATCCGCGCTCTGGCGTCGCTGGAGACGGCGGGCCCGGGCGAGTTGACCTTCGCCGCCGACGCCCGGCGCGAGGCCCACTTGGCCGACTGCCGGGCCAGCGCGGTCATCGTGGGTCCGGACGCCCCGGCCTCGAAGGCGACGCTCCTCCGCGTTCCGGACGTGCAGAAGGCGGTGGCGACGGTCCTGTCCAGGCTGGCGTGCCCCGAAGACCTGCCCGCCCCGGGCGTACACCCATTGGCGACGGTGGCGGACGACGCCCAGGTGGCGGCAGACGCGCGGATCGGGCCGGGCGTGCGGGTCGGGCCGAGGGCGAAGATCGGCGCCGGCACGGCCTTATGCGCCAACGTTTCCGTCGGCGCGGATGTCGAGATCGGCCCCGGCTGCGTGCTCCGCGAAGGCGTGGCGGTGCTCGCCGGCTGCCGGATCGGCGCAAGGGTCCGCATCGGGCCCAACAGCGCCATCGGGTACGACGGGTTCGGATACTTCTTCTCCGGCGGCGTCCACCACAAGATCCCCCACATCGGGAACGTGGTGATCGAGGACGACGTGGAGATCGGCGCGTGCAGCTGCGTCGACCGCGCCAAGTTCGGATCGACACGGATCGGCGCCGGCACGAAGATCGACAATCTCGTGCAGGTGGCCCACAACGTCCAGGTGGGGCGCGGGTGCATCCTGGTCGGACAAGCGGGAATCGCCGGAAGCGCCAGGCTGGGCGATTTCGTCGTGATCGGGGGCAACGCGGGCATTCGCGACAACGTGTCGCTGGGCACGGGCGCGCAGGTGGCGGCGTATTCAGCCGTCGCGTCCGATGTGCCCGACGGTCAGACCGTCGCCGGGACGCCGGCGGGCCCGGCCAAAGAGAAGATGCGCGTCCTGATGGCCGGCGAAAAGCTCCCCGAGCTGATCAAACGAGTCAAGCATCTGGAAGCAAAGGTGCAGGCCCTTGAGTCTTCAAAAGACAATTAAGTCGCCCGCCGCCGTCCAGGGGCGGGGGTTGTTCGGCGGCGAGCCGTGCGCGCTGCGGTTCCTTCCGGCCGCGACGGACGCGGGCATCACCTTCGTCCGCACCGACCTGCCTTCCCCGGTGTCGATCGCGGCGGACATCGCCCACGTCGCCAAGCGCCCGCGGCGGACGAGCCTGCTGAACGGCGCGGTGTCCGTGGAGACGGTCGAGCACGTGCTGGCGGCGGTCTGGGGGCTGGGAATCGACAACCTCGTCGTCGAGATGGACGGCGCGGAGACCCCCTCGACGGACGGCTCGCCGCTGCCGTTCGTGCAGGCGATCCAGAAGGCGGGCCTGACCGAGCAGGACAGCGAGCGGAAGACGTATGTCATCGACGAGCCGGCGGCGGTCTCGGAGGGCGACGCGATGCTGGCGGCCCTGCCCGGACCGGACGACTGCCTGGATATTTTGTACGACCTGGACTACGGCGCGGTCCCGAGCATCGGTCGGCAGGTGGTGGCCTTCCGCCTGGGCAAGGACGACTTGGCCCGGCAGATCGCCCCGGCGCGGACGTTCCTGCTGGAGGCCGAGGCGCGCGAATTCCAGGCCCGCGGAATGGGCAAGCACCTGACGCCGCGCGATCTGCTGGTGATGGGCGAGTCCGGCCCGGTGGACAACGAACTCCGCTTCCGCGACGAGCACGCGCGGCACAAGGTCTGCGACCTGATCGGCGACCTGGCCCTGCTGGGGCGGCGGCTCCGCGGGCGGATCGTCGCCTACAAGAGCGGGCACGAGTTGAACCATGCCCTCGTCCGCAAGCTCCTCGAACGGATTTCCGAGAACGCCCTCGCGGTGTCGCTGGTCGAGGAGCCGGTGATGGACATCCGGCGGATCATGCGCCTGCTGCCCCACCGCTACCCGTTCCTGATGGTCGATCGGATCCTGCGGCTGGACAGCGACCGCATGGTCACGGGCATCAAGAACGTCACCATCAACGAGCCGTTTTTCCAGGGGCACTACCCCGGCCAGCCCATCATGCCGGGGGTGATGATCCTGGAGGCGATGGCGCAGATCTCGGGCATCCTGCTGAGCCGCCGCCTGGAGCACACGGGCAAGGTGGCGGTGCTGCTCAGCATGGACCGGGTGAAGATGCGCCGTTCCGTCCGCCCGGGCGACCAGTTGATCCTGGAGGCCGAGGCGCTCCACGTCCGCACGCGCACGGGGCACACCCGCTGCCGGGCGCTGGTGGGCGAGGAAGTCGCCGCCGAGGCGGAGATCAAGTTCATGCTCGTTGACGCCGAGCCCGTTTGAGACTGCTCGCAAGGTTAAGGTATCGCACATGTCGGAGATTTCCGAAAAGGCAATGATCGAGAAGGGCGCGCGGATCGCGCCGGACGCGAAGATCGGCCCGTTCGCCTACATCGGGGCGGAGGTGAGCATCGGTCCGGGTTGCGTCATCGAGAACAGCGCGACGATCGTCGGGCACACGAAGATCGGCGAGCGGACGCACGTGTTCCCGATGGCGGTGGTGGGCGCTCCGGGCGAGGGCGACCGCCCGGGCAAGTGCATCGTCGGCGCCGCGTGCGCCCTCCGCGAGCACGTGACGGTCTACGCCGGCGAGGAGCGCGCCACGAAGATCGGAAAGAACAACCTCATCATGATCGGCTCGCAGGTGGGCGCGGGCGCGGTGATCGACGATCACGGGATTTTCGCGAACTTCACGCACGTCGGCGTGGGCGCGCACGTGCAGGAATACGTGCGGACGAGCGGGTTCTCGTTCGTCGCCGACGCGGTGACGGTGGGCGCCTACACGTTCATCGCCGGGTTCGCCGAGGTGGACCGCAATGCCCCGCCCTTCGCGATGATCCAGGGCTCGCCCTACCGCGTGCGCGGGGTCAACTCGGAGAACCTGCACCGCTGCGGATTCGGGGAAGACGACGTCCGGGCGCTGAAGCAGGCGTTCCGCGAGCTGTTCAACGGCGGATCGACGCCCGCCGACCTGGAGGTGGCCCGCCGGCTCCTGGCGGACGCGTCGGTCAATCCGCACGTGCGGCGGCTGGCCGAGTTCGTCCAGCAGTCCGGCGGATTCGGGAGCCCCTGCGATGCCTCCTGAAGTGACGCTGCTGCGAGAGATCGCCCCGTCCGCCCGCGTGGCGCCGACGGCGAGGATCGGTCCCTACTGCGTGGTCGGTCCGCACGTGACGATCGGCCCCAACACCTGCCTCGTCCGCCGCGTCTCCGTCACCGGGAACGTGACGATCGGCTCGGGCAACGTCTTCGACGAAGGCTGCGTCATCGGCGCCGACCCCCAGGACCTGAAATACTCCGGCGGTCCGACTCGCGTACTGATCGGGCACCGCAACCGCTTCGGGCCGCGCGCCACCGTCCACCCCGGCACGGAGGTCGGCGGATTCCTCACCAGCATCGGAAACGACAACGTGCTGAAGGATGGCGCGCACGTCGCCCACGACTGCTACGTGGACGATCGCGCGACGCTCGGGCGCGGCGTGCTGCTGGCGGGGCACATCCGCATTCACACCGGCGCGGTGGTGGAAGACATGGCCGGGATCCACCACTTCGTGACGGTCGGGCGGTACGCCCGCATCGGGTCCCGCACACCCGTCCGCCGCGACGTGCCGCCTTACACGAACTTCTTCAGCCTGGACTACGAGAAGACCCCGCCGGCTGTCCGCGGAATCCACGAGGCGGGCATCCGCGCCGCGGGCCTGTCGAGCGACGAACAGCGCGAACTCCGCCGGGCGCTGGCCGAACTGTTCGACGACGAATCGGCGCTCCAGACCAAGATCGAGCAGTTGGAGAACCTGGGCGTCGAGGGCGAGGCGGCGTATCTCTGCCAGTTTGTCCAGCAGTCGCTGCGCGGGGTGTACGGGCGTTCCCGCGAGCTGTTTCGCGGCAAGGCGCCCCCGGAGGCGGAGAAGCTGCTGCCCCCGGAACTTCAGGCGGAAATCCGGAGAACGATGCCATGAGCTTTCGAGTTGCCGTGGTGGGCGCGGGGCGAATGGGCAAGCTGCACGCCCGCGTCTTCAGCGAGATGCCCGACGCCGAGCTGGTGTGCGTGGTGGACGTCAGCGAGGCCAAGGCGAACGCCGTCGCCGCGCAGCGCCACTGCGCCGCGCTGACCGACCCGGCCAAGGCGGTCGGAATGGTTGACGCCGCCGTCATCGCCGTGCCCACGCGGCACCACCTGGCTGCCGCCAGGCCCTTCATCGAGGCCGGAAAACCCGTCCTCATCGAGAAACCCTTCACCGACGACGCCGATGCCGGGGAGCAGCTCATTGCCCTGGCCGAAAAAACCGGCACCACCGTGCAGGTGGGGCACACCGAGCGGTTCAATCCCGCGGTGCTGGCCATGCAGAAGTACGCCATCCGCCCCAAGTTCATCGAGGCGCACCGCATCAGTCCGTTCACCTTCCGCTCCGCCGACGTCGGCGTGGTGCTGGACATGATGATCCACGACATTGACCTGGTGCTCATGCTCGCCGGCGGCAAGGTGCGGGCCCTGCACGCGGTCGGCGTGAACGTCATCGGCGCGCACGAGGACATCTGCAACGTGCGGATCGTCTTCGACAACGGGTGCGTGGCGAACCTGACCGCCAGCCGGCTGGCCATCAAGACCGAGCGCAAGATGCGCATCTTCTCCGAGGAAGCGTACCTGTCCGTCGATTACGCGCGGAAGGTCGGGCTGGTCGTCAAAAAGAGCGAGAACCTGGACCTGATCCAGATGGCCCGCGAGCTGGACGTGCAGGACCTGGCCGAGCTGGCCGAGAGCGTCGATTACACCAAGCTCATCAAGGTCGAGGAACTCGTGGTGGACGAGTCCATCGAGCCGCTGCGCCGCCAGGCGGAGGCGTTCCGCGACTCGGTGGTCCGCGGCGCACCGCCGGTGGTCTCTGCGGCGGACGGGCTGGCGGCCGTCCGCACCGCCCAGCGCATCGTCAAGCGCCTCGAGCACCACAAGTGGGACGGCACCGCCTCCGACCGTGAAGGATTCGACATCATCCGAAAGGATGCCTGACCCGGCTGTGCCGGCCTATCAGCCCGTTCAGAAAGTCTCATCCAGCTTCCAGGCAGAACAGTAGAACAGGAGAGCAGGAGACCGCAGGCGAGCAGACCGCCTGTTTTTCAAAGATTTGTTGGAGCTGTCGCTCCTCCTGTTCACCTGTTCTCCTGCTCGCTTGCTCTAGCAGCCCGTTTCTCAACAGGGCTGCTACCCCAACGCCACGTCGAGGGTCATCATCACCGCGAATCCGACGATCGCCCCGCCGGTGGCCAGGTCCACGTTGCCCTCGCGCTGGGATTCGGGAATGAGTTCCTCGGCGACGACGAAGATCATCGCCCCGGCCGCAAACGCCAGCGCATAGGGCAGGATGGACGAAGCCGTCATCACCACGGCGGCGCCCACGACGCCGGCGATCGGTTCGACGATGCCCGAAAGCTGCCCGTACCACAGCGCCCGCGCGCGGCTCATGCCCTCGCGGCGCAGCGGCAACGAGACGGCCGCGCCCTCGGGGAAATTCTGCAGCCCGATCCCCAGCGCCAGCGCGACCGCCCCGCCGACGAGGCTCGCATCGCCCATGGCGGCGGCCGCCCCGAACGCCACCCCCACCGCCAGGCCCTCCGGAATGTTGTGGATCGTGATGGCCAGGACCAGCAGCGTGCTCCGCCGCCAGCGCGTAGGGATGCCCTCGGCCACCTTCAGGTCCGGGTGCATGTGCGGAAGCAGGCGGTCGATGACCCGCAGGAACGCCGCGCCCAGCAGGAAGCCCGCCAACGGCGGAACCCACTTCCACCAGCCGTATCCTTGCGATTCCGCCATCTCGATCGACGGCGCCAGCAGGCTCCAGAAGCTCGCGGCGATCATGACGCCCGCGGCCATCCCCAGCGAACCGTCGAGGAACTTCTGCGAGACCCGCCGGGTGAAGACCACCAGCGCCGCTCCCAGCGCGGTGACGCTCCAGGTGAACAGCGTGGCGACCAGGGCGGCCAGAAGGGAATGATCGCGACAGAACTCGTACATCGACGAGGCTCCTTCGCGGCAAGCTACTTGCGATAGTATCGCTCGATCGCGCGATCGACCGCCAGCGAGACGAACTTGTCGGTGTGGACGATGGTCGCACCTTCCAGCAGGCGGCGGAAGTAGTCGTCGCGCAGCTTGTCGTACTGCTCGCGGCGAAGAATGGGCTCGATTTCCGCCTGGGCCTGTTCGAAGCCGACCGTGCGTCCGGGCTGGACCTTGGCGGCCTGGACGACGTAGAAACCGTACTTGCCCTCGACGACGTCGCTGACCTGCCCTTCCTTCAGGGCGAAGGCGGCCTCTTCCACCTTCGGCTCGATGAAGCTTCCCGCCCTGGCCAGGCCCCACAGCCCGCCGTTCTCGGCCATCTTCTCCACGCACACCTTTCCGAAGTCCCGCGCGACGGCGGCCCAGCGGTCCTCGTGCCGGGCCTTGATGTCGGCGGCGGCCTGCTTCGCGACGGCGGCGAACTCCGTTCCGTCGCCCAGCTGCCCGAGCGCGGCGTCGATGGTCTTGCGGGCGGCGGCGCGGGCGGCGTCGTGTTCGGCCTCGCCGGGATTCGCCGCGTCGGCCGGCAGGAACGCCGAAAACGGCGCCGCGAGAATCCGCATCTGCACCTTCGTCTCGGAAGAGAACTTCTCCGGGTGCGCCCGGTAGTACTCCCAGAGCATCTTCCGCGTAACGGAGATGGCCGGCTCGAACCGCGCCTGGAGGTACAACTGGATGGTCAGCTTGCGGCGCTGTTCGGCCAGCACGTCGTCCAGGTTGGCGCCCTCGGCTGCCAGGCGGGTCTGGAGCGCGGTTTGGCTGCCGCCCGCCTGGGCGATCATCTCTTCGAGCGTCTTGCGCATCTCCTCGTCGACGTGCTTTTTCTGATCGTCGTCGAGGCGGTTGCGGGCCTCCTCGTGGACGAGTTCCTGGCTGACGCGGGCGCGAATCTCCTCCTGGAGAATCTGCTCGATGCGCCGGCGGTAGGTGGACTCGGAGACGTTGGTGGGCACAGCCACCAGCGCCGGCCCGGCCGAACGGAGAATCTCATCGACGGTGATGTAGCGGTTGTTGACCTGCAAGGCCGAGGTGGAGAGGACCTCTTCCCGCGGTACGGGCGGGCGCGAGGCGCCCGGGCGTTCGATCTTGACGGGCGAGGGAGCGGGCGCTGTTTCGGCCGGCGCGGAGGCCGGCTGGGTGGCGACCGGCGCAGGTTGAGATGCCGGCGCGGGCTTCGGCGCGCGGGATGCGCGAATCAGGTCCGTCAGTTCCATCGGCTCTTCGGCCGTCGCCGGCGGCGGAGGCGAGGCGGTCTCGTCGTCGGCGCCGCGCACCGCAACGGGCGGAGGCGGCGGAAGGGGATGCGGTTCGGGCCGCGCTGCCGGCGGCGACGGCTGGGTGGCCGTTTCCGGCGGCGAGGCGACCTCCGTCGGGTCCGTGACCGGCACTTCCTTCTGCCGCCAGGGCCAGCGCGGCTGCGAGCCGT
>DNAS01000065.1:2878-4227 GCA_003485185.1 Phycisphaerales bacterium | reverse complement strand
ACGGCCAGCGCGGCTGCGAGCCGTCGCACCCGTGCAGCGCCGCGGCCAGCAAGGCCGCCAGGATGACCCGGTTCCCGCGCATCATGGGGCGAATGGTAACATACCGCGGGGCGATTATGAATCTTTTCCCGCCCGGCGCAGGCGGTTCAGCAGGACGTTGACGAGGGTGGGCATCTGGCGGTAGGCGGGCGGCATTCGCCAGTGGGCGGTGCGGGCGTCGGGCAGGCGCACGGTGCCCGGGGCGTCCTTGAACAGGCCCTCGACGGCGTGGAAATCCCGCACGGTGAACACCAGGTCCGGCTCGACGCGGATGATGCTCTCGACGCCCATCGCGCCGGCCCGCAGGCGGATTTCGGCGAGGTCCAGCAGCGTCTCGACCATCGGCGGGGGGGGGGCGGGGGCGTCGGCGAGGGCGTCGGCAAGCTGTTTCAGCTCGGACGCGGCGGCGCACGCCGCCAGCCGGCGGTAGATCTCCATCCGCTGGCGCTCCGAGGGAATGTAGCTCTTGGGCAGATACGCCTCGATGCCCAGTTCCACATGCACCTCGCGCCGGGCGGGCGGGGGCGTGCCCTTGAGCTGCCCCACCGCCTCCTCGAGCAGGCGGCAGTACAGCTCGTAGCCCACCGCGGCGATGTGCCCGCTCTGCTCGGCGCCGAGGATGTTCCCCGCGCCGCGGATCTCCAGGTCGCGCATGGCGATCTGGAACCCCGCGCCGAGGTCGGAGAATTCCTCGATCGCCTTAAGCCGCCGGGCCGCCGTCGGGGAAACCGGCCGCCGCTCCGGAAGCAGCAGGTAGCAGTACGCGCGGTGCTTGTAGCGCCCGACGCGCCCGCGGAGCTGGTGCAGTTCGGCCAGGCCCAGGCGGTCGGCGTCCTGGATGATCATCGTGTTGGCGGTGGGGATGTCCAGGCCGCTCTCGATGATCGTCGTGCAGACCAGCACGTTCACCTGCCCGCGGACGAAACGGAGCATCGCCGACTCGATCTGCTGGGCGGACATCTGCCCGTGAGCGAACGCCACCTTCGCCTCCGGAACGAGCCGCTGGACGCGGTCGGCCACCGACTCGATGTTGAACACGCGGTTGTGCACGAAGAACGTCTGCCCGTCGCGCGCCAGCTCGCGGAGGATCGCCTGCCGGATGAGGCGGTCGTCGTAGTGGCACACCTCGGTGTGGATGGCCCGACGGTCCAGGGGCGGCGTCGCCAGCGAGCTGATGTCGCGCAGGCCCAGCAAGGCCATGTGGAGCGTCCGCGGGATCGGCGTGGCGGTCATCGTCAGCACCTCGACCGTCGCCCGCAGGCCCTTGAGCCGCTCCTTGTGCTCCACGCCGAACCGCTGCTCCTCGTCGA
>DNAS01000065.1:2456-2686 GCA_003485185.1 Phycisphaerales bacterium | reverse complement strand
CGGTGCGTGCCGATGAGCACGTCCAGCTGCCCCAGCACCGTCTTGCGGAGAATCTCCCGCTGATCGCCGGGCTTGCGGAACCGGCTGAGCACGTCGACCCGCACGGGATAATCGGCGAACCGCTCGGTGAAGGTCGCACAGTGCTGGTCGGCCAGCACGGTGGTGGGCACGAGCACGGCCACCTGCCTGCCGCCCTCGACGGCCTTGAACGCCGCCCGCATCGCCAGCTC
>DNAS01000065.1:2038-2258 GCA_003485185.1 Phycisphaerales bacterium | reverse complement strand
TCCGTACCCCACGTCGCCGCAGAGCAGGCGGTCCATGGGGCGCGGCTCGGACATGTCCGCGTCGATCTGCCCCATCGCGGCGAGCTGGTCCTCCGTCTCGGTGTAGACGAACTCGTCGGAGAAGCGCCGCTGCATCTCCGTACCGGACGGGTAGCTCACTCCGGGCGTGGCGCGGCGGACGGCCTGCACGCGGAGCAGTTCGGCCGCCAGGTCCTTGACC
>DNAS01000065.1:1503-1911 GCA_003485185.1 Phycisphaerales bacterium | reverse complement strand
GTTCGGCCGCCAGGTCCTTGACCGCCTCGGCCGCCCGGTCCTTCTGGCGGTTCCAGGCCGTGCCCCCCAGGTGCGACAGGCTCGGTCGCTGCCGGCCCGCGCCGATGTATTTCTGCACGAGGTGAATCCGGCTGGCGGGCACGTGCAGCACCGCATTGGACGCGAACCGCAGGCGAAGGTACTCCTCCTTCTTCCCCTCGCGTTCGAGGGTCCGCAGGCCCTCGAACTTGGCGATGCCGTGCGCCACGTGCACCACGTAGTCGCCCTCGGCGAGGTCCAGGAGCGTCTCGATGGGCCGGCCGGTCCGCAGGCGGCGGATGCGGCGCACCTTCGCGTAGCGGTGGAAGATTTCGTGATGGCCGACGACGACGAGCTTCTCGTCGGGCCAGTAGAAGCCCGCGTGGACGG
>DNAS01000065.1:343-1411 GCA_003485185.1 Phycisphaerales bacterium | reverse complement strand
GTAGAAGCCCGCGTGGACGTGCCCGACGGCGGTTCGCGCCCGCGCCGCCAGCGCCGGGTGCGACGCGTTCAGCAACTCGCGGAAGCGGGCCTCCTCGGCCGGGTTCTCGCAGTAGACGCGCACCTCCGCCGTCGCCGCCAGTTCGCCCAGTTCCTCCAGCGCCTCGTGCGTGTTGAGACTCACCCGCTGGAGCGACCGGACGCCCAGGTCGAACGTCCGCCCCTGCCGGCGCGGGGAAAATGTGAACAGCTGCCCCTGCGCGAACCGCCCCATCGCGGCGAAGACGCCCTCGGGGTCCAGCAGGCGCAGCGAGTCGGCGGCGCGGGTCTCTTCCAGGCGGCGGAACAGCTCGCCGGCGAGTTCGCGCACCTCGGCAGGCTCGACCATGCAGACGACGGTTTCGGCGGGCAGGTAGTCCAGCAGGCTGGTGCTGCGGGCGGAGTCGGTCTGGAGGCCGGCCGCCGCGACCGTCAGGTCGAAGCGGTCCACCGTCCGCGTGCTCCGCTGCGTGTCCAGGTCGAACAGGCGGACCGATTCGACCCGGTCGCCGAAGAACTCCACGCGGACGGCCTGGGCCGAGCCCGTCGGGAAGACGTCCACGATTCCGCCGCGGTGGGCGAACTCGCCCTGCTGGTCCACCTGCTCGACGTGCTCGAACCCGCCGGCCACCAGCCACTGGAAGAGCGTCTCGACGGGCATCTCGTCGCCGCGGCGCAGGGACAGCCGCCCCGCAGCCAAGGCCTCAGCCGTCGGTACCGGCTGGAGCATCGCCATCACCGGCGCGACGAGGACGCCCGGCGACGAGTCCCGGTTGTCGCCCAGGCCCTCACCCCCGGCCAGCAGATTGCAGATGCACAGTCGCTCGCCGGCGATCTCGTCGTTGACGTGCTCCGTGCCGATGTCCACTTCCCACGCGGGAAAGAGCGTCGCGGGCGCGCCCGTGAGCACCTCGATGTCGTCGGCGGCGTCATCGGCCTCGTCGAGGTGGGCGGTCAGCAGCAGCACCGGCCGGCGCGCGATCCGCCCCAGCGCTGCCGCCACCAGCGCCCCGGCCGAGCCCCACACGCC
>DNAS01000065.1:0-189 GCA_003485185.1 Phycisphaerales bacterium | reverse complement strand
CCGGCCGAGCCCCACACGCCCGAAACCTGCACCGCCCCGCCGGGGCTCAAGGCCTTGGCGGCCGCCAACAACTGCCGGTTCTGTGCGATCCGATCAAACATCCTCAAACCCGATTGCCCTCTGGAAATCCGTGGAATCCGTGGACCCGTTTCTTTGCCGTTTCCTTTTCGTGAAATTCGTGCAATTCGT
>DNAS01000001.1:24320-24708 GCA_003485185.1 Phycisphaerales bacterium | reverse complement strand
CCCCGGCTACCGTCCCGCGGCCCTTCGGGCCTGAAACCGCGCACGCCCGTATGGGCGTGGCACCCCTGAAGCCTGCCGCCTGTCGCCTTTTGCCTGCCTTTCAGATGAACAGGTTGACGTTTCCGGTCTCGGCCGTGTTGAGGTAGGCGGCCACCCCGCCGACTTCCACGCCGTCGAGGAGTTCCTCGCGGCGGATGCCCATGAGGTCCATGCTCATGGCGCAGGCGACGAGTCGGACTCCGGCCTGCCGGGCCGTGTCGATCAGTTGCGGCAGCGAGGCGACGTTCTTTTTCCGCATGATGCCGCGGATCATCCGCAGGCCCATTCCGCCCATGTTCATCTGGGACAGCTTCAGGCGGGCGGCGCCGCGCGGCATCATCCAGCCGAA
>DNAS01000001.1:17006-24082 GCA_003485185.1 Phycisphaerales bacterium | reverse complement strand
GCGCCGTTGGCGATGATGAAGGCGGCCATCGCCTTGTCGAAGTCGCCGCTGAAGACGACGATGCTCTTGTGCTTGGCGGCGTCGGCGCCGCAGGGCAGCGGGGCGGGCGCGGCGGCCTGCCGCTTGACGATCGTGGCGCGGAAGGCGCCGCCGTCGCTGGTCACGTCGGCCAGCACGTTGCCGGTGCTGGCGCACCACCCGGCGACGTCGGCGGGAAAGCCCGGGTCGGCGGCGACGATGCGGACGGCCTGCCCGTCGGCGAGCGTTTCCATCTCGCTCTTGAGCCGCAGGATGGGCCCGGGGCATTGCAGGGCGCGGGCGTCGATTTCACAGGCGACGGCCAATTCGCCGGCGGCTGGCGCCTTGGGCGGCAGGGGGGCCTTCTCGCCGGTGTCCTCGGTCAACTCGCGCAGCGGCGCGAGCGGGCCCTTGGGCTCCATGCCCACCACGTCCTTGTATGTCTTGTACCCGCCGGTGAGGTTCCGGCAGGCGAAGCCGTTCTGCGTGAGGATGCGGCACGCGACGTATCCGCGCAGGCCCACCTGGCAGAAGATCAGGATCTCCCGGCCGCGAGGCAGCTCGCCGAGACGGTCCCGCAGTTCGTCGATGGGGATGTTCTTCGCGCCGGGGATGGTTCCGGCCTCCACCTCGTCCGGCGTGCGGACGTCCAGCAGCAGTTGGTCGTCGCGCGGGTGCAGCACGTCGGCGACGTGGCAGATTGCGGCGTCGCCGTCGAGCACGTTGGACGCGACGAACCCGGCGTAGTTGACGGCGTCCTTGGCCGAGCCGTACGGCGGGGCGTAGGACAGCTCGAGGTCCTTCAGGTCGCGCACGGTCAGGCCCGCGCGGATGGCGACGGCCAGCACGTCGATGCGCTTGTCCACGCCGGTCGCGCCCACGCACTGCGCGCCGAGAATCCGCCCGTCGTCGGGGTCGAACAGCAGCTTCAGGCTGATCTGGACGGCGCCGGGATAATACCCGGCGTGGCTGGCGGGGTGGACGAAGACCTTCTCGCAACGGCGGCCCAGGCGGCGCAGTTCCTTCTCGCTCAGGCCGGTCATGCCGATGGCGAGGTCGAAGACCTTGCAGATGGCCGTGCCCTGCGTGCGGCGGTATTCGCTCGGCCGGCCGAGGATGTTGTCCGCCGCGATGCGACCTTGGCGGTTGGCGGGCCCGGCCAGCGGAATCAGCGCCGCCTGCCCGCTCACCAGGTGCGTTACCTCCACGGCGTCGCCGACGGCGAAGACGGACGGGTCGCTCGTGCGCATGTGCTCGTCGACGACGATGCCGCCGGTGGCGCCGATCTCCAGGCCGGCCTCGCGCGCGAGCTTGACCTCCGGGCGCACGCCCACCGAGAGGATCGCCATGCCGCACGCGACCGTTTCACCGGTGCTCAGCACGACGTCCAGGCCGGCGCCGGCCTCGCGGATGGCCGTGACCGACGTATCTAGGCGCAGGTCCACGCCGTGCAGGCGAAGCTGCTGGTGGACGGGCGCGACCATCTCGGCGTCGGCCGCTATAAATACTTGCCCGGCAAGCTCTACCAGCGTGACCTCCACGCCGCGATGGCGCAGCGCCTCGGCCATTTCCAGGCCGATGTATCCGCCGCCGACGACCACCGCGCGGCCGGGCGCGGCCGCATCGACCGCGCGCTTGATGGCGTCCATGTCGGATAAGCTGCGCAGGGTGAAGACTTTAGCGCTGTCGGCACCGGGGAAGCCCGGCCGGACCGGCTCGGCACCGGGGCTGAGGACCAGCACGTCGTAGGGCAGTGCGAACTCCTTACCGTCGCTGAGGTTGCGCACACGGACCTCGCGCGCCTCGCGGTCGATAGCCACGGCCTCGTGCCGTGTCCGCACGTCGATGCGGTATCGCTTGCGCATGCCGTCGGGCGTCTGGACCAGCAGCCGGTCGCGCTTGGCAATCACGCCGCCGATGTGGTACGGCATCCCGCAGTTGGCAAAGGAGATATGTTCGCCGCGCTCCAGCAGGACGATCTCGGCGTCCTCGGAAAGCCGCCTCGCCCTGGCCGCGCACGACGCCCCGCCGGCCACCCCGCCCACGATCACAATGCGTTTTGCCCGTGCCATAATGCCTTAGCCTCCCTCGAAAAAAGACGGCGAAAACCGCCCGAAAAAGCGCCCGTAAACCCGCCGAAAAGCGCCGAAAAATCGCGTTTAGTGCCCGCAAGTCTTCCGAATGCACGTCAAAAGCGCGGGCAATCGGGGGGTCGCCAGGCGGTAATAGACCGTCCGCCCGTCGCGCTCGCAGTCGAGCAGCCGGCAGCCTTTCAGCAGCCGCAGGTGCTCGCTGGTCTGGTGCGCCGGCAGGTCGCACATCTCCGCGATCCGCCGCACGGGGTACCGCCCCTGCATCAGGATGTCCACGATCCGCAGCCGCACGGGATGCGCCATCACCTTCAGACACTCCGCCGCTTCCCGGAGAGACTCCATCGGCACCAGCCTGGCCTTGCGTGGCATGGGTTCACCTCTTCCATATAGTATAGGTCGAGACCTTACGACCTTTCAAGGGAATTTTGAAGAAGGCCAGAGGGGAAAGGCCGAAGGAGAAAGGGAAAAGAAGTTCGTAGTTCGAAGTGCGAAGGTCGAAGGGGGGAGAAATTGTCAATTGACAATTGACGATTGACAATTAAAAGGCCGGATACCGGAGACCGAGGTGCGCAACAGAGTCCCGAGCGTGAGCGAGAGGTCGCCGGGAGCATCGCCAGGGAAGGAACCTGGAACTTGAGGAACAAGGAACCGGGGAAAAACAGATGCCCAGCGCGCCGGGATTCCGGGTTCCTTGTTCCCCAGTTCCGGGATACGAGCCCGTCATCACCACGGGATCAGCCAGAGCAACAGCGCGTAGGCTGGGTCGAGGCCGGAGCCGAGGACCCATCTTGTTTTTCTGGGTGCGTGGTCAGGCCCGACGGGCCGCGGGACGGTAGCCGGGGAGCGACGCGAGTCCGAAGGACGAGCGAGCCCCCGGACAGCATCCCCCGCGGCAGAGCCCCGAAGGGGCGATGGAAAAATGCTCCGATCACTCCGACGCCCCTTCGGGGCTCTATGGTTTTGGGGGCGCGTCGTGACCCCGGGCTCGCCTGCGGCAGCGCCCGGGGCTACCATCAAACGTCCCTGACGGGACTTTGGAAATCCTTTTGAAAAATCCCGCGTGCGTGGCTGGGCCACGCACCCGACAAACTCGAAATCTATTATCTTATTATGCTTTTTTCTATGACTCTCAGAAGAAACTCAATGGTCATCAAACATTCAAAGACCGCTGTTCTGTCATCTCCCATTATCGTCGCATTATGGATGAAAGCGTTTCGTAGATAGAGGAATAGACCTTGAAATACTAACTGAGCCCCTTGGGCAGCTTCTATGGCCACTGGCCATGGCGGGATCAAGCAACCGCGATCTTTGTGAAAGGCTGTTACTGCCAAATCTGCTGTCGTTTGATTTTTGGCTTCACTCCGTCCGGCTGAGATGCATTTCTGCCTCAGGGAGTCTTCAAGAATGGCGAAAGCCGTCCTTAAAGCGGTGTCATACTTTCCGGAATAGATCGATGAGGATATTTGCTCACGCAGAATAGGATTATTCAGCGCGTTATCACAGTTTTGCTTTATGAGAGTATCGGAAAATGTGTGCTGCATATCGGGGAATATCTGTATTTTCAGGCAATCCGCTGCAATCTGTTGAAATAAGGCAAAGTCATCTTTCGAGCAACGGATCGATGATAATGTTATTCGGGCGTAGTCAGGATTACCTCTATAGTCATGGATACGAACCGTCAGAGTCATATGGGGGACCCAACACTCCGGAGTATGTCGAGACCAAGCATCTATAAACGTAAGAATATATTTTCTAACTGCAGACGCATTATTAGATAGAGCCGTTACAAGGGACCGAAAGTTTCCATTGAAAACATCCATGTATCGAAAAGGTCTATACCAATGACTTCGCTTCCAATACTGTATTTTTACATTTGATAAAATACAATTTAAGTCTAGTGTTACGCAGTTAACAAATAACTTTAAATCTTTAACGGTGATCGGTATGGGTAGATAATCAAGCGAATAAAGCGATAGGTTATCTTGCATGCCAATCTCCATTACTTGACAATCGCAGTATTATAACTCATGTGATAGTCATTCAGACAGGGCCTGGGTTCCACGCACAACTCTGTTGTGCGTGTATGTTTTTCGATGCACGCCCGTACGGGTTTGGCACCCGGCTGCCCTACAATCGCCGCGTGCGGAAGACACCCTCAAGCCAACAGCGCTTGAGGGTGGCACCCCGCGCACCACGCACCCAACAAACTTCGCGCGCCAGTCCGCAATCCGCATTCCGAAATCTGAAATGAAGTTCTACTCCGATTCCTTTTCCATCACCGCCTGGAGCGCGGGGTTGTTCCTGGCGATGTACAGGTTCCGCACGTAGATGACGACGTTCAGGCTGTACGCCAGGATGAACACCGGGTCGATGCGGTAGACGGCGTAGGCCAGCACCATGGCGGTGCCCACCAGCGACAGGTGCCAGAACGCCATCGGCACGACGGTGCGTTTGTGCCGCTCCGACGCCAGCCACTGCACGACGAACCGCAGGAAGAACACGAACTCCCCGCCGAATCCGACGACGAACCACAGCCACGCGGCCAGCGTGATCGGCAGCATGCGGGACAAGTGATCCCGCGTCTTCTGCCAGAAGGTCTTTCCGGCGTCCTCGCGGGCCTCGGCCTGGCGAAGCTGCCGCTGGAGGTCGGCGATCCGGGCGCGGAGTTTTTCAGCATTTGCCGCATCGGCGGCGGCAGGGACGGTCGAAAGGCTTTGCGCGGCGGCGGGGGCGGAAAGCCCGGCCAGCAGCACGAGAGCGGCAAGCAGGGGGCGTCGCATGGGCATCGGATCGTTCCTTGTGTTGGGTCGTTGCCGGCTGCGGGCTGTTGCGGCCGGCATGGCGGTATTATAATCCACCGCCCCGGCATGGAAACGGTCAAGCCAAGACGGGTCATCATCAATGCCGACGACTTCGGCTGGTCCGAGGGCGTCACGGAGGGCATTCTGCGCGCCGCGCGGGAGGGGATTTTGACGAGCACGACGGTCGCGGCGAACATGCCCGCGGCCGAGCGGGCCGTCCGCCGACTGGGCGAAGCGCCGCACCTGGGCGTGGGCGTGCACCTGAACGTCTCGCAGGGCTCGCCGCTGTCGGAAGCGGGGCGGGCGCTGGCCGGGCCCGACGGGCGGATGAACCGCACGGCCGGGGCGGTGCTGGCGGCGTCGCTCCGTCCGTGCCTGCTGGCGGCGATGGAGGCCGAGTTCGACGCCCAGATCCGCTGGGCGCTGGACCATGGGCTGGCCGTGACGCACCTGGACAGCCACCGCCACGCCCACGGTTTCCCGCCGATTTTCGCGCGTGTGGTCCGCCTGGCGCGGCGGTACAATATCCCGTTCGTCCGCTGGTACGGCGAGCGCCTGGGGCGTGGCTGGCCGGCCGGGCCCGCCAAGCAGCGGCGCGTCCGGCGGGTGCTGAACGGGTTTTCGCGGGTCAACGCCCTGCTCGGCGGCGGCCTGCGGGGAACCGTCGGGACGTGGGGCGTGGAGCACACCGGGCGGATCGACACGGCCTGGCTGATCCGGGCGGCGGAGGCGGCCCCGCCCGGAGCGATCGAGATCATGACGCACCCGGGACTGGGCGACGACCTGGACGCGGCCGCCACCCGCCTGCGGGAAAGCCGGCGCGAGGAACTGGCCGCCCTGTGCGACCCGGCCGTCCGGGACGCCTTTGACAAACAGCGAATCGAGCGAATCCATTATGGACGTCTACACCACGCCGAGTAGGAAAATCGCACCGCCGACCGCGGCGCCGAAGCCCGAGGCGGTCAAGTACAGCCTCATCGTCCCGTTCTACAACGAGCAGGACATCATCGAGAAGCTCTACGGGCGGATCGTTCGGGTGATGAAGCACGTGGCCCAGCCGTACGAGATGATCTTCGTCAACGACGGCAGCCGCGACGCCTCCGCGCGCGTCCTGGAGCGCATCGCCCAGGGCGACGAGCGCGTGACCTTCGTGGACCTGCGGCGGAACTTCGGGCAGACGACGGCATTGCAGGCGGGCTTCGACCAGGCGCGCGGCGAGGTGCTCATCGCCATGGACGGCGACCTCCAGCACGACCCGTACGAGATTCCGCTGTTCATCAAGAAGATCGACGAGGGATACGACATCGCCTCCGGCTGGCGGGTGCGCCGAGGCGACAATTTCCTGATGCGCCGCCTGCCGTCGCGGATCGCCAACTGGCTGCTGGCGAAGGTCTCCGGGGTGAACCTGCACGACTTCGGCACGACGTTCAAGGCGTACCGGCGCGAGGTGCTGGAGGGCGTGCGCCTGTACGGCGACATGCACCGGTTCGTGCCGGCCGTCTGTGCCCGCCTGGGCGCGAAGATCGCCGAGGTTCCGATCAAGAACGTGCGCCGCCCGTCGGGCAAAAGCAACTACGGGATCGGGCGGACGTTCCGCGTGGCGCTGGACATCCTGACGCTGCGGTTCATCACGGCGTACCTGACGCGCCCGCTGCATTTCTTCGGCAAGTGGGGCTTGGCCTGCGGCGCGGGCGGAATGGGCATCCTGGCGTACCTGCTGGTCCGCAAGATCGTGGACAGCGATTTCAGCATCATGCGGATTCACGGCCCGCTGATGGCGCTGGGGTTCATCCTGCTGGTGACCGGGATGCTGCTGCTGGCGACGGGGCTGATCGGCGAGCTGCTGATGCGGATCTACTTCGAGTCCACCCGCGCCCGCACCTACGCGGTGGGGCGGATCGTCCGCAAGGACAGCCCGGCCGGCAAATAGCCCCGGCCGAAGCGGGCAATTCCGTTGTTTTTCCGCCGAATTCACGCCAGAATCCGGGGGATATTTCCTCAAAAAAACGGTCCGGGAAGGGCCCTTTTCGGGGCGGCTGCGGCTGTACATCGGCGGGGGTTTTGGGCATAATACATCGTTCAAAATCGCGGGCCGGCCGGCGGAGGGATTCGCCGGAAAAAATCGCGTTCCGGTCCGGCCGAGACGGCACAGCCAAGGGAGCTT
>DNAS01000001.1:16626-16893 GCA_003485185.1 Phycisphaerales bacterium | reverse complement strand
GCCAAGGGAGCTTCCGAAGGTGGCAGAAGACGACATCGAACGCACGGACGACCAGACCCCGCCCGACGGGCCGACCGAAGGGGAAACCCCCGACGAGACCGCGGAAAACGGCGACGAGGCGCCCGCGCCGCGGGCCGGCGGCTCCGTCACGCCGCTGATTTTGCCCAATGAGCGCGTCGAGGATCTCGCCATCGAGGACGAGCTCCGCGAGAGCTACCTGACGTACGCGATGAGCACCATCGTCGACCGCGCGCTGCCGGACGTCCG
>DNAS01000001.1:3567-16442 GCA_003485185.1 Phycisphaerales bacterium | reverse complement strand
ATGAACGACCTGAACCTCGGGCCCCGCAGCAAGCACCGAAAGTGCGCGAAGATCGCCGGCGACACGTCCGGTAACTATCACCCCCACGGCGAAGGCGTGGTCTACCCCACCCTCGTCCGCATGGGGCAGGACTGGAACCTGCGCTACACGCTGGTGGACCCGCAGGGCAACTTCGGGTCCATCGACGGCGACCCGCCCGCGGCCATGCGGTACACCGAGGCCCGCATGACCGCCCCCACGGTCGAGATGATGGACGACCTGAACCTCGACACGGTGGACATGCAGCCGAACTACGACGACACCCGCACCGAGCCGACGGTGCTTCCGGCCAGGTTCCCCAACCTGCTGGTCAACGGCTCGCAGGGCATCGCGGTGGGCATGGCCACCAGCATTCCCCCGCACAACCTGCGCGAGGTCTGCGATGCGCTGGTGATGCTCATCGACAACCCCGAGACGACGATCCAGGAGCTGATGAAGGTCGTCAAGGGCCCGGACTTCCCCACGGGCGGGCTGATCTGCGGGCGAAAGGGCATCGTCGAGGGCTACCGCACCGGGCGCGGGCGCGTGACCGTCCGCGCGAGGATGCACACCGAGCAGCTCCGTGGCGGAAAGAGCCAGATCGTCGTCACCGAGATTCCCTACCAGGTGCTCAAGACGACGATCATCGAGCGCGTCGCCGAGGTGGTCAAGGCGGGCAAGATTCCCGACGTGGCCGACGTGCAGGACCACTCCGACCGCACCGGAATGCGCATCGTCATCGAGCTGAAGAAGGGCGCAGAGCCCCAGGTGGTCGTCAACCAGCTCTACCAGTACACCTCGCTCCAGTCCACGTTCAGCATCATCAACATCGCCCTGGTCAACAAGGCCCCGCGCACCCTCGCCCTGCGCGAGATGCTCGTGGAGTTCCTCGAGCACCGCAAGGAGGTCATCCGCCGCAGGACGATCTTCCTGCTCCGCCGCGCCCGCCAGCGCGCCCACGTGCTGGAAGGGCTCATCCTGGCCGTCGCCGACATCGACCGCATCATCGAGATCATCAAGAAATCGCCCGACGTGCCCGCCGCGCGCCAGCGCCTCATGGCGCACCCGCTGCGCCTGACGGAGGCCGCCACCGTCCGAAAGCTCCTGCCCGCCAGGTTCGTCGAGCTCGCCTCCGGGTCCGACCAGTTCCTCACCGGCGTGCAGGCCGACGCGATCCTCTCCATGCAGCTCCAGCGACTCACCGGCCTGGAGATCGAGAAGCTCGCGGGCGACTACAGCCGGCTCGTCGAGGAAATCGAGGGCCACGAGGCCATCCTCAACGACGAGCGGCTCCTGCTGGACGTCATCCGCGAGGACATCTACGAGATCAAGGAAAAGTACGGCGACGAGCGCCGCACCGAGATCGTCGGCGACGTGGGCGACTTCGAGATGGAAGACCTCATCGCCGACGAGGACGTCGTCGTGACCTTCACGCACGAGGGGTACATCAAGCGCACGCCCGTCACGACCTACCGCCGCCAGGGGCGCGGCGGGCAGGGCATCATCGGCTCCGACGCCAAGGAAGGCGACTTCGTCGAGGAAATCTTCATCGCCTCCACGCACGACTACCTGCTGGTGTTCCTGAACAACGGGCGCCTGCACTGGCTGAAGGTGTACGACATCCCCTCGATGGTCCGGACCAGCCGCGGACGCGCCGTCGTCAACCTGCTGGAGATGAAGGGCGACGAGAAGGTCGTCGCCGTCGTCGCCGTGCGAGACTTCGACGACCGCTTCCTCGTGACCGCCACCCGCGACGGGCAGATCAAGAAGACCGAGCTCGCCGCCTACTCCAACCCGCGCAAGGGCGGAATCCAGGCCACCGGAATCAACGAGGGCGACGTGGTCATCGGCGTGGCCCTGACCCGCGGGCACGACGAGATCGTGCTGGCCACCAACGACGGCCAGGCCATCCGCTTCAAGGAAGAGGACGTCCGGGCCATGGGACGCACCGCAGCCGGCGTCCGCGGAATCCACCTGCGCGAGGGCGACTTCGTGGTGGACATGGCCGTCGTGGACCCGATGTCCACGCTGCTGACCGTCTGCGAGAACGGCTACGGGAAGCGCACCGACTTCGACGAGTACCGCATCCAGGGGCGCGGCGGGTACGGCATCATCAACATCAAGACCTCCGCGCGCAACGGCAAGGTCGTGGCGATGAAGTCCGTCCGCGACGCCGACGAGCTGATGCTCATCACGCTCAACGGCATGATCGTCCGCACGGGCGTCAACGAACTGCGGTCCATCGGGCGGGCCACCCAGGGCGTGCGCGTCATCGCGCTCAAGCCGGGCGACAAGCTGGTGGCCGTCGCCCGCGTCGCCACCGAGGACAACTCCCAGGGCACGCTCCCGCTGGACGCCCCGGCCGGCGAGACCCAGGGCGAACTGCCCCTCGCCGACGCCGCCGGATCCGAATCCCCCGACGCCGAAGAATCGTAAACTCTCAGCAGGGATGAACGCGGATTCACGCAGATGTTTTTGTGCAGGACAGACGTTCCTCGCGGGGTGCCACGCCTGTCTCTTCAGCCCGCAGGGCGTTTGATGAATAGCCACGGGCGCGAGCCCGTGGTATCAAACGCATTTTACGCAGAGTCCCGGCGGGACGATTGAAGGTTCCACCCGCGATCTGCGTTCCACATCCACCACACGGCTTGCCGGCATCGCCACCTCCGGTTCACTTCGCGGGCGGCTTGACGGACACGCCGCATTCCTGGAACCACCGCCAGATGCCGGGGTCTCCGGAAGTCCGTGCAAAGAGGGCGAAAGTCTGTTCGAGGTCGATTGCCTCGCGGTCGCCGACGGTCCGCTTCCTCAGGGCGAGAAAGCGCGCCATGAAGTCCCGGCCATACTTCTTCTCCATCGCGAGAAGCATCCAGGTGGCCTTGTGCTTGTATTCGTGTTTCAGGGGAGCGTCCTTGGAGTCCATCATGTCCAGCCGATTGCGCGGCTTGTCGGCCTTGTCGAGCTGTTCGAGGATCCATTTCATTTCCCCGGCCGCGCTGTCGCGATGCCCGAGCGCTTCGGCGGCGCGCATTCCGACCAGGGACGCCCAGGCCTCGTTGAATGCCCAGGGCCAGGGGCCGGTGGTGGAATGCGTCAGTTCGTGCGCCATGACCTTGACGGGATAGGCAGGGTCGTTCCCGTAGACGCACACGCCCGCCGCGCGCGGTCCCGCCCAGCCGCCGCCGGCTGCGGACAGCCAATGCAGGGTGAACGGCTCGTCGGAGGGCGGACCCATGCCGTTCCATTTTTCCACCGTCTGGATCACGGCGGGCACGAGCTTCATGATCTTCCCGGCGGCTTCGGCGTTCGGGTTCGAGTATCGGAACGTCAATCCGCCGTGCCGCTCCTCTTTCTCCGCGTGGACCCGCCAGACGCGCCCCTTGCCGTCGGCATTGCGCCCATCGACCAGCCATTTGAACAGGGCGACCGTGGTCGGCGCGGAGGCGACTTCGTTCGTGACGGCGTCGCGCTGCGCGCAGAAATCCCAGTATGTTCCGTCGTCCGCCCACACGACGACGGCGCCCTTTCCCGCGGTCATTGCGGCGGCGATGGGGCGGGAGTCCGCGTCCTCGATCAGCACGGTCTGGCGCGGGGAGGGGCGCAGGCGGCAACGGACTGCCGGCACGGGCACTTCGCGCGGCGCGCCGTGCCGCGCGAGCGGCTCCCGGGCGCGCAGGGGCGCCCGGCCGCCCCGCGTCAAACCGAATCCGAAACCCGCCGCCAGCGTTTCCGCCGGCTGTCCCTTCCCGGCGATGAGAAC
This sequence comes from Phycisphaerales bacterium, assembly GCA_003485185.1. GTDB lineage: Bacteria > Planctomycetota > Phycisphaerae > SM23-33 > SM23-33 > UBA12270. The sequence continues at coordinate 12,664 of DNAS01000001.1, read as the reverse complement.
GAGTTTTCCTCCCTGCTCCACATACCCCTTCAGGAGCTTCGCCTCGTCGTTCGACAGCGTCGTCGGCCATTGCTGCTGGACGACCACCACGGCGAAGCCCGACAGGTTCCCGACGGCCGTCAGGCTCGCCTCGGAGAGGATCACGTCGAAGCCCGAGGGCGCGAGCATGCGATCGGCAAGGTCGTCATGCGCGAATTGCCAGTTGTGGCTGCGGTCCACGTAGACGCAGGGATGGCTTGGACGCACTTCGGGAAGGCGGGGCGAACGGCTTGGCGAAGGGGCGTCGGCGGCATGGACGCAAACAGGCCCCGCCGCAAACCACAGGGCTCCGATCACCAGCGGAATCAGGGAACGATTCATTCTGCTTCTCCGTGGCCGGTTGTGGTTTGTAGGGTGCGTGGCGCAGCCACGCACACGGCGGTTCTGATGTATCCGGTTTTCCAAGCCCCGTACGGGGCGTCTTGTTTAGCCCCGGGCGCTGCCGAAGGCGAGCCCGGGGTGCAGGGTTGATTTTCAAACTAAGCCCCGTAGGGGGCGTCTTGGTTTGCATCATGTCCAAGACGCCCCGATGGGGCTTTGCGTCACGGAAGCGCGTTTTCCCCGGGCTTCCGCCCGGGGCTACCCAAGACGGCCCGCCGGGCCTGAAAAACGCCCGGATTCCGAATTCTCCCGCACCGCGACCTGCCTGCATCATCCACCACACGGCTTGCCAGCAAGCCGTGCCACCCGCCTTCTCCCCGCGCCTAGAATAGCAACGTGACGGGGCCTTCGGCTCTGCGCAGCCCCTGGAAGGAGATCGTGTCATGAAACCTCTTTTCGCCCGCTGCGATCGCAACCCCATCCTGTCGCCCAAGGACATTCCCCTCCCGGCCGAGGCCGTCCTCAACCCCGGCGCCGCCGAGCAGGACGGCGAGACGGTCCTGTTGCTCCGCGTGGAAGACACGTCGGGCTTCTCCGACATCTACGTCGCGCGCAGCCGCAACGGCGTGGACGACTGGCGGATCGAGCCGGAACCGCTGCTGCGCCACGGACTGCCCGAGTGGCGCTACGAGCAGTGGGGTTGCGAGGACGCCCGCGTCACCCGCCTGGAGGAGGAGAAGTGCTGGTACATCACCTACACCGCCTACTCGCAGTTCGGGGCGGCCGTCGGGCTCGCGCGGAGCTGCGACCTGCGCTCCGTCGATCGCCTGGGGCTGATCTTCTCGCCCAACAACAAGGACGCCTGCCTGTTCCCACGGAAGTTCGACGGGCACTGGGCCACGCTGCACCGCCCCGACGCGGGCGGGGGAATCGAGAACATCTGGACCGCCTCGTCGCCCGACCTGGTGCACTGGGGCAACCCGCACTGCGTGCTGGCCGAGGGCCCGGGCCCGAGCTGGGACAACGTCAAGGTGGGCGCGGGCCCGCCGCCGATCCTGACCGACCGCGGCTGGCTGCTGCTCTACCACGGCGTCAAGATGTATGCCGGGCAGATGGTCTATCGCGTGGGCGCGGCCCTGCTCGACCGCGACCACCCGCACCGGATTCTCGCGCGAAGCCGGCGATGCCTCTTCAAGGCCACCGAACTCTACGAGCAGTCCGGCCTGGTGCCCAACGTCGTGTTCCCCACCGGGCTGCTGCTCCGCGGCGAGGAGCTCTGGATGTACTACGGCGCGGCCGACACCGTCGTCTGCCTGGCGACGGTCCGACTGCGGGACCTGCTGGCTGCGCTGGAAAGCTGAGGGCGTCGGGTGGCACGGGCTGCTTGCAGCCCGTGTTCCGGCGTCCATCTCCAAGCTCAAGAACACGGCTTGCAAGCAAGCCGTGCCGCTCCCGCGCGTTGACGGGCTGTGCGGGCGGGGTATACTCCGGGCCGTGAGCGAACCGAATGCCCAACGCGACGAGAGGCTGATGCAGGCCGCCCTGGACGAGGCGCGCCAGGCCGAACGCCTCGGCGACGTGCCCATCGGCGCCGTCGTCGCGCGAGGCGACGAGATCGTCGCTCGCGCGTACAACCGGCGCATCCTCGACGCCGACCCGACCGCCCATGCCGAGATGCTCGCGATCCGCGCCGCGGCCGCCGCGCTGGGCGACTGGCGGCTGGCCGGCTGCACCCTCGCCGTCACGCTCGAACCCTGCCCCATGTGCGCCGGCGCGATCGTTCTGGCGCGGCTCGACCGCCTGGTCTACGGCGCGCCCGACCCGAAGGCCGGCGCCGTGCGCACGCTCTACGAAATCTGCACCGACGAGCGCCTCAACCATCGCGTGGAGGTCGTCGCCGGCGTCCGCGCCGACGAATGCGGCGCGCTGCTCACCGAGTTCTTCCGCCGCCAGCGGGCGATGGGCAAGAAGTGACGCTTCCGCCGGCTTGCCCGCCCCGCGCCGCGGCGGGTATGATGGCTCTCGCATGAGCGAGCCGGACCCCAATCCCGCGACGGGCGGCCAGATCGCCCCGCAACCCGTCCAGGCGGTCGAACCCGCCCGAGCGGCGGAATCCTGCGCCTACTGCGGCGGGAGGCTCTTCCCCCAGTTCTACTTCTGCCTGTCCTGCGGCACGCCGTACAAGAGCCCCGACTCGGTCGTGCCCATCCTCCGACCCCGCGTGTTGACCGACGGCGAACTCATCGAGCAGAAGGCCCCGCACGTGATGAACCTGTTCTGGATTTATCTCGGCACGCTCACAGGGGCCTGGCTGCTCAGCGCGGGCGTGTTCGGCCTGGACCGCCCCGACATGCACCTGCTGATCACCGAGTCCGCCCTGCTGGTCGCCACGTGCGTGCTGGCGGCGATCCACTGGCGGGCGCTGGCGGTGCAATGGAAGGTGTTCGGGCTGTTCCACCCGGCCGCATGGGTGGCGCTGGCCGCCCTGGCGCCCCTGCTGGCGGTGAACTACGCCTGGCACGTCCTGTTCCTGCAAAAGGTCGCGGGCCTGGACGGCGGCGACACCCTGTCGCGCCTGCGGGAACTGGGCCTGGGCACTCCGGCGCTGGTGATCCTGATCTGCGTGCTGCCGGCAGTGCTCGAGGAAACCGCCTTCCGCGGGCTCGTGCAGCACTGGCTCCAGGTGGCGGTCCGTCCGGGCAAGGCCATCCTGCTGGCCGCGGCGCTGTTCACCGTGCTGCACTTTTCCGTCTTCAGCGCGCCGTACCTGCTGTGCGTGGGGCTGCTGCTGGGCTGGGCCCGGTACAAGACGGGCAGCCTGTACCCGCCGATGCTGATCCACTTCCTGCACAACCTGGTTGTGCTTGAGTTTTTCGGGGGTTGAGGGTATGTTGGGAACGGCACGTGTGCATCGGGGCGGCCCGGGGCAAGCCGGGCGCGGGTGTCCGAGGGACGAAGCATGATCATCGTCATCGCCGTCATCATTCGGGTGATCTGCGGGGTGGGCGCCGCCGCCATCGCCAACGCCAAGGGGCGCAGCGTCGCGGGGTGGTTCTTCGGCGGGTTCTTCCTGGAAATCATCGGGGTGGTCATCGTCGCCTGCCTGTCGAACCTGAACAAGGAACGCGCCATCCAGCAGCAGAACGAGCTGGAGCAGCGCCGCCTGCGCGAGCAGCTTCGCCAGGAGCGCTACAAGACCGAGGCGTTCCGCCAGTACGCGATGGGGCGATTCGACGCGCACGACCAGGCGCTGGGCATGGACACCCGTCCGGCGCAGGCGGCGCTGCCCGAGCCCCAGAATGACGAGATTCTCCGCCTCGTCGCGGCCGTGGAAAACGACCCGTCCTCCCTGTCCGCCGCCGGCGGAAACCACGATCGGTGGTTCTACGAATCCAACGGCGCCGCCGTCGGCCCGGTGACGGTGACGGCCTTGCGCGACCTGCTGAACGCCCGGCGGATCCTTCCGACGACCCTGCTCTGGACCGAGCGCCTCGGCGCGTGGACCCCGCTGCACCAGGTCGAACCCTTCCAGTCGGCGGTGAACGGATGACGGCCGAAAAGATCGAAGGCACGCTCGTCCTCGACGGGCTGATCGAGGGCAGGACGTCGCGTCTGGCCGACGCCGCCGGCGAGCTGCGCCGCTGGACGGCTTCGGCGAGGCTGCTGGGCCTGACGTTCAACCTCCAGACCGACGGCGGCTCGTTCAGCGTGCTGCCGGACAACGCCCCGGTCGAGGCGGCCCGGCTGGGCGACGACCCGGCCGGGAGGATCGCCGAACTGCTCGACGAGCTGGTCCGCCTTCTCCCCGCGCCCGAGCGTCGGGAGATCCTCTCGACCCTCCGCAGCACGCACTACCTGCCCGGGCGGGAAGTCCAGACGCTCTACGCCGTCGGCCCGGACGGCGCGGTCCAGACGCAGCAGCGGACCGTCGATGCCGTCACCACGCGCCCGCCGGAAAAACTCACCGCCCGGGCCAAGGCGCGACTCGTGCTGACGGGCCTGGCGATCGTCGTCGCGCTGGCGGCGCTCTCGGCGATCTTCGTGGACTACCCCGCCCTGTGGGGGCGGCTCCGCAGCCGGATGATGCCCTTCCACGCCGACTCCATCCGCGTGGAGACGGGCAACTTCGCGCCGTTCTTCCGCGCCGAGAACCGCCAGATGCTGCACGGGGGCACGGCACTGGGCGTCACGCTCCGCCGGCAGGCGGCTTTCCCTCGCACCGACGAGGACTGCCAGAAGCTTCTCGACGCGGCCAACTCGCTGCCGGCGCGCCTGACGGCCGACGCCCTCGCACGAGGCTACGTCCGCTGCGAACTGTTCGACGAAGAGGGGACATTCCTCGGTTACTCCATGCACCGGATAGCCGATCTGCGCCGCAAGGACACGCTCCAGATCGCGATTCCCATCCCCCGCGAGCGCCGCCTCGCGCGCGTGTCGATCACGTATTGAAAATCCTCCACCCCGTTTGCTTTTGTGGGCTACACTGCTTGCAAGCAAGCAGTGCCACCCTCTGCTCCCCTTGCCGCCCGTTGCCTGTGGGAAAAGATCGAAGTTCGCGATTTCAAATTTGAGATTTGAGATTTCCGCTGCGTCCTTCGACCTTTTCCGAAACAGCGCGGGCGCGGAAGGGAGAACGCCTCGAACGGCTTGCGGTTCGGCGTGGTTGCATTCTCTTGCACGTTCCGGCGACCCCTCCCTGACGGTCGGGGCTCCGTAAGAGGCACGCCGGAAGTTCCGGGTTCCTTGTTCCTGAGTTCCTGGTTCCCTTATCGGCCTTGGGCAATGGCGTATCGGACGAGCTTGAGCACCTTTCCGAGTTGCTCGCGGACGTGGTAGGCCAGCAGGCGGTTGACGGCGTGGGCCTGTCCGTCGGGCAGGGCGACCTTTCGGCCGGCGGCGGCGGCCTGGAGCGCCTCCAGCCCGGCGAGCGTCTCGGCGTCCAGGCGGATCTTCTCGACGGCGGCGCCCTCGCAGGTCGGGCACAGCAGCCCGCCCTCGCGCGAGGAGAACCACACCCGCCGCGCCTCGCGCGCGGAGGCGGGCTTGACGGCAGCGCCGCAGGTCACGCACGCCCGCAGCGCCCCCAGCAGCCCGGCGTGCCGGAGCATGCGCCACTGGAAATACGCCAGCACGGCGGCGGTGGGCGAACCCGGCTCGTCCAGGCGCGCCAGGCCCTTGTGCAGCAGGTCGAACGCCTCGACGTGCGGCGCCGCCTCCGGCATCAGTTCGCCGGTCAGCTCGATCATGTACAGGGCGGCGTGCAGGCGGGCGGCCTCGCGCCGCAGCGGCGTGTGCGAGACCGTCTCGGAAAACTCGATCAGCGTGCCCAGCCCCTCGCGCCCGCTGGTGGTGAAGACCAGGTCCCCCTCGCTGAGCAGGTCGATCGCCCCGCCGGACTTGCTGCGCGGGCGCTTGGTCCCCTTGGCCAGCAGGCGCGCCGTCCCTGCGCCGCGCGTGAAGAACGTCACCACCTGCGACGTCTCGCTGTAGTCGGTCGCGCGGATGCAGATTGCCGGTTCGCGGAAACGCATGACGGGATTGTCCGGGCGCGCCGCGCACGATGCAAGCACAGAGCCTATCCGGACAGGCTCTTAGCGCCGAGACAGCTCGCGGTACACCTCGTCGTAGTACAGGGCGTTCTCGACCGGGGTGTTGGCGGGAATGTGGTTTCCGACGGCCAGGAAGAACCCCGGGCAGCCCTTTCCGATGTTCATGCAGCGTTCGACCTCGGCGCGGATCTGCGCCCGCGTGCCCGTCAGCAGGACGCGCGTGTCGGCGTTTCCGACGAGGGCGACTCGCCGCCCGTACTTCTTGGCCGCGCGGGCTATGTCCGTCGACGGCTCCATCACTAGCCCGTGCACGCCGCAGGCGACCACGTCGTCGAGGAACTCGCTGTAGCAGCCGTCGGAGGTGTAGAGGATGCGCTTGCCGGAATCGATCAGCGGCTGAAAGAGCCTGCGATAGTTGGGGAAGACGTACCGCCGGTACCAGTCCGGCTGGAAGACCGCGCCGCTGGTCCAGACGATGTCGTCGTGCACCATGACGACGGGGACGTCGGCCTCGCCCAGGGCGTCGAAATACTGCTGCACCCACGCGGCGTAGCGGTCGGCGACCGCGCCGAATCCCTTGGGGTCCAGCCCGGCCGCCAGCAGCAGCATGTCCCAGCCAAAAATGTCGATCAGCCCGCTGACCAGCGTGATGTAGACGCCGGTCATGTTCACACCCATCGGGCGCGCGGCGCAGACGTCGCGGTAATGCGCCTCGAAGCGCCGCACCAGTTCGCCGTGGTCCTTGCGCCCGTAGACGGCCGCCGGGTCGAACGACAGCACCTCCTCCGGCTCGCGAAACGGGCAGGAGATCGTGTCGCGCCGGTCCACGCCGCCGGCGGCGTATTCGGCGTGGCCCATGTCGGTGCGGCAGGCGGACAGCTCGCCCCCGCTGATCAGCGTGCCCCAGAACAGGTCGTAGTTCCACGCGCGGAAGAACGCCGCCTGCGCGCGGCGCTTCGTCGCGTCGTCGCTTGCGACGCCCACCTCGATGCCCGTCACGGCCTTCAGCAGGTCCCAGTGCCCCTCGGCCGAGTATTCCGTCCGCGGAACGCGCGGGGGCATCTCCAGGTGCAGCGCCGCCCATCCGTCTTCGTAGCTCATGCCGCTACCCCTTGCGGAAGTAGTCGCGGTATTTTTCCAGCGCCAGGCAGAGGGCCTCGATGTTCTCCAGCGGCACGTCGGGGGCGCACTCCGCCGTCAGCCAGAGCCCGCCTTCGGGCGAGCCGAGCGCCTCGACCGCCTTCCGCACGTGCGGGTCGATGTCCGCCGGCTTGCAGAACGGGAACATCTGCCGGTCCAGGTCCAGGTCCACACAGACCTTGCCCTTGCAGACGCGCACGAGGTTGTCCAACCCGTTGGCGCGGATCTGCGGGTTGATGACGTTCACCCCGCACTCCACCAGGTCTGGGATGATCTCCCAGATGTGCCCATCGGTGTGCATGTAGACCCAGTGCCCCGCGTCGCGCACGCGCTTGTAGAGTTTCGCGTAGCACGGCTTGAGGTACTTGCGCCACGTCTGGGGGCTCATCGGCAGCGAAGTCTGCATGCCCAGGTCGTCGCCGAAGCCGACGATCTGCGGCTCCTTTCCGCGCAGCTCCGCCAGGCGGTTGTCCACCTGGCGCAGGTTGTACTCCAGCACCACGTCGATGAGCATCTGAAGCTCGGGCGGCTCCTCGGCGAAATCGACCATCGCCTCCTCGAACCCGCGCAGGTCGCAGAGGCGCAGGTACATGAACCCGTGCGGCAGGCCGACGTCCTCGGCCGGGACCTTCAGCGAATGGACGTCCCGGCGCGTCGGAACGGGATGGTGCGTGACGATGGCCGCCATGCCGTGCTTGATGTTCTCCCAGACGCAGCCCCAGGCGTCCACGTGGCGCCCCTCGGCGTAGGTGGGGTTCCAGACCTCGTCGTAGTTGCGGTCGCGCCGCGGCTGGCCGAACAGCAGCGGGTGGCACTCGCTCAGGGCGGTCAGCTGCTCGCGGTACTTCATCCACGCCGCCGGCAGCAGCGACAACCGGACGGGAATGTGCTCGGGCGTCTGATACAGCATCGCCCGCACGCGGTCCTGCTCGTTGCTCATATGCGTCCTTTCCGTGCCGTCGAAACTCCGCGACGGCCGTTCGCACAAGTGTATCTCCGAGGACAAAAACCGCCATAGACACCGCACAGGATATTATGTATTATTTACAGGTCTCCTTCGACAATGGCGCTTTTGCCTTTGCGAATACGGCATTGCTCGGCAGGCATGAATGGACTATGTACTGTCAACGCTGACAACGCGGTTCCTGTCCGCCAGCCGGACGCTCTGTAAGCGCGACTGGGCGGGCGGGCAGACCTACAACAACGCCTTCGCCCGGCTGTACTGGATCGACTCCGGCGAGGGCGTCGTCTACCACCATCGCCGCAAGTTCCCCCTCCGCCCGGGCAGGCTGTACGTCATTCCCGCCCACACCTCGTCGCGCTACTTCAGCTTCGGCGCGATGGACCTGTTCTGGGCGCACTTCACCGCGCAGGTGCTGGGCGGGCTGGACCTGTTCGCGTTCCTCGGCTGCGACTACCAGGCCCCCGCGCCGGACCACGCCGCCATGCGCCGCACGTGGGACCGCGTGCTGGAGACGCTGCGCGAGGGCTCCCCCGCCGGCGAGCTGGAGCGGGACGGGCTGCTGCGGCAGATGCTTTCGCGCTTCGTGGCCGGGGCCGACGCCGGGCAGCTCCGCCGCACGCGCCAACTCGAACGCTTCGGCGAGGTCTTCGCCTTCATCGAGGCCCGCCTCGCCGGGCCGATCACCCTGGCCGAGCTGGCGGAGGTGGCGCACCTCCAGCCGACGTACTTCTCGAACCTCTTCTCGCGGCACATGCGCATGCCCCCGCTGCGCTACGTCAGCCGGCGGCGCGTGGAGCGGGCCCAGGGGCTGCTCTGGCAGAGCGACGCGCCGCTGAAGGAAATCGCCCGCGCGGTCGGATTCGACGACGTGTCCTACTTCTCCCGCGTCTTCCGCAAGGTCGCGGGCGTCTCGCCCGGGCGCTTCCGCCGGCAGAAAACCCTCCCCGTGCCGTGACGCGGCACCCGAAAAAATCCGCAGGGATGCACACGGATGAACGCAGATACAGGATTGACCCCATCCGATCGACTGATTGACCAATCGACGGTCACGCCGGGGGTGCCACGGCTTGCTTGTCAAGCCGTG
>DNAS01000001.1:1592-3387 GCA_003485185.1 Phycisphaerales bacterium | reverse complement strand
TGCTTGCAAGCAAGCAGTGCCACCCCGCGCGAAAAGACTCGCAGGGATGAACGCGGAGGAACGCGGCTGCAGGATTGATCCAACCAATCAACCAGTTCACCAGTCAACCCGTCAGACCGTCTCTTCGTCCTCGTCGGGCGGGAGTTTTTCCACGCGCAGGCGGGTGATCTTCCGCTCGTCGGCTTCCAGCACGGTGAACCGCGCGCCGTGCGCCTCGAGCTTCTCCCCGGCCGAGGGAATGTACCCCAGCTCCGAGAAGACCATCCCCGCGACGGTGTCGTAGTCCTCGTCCTCCGGCACGGACAGGGCCATCGCGTCGTTGAGTTCGTCGATGTGCAGCCGGCCGTCCGTCTCCGCCGTACGCTCGTCGATCCGGTGCATCAGCGCGGGCTCGGGGCGGTCGTACTCGTCGGCGATGTCCCCGACGATCTCCTCCAGCACGTCCTCGATGGACACCAGCCCGGCCGTGCCGCCGTACTCGTCCAGCACGATCGCCAGGTGGACCTTGCGGCCCTTGAACTCCCGCAGCAGGTCGTTGAGGGGCTTGGTCTCGGGCACGAAGAACGGTTTGCGCATCAGCTCGCGCAGGGCCAGGGGCGTTTCGGCCTGCACCTGGGCGAGCAGGTCCTTGGCGTAGAGGACTCCGACGATGTTGTCGATGTCGCCGCTGTAGACCGGTACGCGGGTGTGCCCGGCGGCGACGATCTGGCGGGAGGCCTCGCGCCAGTCGGTCTCCAGGGGCAGCGCGAAGATGTCGGTGCGCGGGGTCATGATCTCTCCGGCCTGCGTCTGGCCGAACTCCATGACCGACTCGATCATCTCGACTTCCTCGGGGTGGACGGTGCCCTCGGCCTGTCCTTCGGTGGCGGCCTGGAGGATTTCCTGCTTGGCCGCCTGGTCGCCGGTCTCCGACTCGTCGGAGACGCCCGAGAGCCTGCGGATGGGCATGTCGAACGCCTGCATGACGGCCACCACCGGCCACAGCGCGTAGCGGACGGCCATCAGGATTCCGAACGTGGCGGCGAGGACCTTTTCGCCCGCGTGGGCCGCCCAGGCGCTGGGGATGGCCACGCCGAAGACGGCGATGATGCCGGCAGCGGCAGCCGTCGCCGCCACCGCGCGCCCCAGGCCCGCCCCCACCGACGCCTGGCGGAACAGGTACACCATCGACACCACCAGCGCCAGGTTGCTGACCGACCGGCAGAACGACGTCGTCAGCCGCAGCGCCGTCAGGTGGCGCTCGAGCGTCTCGAGGCGCTTGCGGGCCGGAACGCCCGGAAAGCGATCCTCCATCTGCACCCGCCGGTAGGCGCGGAGCGAATACCCCGTCAACGCGAAGAAGCATGACAGGGCCGCAGAACCCATCACGACCCAGACCAGAGGATCCACCGTGCCTGAAACTCCTAAAAAAACCTGAAACCAGGAACCACAAAGGACACAAAGGGCACCAAGAACGGAAAATTCAAAGAATGACTCTCTGTGCAATCTCTGTGGCGAGTCTTGTTGTTCGTGATTCTAAGAGACCGCCCGATTCCTTGCAAGAAACCGCGCCGCGACAAAATCCGCCGGGAACGTGCGAGGGAACGGGAACCCGGAACTCAGGAACAAGGAACCAGGGAAAAACCCCGGCACGCCGGGATTCCAGGTTTCGTGTTCCCCAGTTCCCGGATACGAAATCTGAGGACTGAGGGAAGAAGGAGATCGCGATTTCTGCCCCGGGCTCTTACTGAGCCACGACCGTCAGGGAGTGGTCACCGGGACTCTCGCAAAAAGGAAATCCCCATACAGCGCCGCG
>DNAS01000001.1:480-1317 GCA_003485185.1 Phycisphaerales bacterium | reverse complement strand
CCGAACCGCAAGCCGTTCGAGGCCTTCTCCCTCCCGCGTCCTCGCCGTTTCCGAAAAGGTCAATGGTCGCAAGACGTGACGGGATCCCTTCGAACTTCCGAACTTCGACCTTCGACCTTCTTCTCGGTCTTCGCCGGCGCGGAAGCGGTTTCTTGCTTCGCCGCGCCCGGAACGTATAATAAGCACCGTCTCTTACGTTCGCCCGGCACGAACCGCCGGCGCGAAATGCGGGAAAAGCCTATGAGCATCTGGAACCAACGAGTCGCGGCCTGGCTGGCTGCGGCGACGCTGTGGAGCCTGTCGGCCGGCACGACGCTGCGGGCCGACGAACCCGCCCGGCGAGAGCTGGTCAACGGGCAGTGGGTCACCGTCGCGCCGCCCGCGCCCGGAACGCCCGACGGCGAGCTGGCGATCCTCCGCCGCCTCGTCGAGCAGGGCAAGAACTCCCAGGCCGTCCGCGCCGTCAAGAAGTTCCTCGAAAAATGGCCCGCCGAGAAGCAGACCGAGGAAGCCCTCCTGCTGGCCGGACAGGCCGAGATGAACCAGAAGCGCCTCTTCCAGGCCTACGAATGGTTCGAGAAGCAGCTCGCGCGGTTCCCGGCCGGGCCGCTCAGCGAGCGCGCCCTGCTGCGCGAGTTCGAGGTCGCCGAGCGGTTCCTCGCCGGCGAGAAGCGCGTGGCGCTGGGCTTCGTCCGCCTGGACGCCGAGGACGAGGGTCTGGACATCCTCACGCGGATCGCCGAGCACGTGCCGGGCTCGGCCCTGGCGGAAAAGGCGATGCTGCGGATCGGCGACCACCAGTACGCGAAGTTCCGGTGGGACAAGGCCGTCGAAGGC
>DNAS01000001.1:0-396 GCA_003485185.1 Phycisphaerales bacterium | reverse complement strand
GGACAAGGCCGTCGAAGGCTACGACCAGTTCGCCCGCCTGTTCCCCAAGAGCGCCAAGTACCCGTACGCCCGCCTGCAAGCGGCCCGCGCGACGCTGGCGTCGTATCGCGGAGTGAAGTTCGACGAGACGCCGCTGATCGAGGCGGAGAAGCGTTTCGAGCAGTTCGCGCAGGCCCACGCCGCCGAGGCCGTCCAGGCCGACGTGGCCAGGACGCTCCAGCAGATCGCCCTGCGCCGGGCGGAAAAAATCTACGAGACGGGGACCTTCTACGAGCGGGTGCATCGCCCGTCGTCGGCCGTGTTCTATTATCGCCAGGTGGCGGCGCAGTATCCGGCCAGCGAGTACGCCGCGCGGGCCAAGCAGGACCTGGCGCGTCTGGGCGAGCAGGCTTCGCC
>DNAS01000162.1:10590-11086 GCA_003485185.1 Phycisphaerales bacterium | reverse complement strand
CACGTGCTGCTGTTCGGCCCGCCGGGCCTGGGCAAGACGACACTCAGCCACATCATCGCGCAAGAGCTGGGCGTGAACCTGCGCCAGACCAGCGGTCCGGTGCTGGAAAAGCCCAAGGACCTGGCGGCGCTGCTGACCAACCTCGAACCCAACGACGTGCTGTTCATCGACGAGATCCACCGCCTCAGCCCCGCCGTCGAGGAATACATCTACCCGGCGATGGAGGACTTCAAGGTGGACTTCGTGGTGGACAGCGGCATGCACAGCCGGACCATCAACCTGCCGCTCAAACCCTTCACGCTGATCGGCGCGACGACCCGCGCGGGGCTGCTCAGCCCGCCGCTGCGGACACGCTTCGGCATCAACCATCACCTGGACTTCTGGCCGGTCGAGGACCTGCGCCGCCGCTGCGCGATGACGGCGGAGATGATCCGCGTTCCGTGCGACGGCGACGCGCTGGACCTTCTGGCCGCCCGCGCCCGCGGCACGCCGCGCA
>DNAS01000162.1:1534-10456 GCA_003485185.1 Phycisphaerales bacterium | reverse complement strand
CGCGGCACGCCGCGCATCGCCAACCGCCTGCTGCGGCGCTGCCGCGACTACGCCCAGGTCAAGGGCGACGGGCGGCTGACCACCGGCGCCGTCACCGCGGCGCTGAAGCTCGAGGGCATCGACGCGCTCGGACTGGACGAACTCGATCGCCGCTTCCTCCGCGTCATCCTCGACGTCTACAAGGGCGGCCCGGTGGGCATCGAGGCCGTCGCCGCCACCATCGGCGAGGAAACCGACACGCTCGTGGACGTCGTGGAGCCCTACCTGCTCCAGACGGGCCTGCTCGCCCGCACCCGCCGTGGACGACTGGCCACCATGAAGGCCTACGAACACCTCGGCGTCCCCTACACGCCCCCGCCGGAAAACGGATCGCTCTTTGATTCGGACCAGTGACGGGCGGCGAGAGCACAGAGCCCCGACCGTCAGGGAGGGGTCGCTCAAAGCGGCAAGGGGAAAGGGGCAAGGCCGAAGGGGGAAAAGAAACTGGCGATTCACGCCATTTTTCCCGCTGCATCGCGGAGGAGTTTCGCCAGGCGCGGTACGGACCGCGCGGAAATGTCCCCCGCGAGCGCCACGGCCGCGTAGGGCGGGTCACCCACGCCGACCGCCAGCGTCACGGTACGGGGGCGATGGCGGGTCTGGACAAAGGCGTATCCATCGCGGCGGACCTCGGCAAGCTTTTCCAGCAGCGACTCGATTCCGCCGGCGGGAGGGCGAGCGGCGTACAGGGCGCGAACCTCGTCGTCGCCCATCGCCGCCAGCAGCGCCAGCCCGATGCCCGACTGCGCCGCCGGGAACACCCCCACGCGCCCCAGCGCCGCCTCGGGCGGCATGCCCGGAATCGCGTGATACAGGTAGCACACCGAGTCGCGCCACAGCACCCCCAGCGCCACCGTGCAGCCCAGCGGGCCCAGCGCCTCCAGCGCGGGCAGCGCCCGGCGGATCAGCCCCGAGGCGTGCAGGCTCTGGGCGCTGAGCACGTGCATGCCCGGACCCGGAACGTACTTCCGCCCGGCTGTCTGGCGGGCCATCCCGATGTGCGCCAGCGTCTTGAGCAGGCGGTTGACCCGCGTGGTCTCCATGCCCAGCCGCCGGGCCAGCTCGCGCACGCCGACGGGGGCGTCGGCCGTCGCCAGCGCCTGGAGGCACGTCACGCCGTCCATCAGACTCGCGTTCGGCTGGGCGGGAAGCATGCGGTCACGCTACAGGTTCCACGCGCGGGCGAACGCCTTGAAGCTGCGATCGTAGGTGCGTTCCGCGTCGGGCGGGAAACAGCACCCGGGGAGTTGCTGGTTCTGAAGATGGTACTGGAGGCAGTCGCAGCACGCGCCCCGCCGGCTGCAACCGCTGTACGTGCATCCGCAGAACTCCAGGTTCTTCTCTTTCTTGCATTCCATCGTTTGGCTCCTCGCGGATTTATGCCTTTCCGGTCCGTCCGAGCATGCCTTCCAGCGCCGCCAGGGCGGAGATGGCTTCGCGGATCTCGCGGATGGTGATGTTGACCGAGCGGCCTTCGCTGATGGCGACGATGGCCTCGGCCGCCTCCTTGACGGCGTTGACGTTCGCGTCGGCGAGGTTGTCGGGGAACTGGAGGAAGTACCCGCCCCGCCGCTTGCAGAGGTAGTCCATGGCGGCGTCGGCCGTCAGGCCTTCGCAGGCGCTCAGCGCCTCGGACATCCGGGCGATGGGGTTCGGCTGGACGCCGTTGAGCATGCGGTGAATCTGGCGGGTGCTCAGGTCCATGCGGGCGGCGAACATCTTGACGCCCACCGACTCGACCATGGCCTCGAACAGCTCTTCGCAGCATCGTTCTGACATGTCGCATTTCCTTGCGGAAGTGACTTGTTGCCCCCCGCGGGGCGTCTTACAAACCGATTCGTCGTCCGGGCGGCGCCGGGGGGCTGCCCGCCGACGCAACAGGCCTCGGCACGGAAATCCGGCCCAGCCTTGGGGGGGAACCCAGGCCGGCCGGCTCCTGCCGGGGCCTTCTTGTTGCCCGCCCCGCGACATGATACGAGCCGAAACCCCCGACAGCAAGGAAGCAGGAACAAGGAACCGGGTTTCGCGCAGGATGGTCTTTCCGTGTTCCCGGTTCCCCCGTTCCGAGTTCCGGTTCTCGGTCTCACCCGTCCCAGTCGATCCAGACCGTGGACTGCGCCACCGGGCACTCGCGGATCGTCGCGCCGTCCCGCGCCAGCACCACCACCGGCACGGCACTCGCGTCGATGGCGTGCCAGCGTGCCCCGTCGTAAGCCTTGCCCGTCTGGTAATCGCGCCACGGGCCCGGCGGGAGATACACGTCCCGCCCGCGAGCGCCTTCGTCCATCAGCGGCGCCACCAGCAGGTCCCGCCCGAAGAGGTATTCATCCTCGATCAGCCAGCTCGTCGGGTCGTCCGGGTGCTCGAAGAACAGCGGGCGAACCATCGGGTGGCCCCGCTCGGAGCACTGCTTCGCCTGGGCCAGGATGTAGGGCATGAGGCGGTACTTCATCTCGACGGCCCGGCGGAACTCGTCGGTGAACTCCTCGCCGTAGTGCCATGGCTCCTTGGGCGGGAACCCGTGGCAGCGGCTGTGCGACGTCAGCATCCCGAACGGAACCCAGCGCCGGTAGAGTTCCCTGTAGAGCTCCTCGGAGGTCCGCTTGACGAACCCGCCGATGTCGTGGCTCCAGAACGAGAACCCGCACAGCCCCAGCGACAGTCCCGCGCGGAGCGTGGCGGCCATGGCGCAGTCGGTGGTTTCGGCGTCGCCGCCCCAGTGGACGGGGAATCGCTGGCAACCCGCCCAAGCGCTGCGTCCCCAGAGGATGGCCTCGCCCGTGACCCGCCGGGTGACGTCCCAGACGGCTTGGTTGTAGCGGAGCGGGTAGAGATTGTGCTCGTAAAAGCCGCTTTTGCCGGAAGCGTATTGCCCGCCCAGCGGCGCGCCCTCGCCGAAGTCGGCCTTGATGCACGAGACGCCCTCGCGCAGCACGCCCTCCAGCAGGCCCTGGTACCAGCGGACCGCGCGGGGATTGCTGAAGTCGATCGTCGCGTCTTCCGTCGCCGGCTGGCCCCCGCCCGCGCGGACGATGTAGCCCTCGCGGACCGCCTCGGCGTACAGCGGGTTGCTCGGCGTGAAGTACGGCACCTGCCAGACGCTCACGCGGAAGCCCTGTTCCTTCAGGTCGGCCATCAGCTTGCCCGGCCGGGGGAACCGCGTGGGCGAAAAGCGGTAATCGCAGCGCCACTCCGTCTCGAACCATCCGGTGTCGAGGTGAATCACGTCGCAGGGAATCTTCCGCCGGCGCAGCTCGCCGGTCACCTGGCGCACTTCCTCGTCGGACTTGTACGTCAGGCGGCTCATCCACAACCCGAACGACCACGTCGGCGGCACGGGGCTCCGCCCGGTCAGGGCCGTGTATTCGCTGAGAATCTCCTTGGGCGTCCCGACGAACAGGAACACGTCCAGCGTCTCGTCGCCGCAGTAGATCGTGTTCAGCCCGTCGTACGAGCAGCCGAAGTCGAACGTCAGCGGCGCGGCGGTGTGGACGAACATGCCGTAGCCCCGGCTGCTGAGGAAGAAAGGAACCGGCTTGTACATCCTGCTCGTCTGCACGCCGTGGGGGTCCTGCATCCAGAGGGCGATTTTCTGCCCGCGCTTGTTGAGGCGGGTGAACGACTCGCCGGCACCGAAGAGCTTCTCGTCGGGCGACAGGGAGAAGGATGCGGCGATGCGGCGCTGGAGGTCCGACGCCCGGCGGAGGAAGCAGAACGGCAGCGGTTCGGAATTCTGGAGGTTGCGGCTGTCCTTCATGTGCTGCGTGCGGGTGAGCAGGCGCCCTCGCGCGTCGAGCAGTTCGAAGTGCCAGGGGTCGGCGGTGATCCGCACTCCCGCGGCCTGGCTGCGATAGACGGTCCGCCCTTCCTGCTGCTCGACCGCCCACGATGTGTCCGCCGGCGGCGGCCCGACGAGCATCAGCGAGGGCTCGTCCGGCGGCGTCTCGGCGCGGGTCCGGACGCGCAGGCGGACGGTTCGCGGCGTGATGAAGTCCACCGAGAACGGCAGCGCCGGCTCGGCGGGGTACTCCGCCGGAAACTCCCACGGTTTGCTTTCCTCGAACAGGACCGCGAACTGGTTGAACGCCAGGCGCCCCTTGCGCGCGTAGCGCTTCCACCGCACCTCGCCGCGGGCGGCGCGCGCGTCGAACCGCTCCAACCGGTCAGCCAGGAAGTACGTGGGCTCCAGCCGGGTGAACTCCCCGCTGACGTCCACCACGCCGTTGAGAAAGGTCACGTCGTCCGTCATGGTCCGTCCTCCGGCGCACCGCTGCGCCGTCGCGCTACCTGGAATACGCCCGGACGTAGTCCACGTACATATACGACGGGCTGGGGGTCTTGTCGAGTGGCCAGCCCGGGCCCAGCGTCAGGTTCACCAGCAGGTACAGCGGAACCTTGGCGCATTCGGGGGTCTTCTCGCGGCGGAGCTCCACGCCGTCGTAGTAGAACGCGATGAACTCCTCCGTCACCATCGCGCCGTAGGTGTGGAAGCCATCGGTCATCCCGCGGACGAGGAAGTTCTTTCCCGCGCTGATGCTGGCGGCGCGGTTGGCGCGGTTCCACTGGTGGATGGCCGTGCAGAGCTTGTTGGGCCAGTGCCCGTACTGCTCGAGGATGTCGATCTCGATGTTGACGATGGACGGGTCGGTCTTGTTCCGCAGCGCGGGCAGGCCCAGCAGCCAGAACGCCGGCCAGGTGCCCGGGCCCTCGGGGAACTTCGCCCGCATCTCGAAGTACCCGTACTTCTGCGCGAAGCCGTTGCCGTTGGCGTCGGCCGACGACAGCAGCCCCGCGCCCCAGGTGCGCTTCCACTGGTCGGTCGCGGCGATCGCCTCATCCTTGCGGGCCTCGATGCGCAGGATTCCGTCTTCGAGGGTGAAGGGGAATCCCGCCACGGGGTCGATGAAAGCCGCGTCGCCGAAGTCGCCCGCGTAGGGCGTGTGGGCGATCCATCGCGAGCCGCCCGGCCCGCAGGGCCCCCACGGCGTGACGCTCAACGGCTCGGTGAACTCCTCGTTGAACGTCAGGCGATAGCCCGTCAGGTCCAGCGTTTGGGGCCCGAGTTCCGGAATCGGCGTGTCGCGTTCCACGACGAGAACGCCCACCTGGTATCCGCCCTGCCCGTCGGCCGTCACGCCCGGACCGGCGGTCAGCTCCTGGCGCTCGTCCTTGTCGGACAGGCCCACGTGGATCGTGTATCGGCCTTCGGATGGTCCCGGCACGGACTGCTTGCCCCACGGCGACCAGCGCGGCAGGAAGAGCGTCCGCGTGTATTCCACCGCGCCGCTCCACTGCGAGGTCGGTGTCGGCGGGGCGTGGTCCTCCTGGACCACCGCCTTTCCGTCCTTGTCCAGCACGCGGACGAAGACGGTGCAGTCCTTCGCCATCGGCTGGGCCTGCCAGCGGTAGGTGACCGGGCAGCCGTATTCGGGCCGGGCCCGCAGCTCGCCGGGCTCGACCGTCAGCACGACCGGGCGGGACTGCTTGCCGGCTGCCGCCTTCGGCCCGGCGACGCTGGCGGCTGCCAGGCCGACGTACAGCAGCAATCCAACCGTCAACAAAACCGACCAGAACACGAAGCTTTCGAGGACCACGATTCCGTCTCCTTAGTGCCGCGGGATGTCTCCGCGAATCCCGGAGAGGGTATCTTACTTTGGCGGAATCGCGCCTGCAACTTAACGGCAAAAGATATCGATTTTCCGTCAAGCACAGATCGGGCCCAGCTGCGCGGGGACTGCGTAATGTTAGTTTTGTCGCGACTTTCCAACAAAAGCAGCCGTCGACGAATTCCCCCTCCGCGGCAGGGGAGAATAATTTTCTCCTCCTCCCGTCGGATTTTCCGTTGACAGGCGGGAGTGACTATGGCAAAGTACTTTGCAACACAAAGTTCATAGCCAAGGAATGCGATCATGGACGCAGACAAGGCCTCCGCGGAACTCACCGTCATTCGGCAGCTCATGGAACGCCCACTCCGATACTCCACCATGAGCGGCGCGTCGGGAATCCTCGCCGGAATGGCGGCGCTGGCCGGCGTGCTGGCCGACTGGCTCATCTCCCAGGCATTCAAACCCGCACAGGCGGTCTTCATCAACGCCCTCGTCTGGGCAGGCGTGTTCGTCGCCGCGTTCGCTGCCGTCACCATCCTCACCCGCCTCCGCGAGAAACGCCGCGGGATGCCCTTCTGGTCGAGCGTCAAGAAGCGCATCCTGCTGACGATTCTTCCGCCGTTCGTCGCGGGCGTGGGACTGACGGCCGTCATCGTAATGCGGTGGTACTACGGCATCGGTCCCAACGAGTGGGGCCTGATCCCGGCCGTCTGGATGGCCTTCTACGGCGTGGCGCTCTGGCAGGTGGGAGACTTCTCCCCCGTCGAGCTTCGCCTGCTGGGGGCGGCGTTCGTGCTGTCGGCCCTGCCGGCTGCGATGTTCCAGTTCACCCTGCCCGGACTGCCCGCGGGCACGGCGCCGTACTGGACCCTGGGCGTCACCTTCGGCGGATACCACATCGTCTACGGCGCGGCCGTCTGGGCCCGCCACGGCGGATGAGCGACCCCGCGGAGAGAGCAACCGTTGACGGACGAACGGAAACACAACCTCCTCGACGAGACGATCCACCAGCGGACGCGCCTGGCGATCATGGCGACGCTGGCTGGCGTGGACCGGCTCGACTTCACCGAGCTCAAGGGCGAGCTGGGCCTGACCGACGGCAACCTCTCGACGCACCTGACGGCCCTGGAACGCGCCGGCTACGCGCGGATCGAGAAATCCTTCCAGGGCAAAAAGCCCCGCACCACGCTCTCGCTGACGGACAAGGGGCGCGAGGCGATGAAACGCTACCTGGGAATCCTCCAGGGAATCCTGGACAAGGCACGATGACGACCGGAACGACATCCCCTCACTGGACCCGTCGCGGCCTGCTCTACTGGGCAGGAGCTACATTTGCGCTCGGCTTAGCCGCGTGTCTCGCGTGGCATTTCGACTGGGACTGGCTGGCGCGGATTGTCGCTTTGCCGGGAGTGGGAATATGGTGTGCATATTCGCTGCTGGAGGACCGCTGGACGCTGCTGCGCCGGGTACCGGACTGGTTGGATAATCCCGCCGCGTTCTGTTTTCCGTACTATGCCGTCTTGCTGCTTCCGCTGTCTTGGCGCCCGTTCCGTCGGTGGTGGTGGAATGGGCTGCTGATTGTGGGGCTTCATTTACTGAGCGCTGGCCTGGGGCTGGCGGCGATTATGGCCACCTTCCCCCGGCAGGACTGAAAAACGAAAGGGGAAACCATGAGCGTCTTGCGATTGTTAGCCGTGATTTTCATCTTCTGCGCGGTGAGTGTGGCCTGGATGATCCTGGGCGGAACGATGGAGTACCGCACGGCCGAGTTGAAGGACGACCTGTCCGCCGAGGTCAACGCCCTGTGGGGACCGGCCGACCTGGTGCAGACGTCGCCGTACGTGGTGGCCGGCGCCAAGGAACGCGCCGACCCGTCCCGCTACGCCGACCCGCTGGCGTCGGAGGTGAACGTCTCCTTCCGCCACGACAACCGCTACAAGGGCCTGCTGTGGTTCAGCACCTACACGGTGGCGTTCGAGGGGCGGTATACGGTCAGGCTGCCGGCGCCGTCGCCATCCGGCGCGACCGGCGGAATGCTGCTGTTCCGCCTGCCGTCGGAGGTCGAGCGCGTCGCGATCACGCTGGACGGCCAGGGCATTCCGCCCGCCTACGCCACGCAATTCTCCAACACGCTGGCGGTCCGGCTGGCCGACGACGCGGAGCACGTCGTCACCGTGGCGTACGAGGCCCGCGGGCGCGACAGTTGGCGTTACCGCCCCGGCTGGTGCGACTGGCCGTTGCCGACGGGCCTGCGGAACTTCTCGCTGACGGCGACGACGAACTTCGCCGACATCGACTACGCCAAGGGCTCCGTCAGCCCGGCGAGCCCGGCCGCGCCGATCAAAGGCGGCGTGCAAGCGGCCTGGAAGTTCGACACCCCGCGCACCGACAAGTGGATCGGAATCGTCATGCCCGCCCGCCCCAACGCCGGGCCCATCGCTGCGCGGATGAGCTTCTTCGCGCCCGTGAGCCTGCTGTTCTTCTTCACCGTCCTGTTCACCGTCT
Organism: Phycisphaerales bacterium; assembly: GCA_003485185.1. Classification (GTDB taxonomy): domain Bacteria; phylum Planctomycetota; class Phycisphaerae; order SM23-33; family SM23-33; genus UBA12270. Next base: position 2,306 of record DNAS01000162.1, on the reverse strand, counting down.
GCGTGCTCAAGCGGATCGCCCTGCACCCGATGCACTACCTGTTTGTCGCGGCGGGGTTCTTCGCCTTCCACATCCTGCTGGCGTACCTGGTGGACAAGATTTCCATCCACGCGGCGTTCTGGATCTGCGCCGCGACGGCAGTCCTGCTCGTCGTCAGCTACATGCGCCTGGTGGCCGGCGTGAAGTTCGCCGTGGCGTATGTGGGCGCCGCTGAGCTGGTGTACCTGCTGGGCTTTTCGTACGCGTTCTTCTACCCCGGGTGGACGGGCCTGGCGATCGTCATCGGCGCGATCGTGACGCTGTTCGTGCTGATGCAGGCGACCGGTCGCGTGAACTGGTTCGAGGTGTTCGCCCGCCCCGGCGCCGCGCCCTCGGCCGCGAGGGTCAGAACGCCTCCCCCGCCGCCGATGAACCCTCCCGTCGGCGCCGCGCCGCTGTGACAGGCCGCAACCGCCGCCGACATTCGGGCCGGGGGGCGTGAACGGGCCTGCCTGCTCATCCGGGCAGGCCCGGCTATTTTCCGGTTGCGTCCCTTTTCGAGCCGAATGCAAAGCCCATCGCCATCATGGCGACGGCGATAGCGGGCCAGGCCAGCAGCGCCCAGAGCGGTTGGGGCGCGGCGTTGGGCAGTCGGGAGGCGGCGTTGTCCCAGGCGAAGGTCGCCGGGGCGAGCCGCCACAGCCAGCCGGCGTCGCCGACGGCCGGAAGAAACTCGCGGGCGACGTACCACGCCGCGGGCAGCCCCAGCGCCGCCAGCAGCAGGATCAGCATG
>DNAS01000162.1:0-1430 GCA_003485185.1 Phycisphaerales bacterium | reverse complement strand
CCGCCAGCAGCAGGATCAGCATGACGGCCGAGGTCCATCGCGGCCGGCGGATCATGCACCCCGCGCCCGCCCACGCCGCTGGCCAGAGGCACGCCGCGTAGAGCGCCGCGCGGAGCACGTCGCCGACGGTGGCGTCGGCCAGCCACGCGGCGGCCGCGTAGAACGGCGCCGTCGCTGCGAGCATTCCGAGTGTCTCGAGGATGGCCGCCGCCCAGAACGCCCGCGCGTTTTCGTGCTCCGGCCGGGTCGCCTTGTCCCGGCGGCGCAGCAGCACGAGCGGATGGATCAGCAGGATGAAGGCTGCCTGCCCCACCGCCAGCGTCTGCAACGTCGGAAGCGGCGCGGGGCGGTAGTTGGAGCGGGAGGGGTAGACCGCGTCGGGCCAGAGTCCGACCGCCAGGGCGGCCAGGCAGACCGCCAGGTAGAGAATCCCGGCCGGACGCCACAACCGCACCGCCGGCCCGGAAGGCTCAGTTGATGCTTTCATATCCCGTGTCGTATCGCAGGTCGATGTATTCGCGGACGCCGGCCAGCCTGCCGTGATCGCCCACGAATTCGTCGAGATACGACATCTTGCGTTCCGGAGAGACCACCCAGTCGCCGCTGGCGTTGGGGAACCGCCCGAAGCGGATGTCGGTCCTCGGGCCCTGCCCGACCTGCGCCCACATGCGGAGGTCCGGTTCGGACCGGCTGATCCGCGCGTTGAAGTTCCGCGCGTCGACAGTGGTGACTTCCCACGCGTAGGGGCGCGTGGCGATGAGCTTCACCAGGCGGATGCCTTCCGTCAAGGCCGGGCACTGCCACTTCCGGCCCGGCGCGGGCGGGTCGTCGTCGCGGTCGAAGTACAACTGGATGTTGATGTAGTGGATCCGCGACGCCTGGATGTACGGGGGGATCTCCTCCTGGCTGACGTAATACACCCAGCGCTTGTGCCCGGCGCGGTCGGCGACCTCGGCGGCGTACTTGGGCACCTGGTCGGTCGGCAGGCGGATGCCCTCGTCGTCCACGTAGGCGTAGTTGATCTCGTCGCGGAGCAGGACCATCGCCACCGGGCGGCGGTACTCCGCCTCGATCTCGATCAGCCCCACCTGCGGGTTCCTGTCCAGGCGCTTGTGGACCGCGCGCACCTTGCGGATCCACGGGTTGGCCTCGGCCAGCGAGTGCACTTCCTTCGTCAGGTCCGCGTGGGCGAAGTTCACGCCCCGGGGGCGCACCGACTCGACGATCCGCCACTGGAGCGTCGGGGGCATCCACGACGGGCTGCCCAGCAGCGAGACGCGCACCTGGCGCGGCGCCTCGGCCGCCTGTCGGCGAAGGACGCGCTTCTCGAGCATCACCAGTCCCGCGACGGCCGCCCCGCCGAACACCACCGTCAGCAGGAACGCCGTCACGCCCCGGCGGAAGCTCGCCCGCCCCTGCTCGCCCTGCCC
>DNAS01000130.1:29717-30030 GCA_003485185.1 Phycisphaerales bacterium | reverse complement strand
CGTCCACGGCGAAGGTCTGCTCCTGACCGATGCTCCTGGCCTGGCTGTCGGGCGTGACGGGGCGATCGTCCTCGCCCCGCGCCAGCCGGAGGAAGTGCTCGCCCGCCTGTCCGAACGTCCGGGCGATCAAGCGCGGATCGGCGCGGCGAAGCTGCCCGATCGTGCGGAGGTTGAGTCGCTCGAACTGCCCAGCCGTCGCGGGCCCGGCGCCCCAGAGCTTCGTGACGGGCAGGGCGTCCAGCACCGACTGGGCGTTGTCGGGCGTGATCTCCACCAGGCCGTCGGGCTTCTTCAGGTCGCTGGCGAGCTTGGC
>DNAS01000130.1:29386-29538 GCA_003485185.1 Phycisphaerales bacterium | reverse complement strand
AGGAACTTGTTGGGCGCCACGCCCGCGCTGGCGGTCAGGCCCAACTCGTTGCGGATGGCCTTCTTGATTGACCGGGCGATTTCCATCGCCGGGCCGAACAGGCGCTCGCTTCCCGTGACGTCCAGGAACGCCTCGTCGATGCTCAGGGGCTC
>DNAS01000130.1:20749-29240 GCA_003485185.1 Phycisphaerales bacterium | reverse complement strand
CCTCGTCGATGCTCAGGGGCTCGATCTGAGGGGTGAACCGCCCCAGGATCTCGAAGACCTGTTCCGACACCTCGCGGTACCGCTCGCCCCGAACGGGCAGGACGATCGCGGCGGGGCACATTCGGATGGCTGCCGCCATCGGCATGGCCGAGTGGCAGCCGAACGCCCTGGCCTCGTAGCTCGCGGTGGACACCACGCCCCTCGCCGCCGGGTCGCCCCCGATCAACAGCGGCTTGCCCCGCAGCGCGGGGTTGTCGAGCTTCTCCACCGCGGCGAAGAACTCGTCCATGTCGACGTGGAGGATCTTCCTGCCCATGGCGTGCAGCATACCGCGCGGAGGGCCCGCCCCGCAGCGGGGCGCAATAAAAAGGCCCGCCGGCGCTCGTCTCGGCGGGCCCTGCCCTTTCGGACAAGTCAAAACAGGCCTGCTTTAGCTTCTGATCTTCCTTCGCAGCAGAAGGGTCATGCCGCCCATGGCCAGCACCACCATCGTGACGGGTTCGGGCACCATGGTGACCGTGGCGATGTAGATGCGGTTCTCTGGGAAGTAAATGCGAGGACCGATCGGGTCGCCGTTGGCGTCGTAGGCCGAGTAGAACACCTGCCCGTGCGCGACGGTCTGCGTGAGGTCCACGAACATCACGATCGGAACCGGGTCCGTCTGCTGTGTGCCCGCGGCGCCGGGAGTCGAATCGCCGAAGTCCCAGAAGATGATCTTCTTGATGCTTCCGCCGTCCGGGTTGCTCTGCGGGTCGAACTCGCTGAAGACCGAGGTGTCGAAATCGATCCGGATCACCTGCTGCTCGCCCCAATCGTTGACCTTGTTCGGATCGTTCGGGTCGTAGTAGTTATACCCGCCCAGGCCCTTGAGCACGCCGCCGTCGGTGCTGCCTTCGGCGTAGACGGCGCCCCGGGTGCGGTCGTTCGGGTCGCGCTCGAGGAACGCGTCCTGGTAGAGGTAGGCGTTGCCGTTGCCGTCGGTGAGCGTCGCGGCGATCTGGTTGGGGCTGCGGTTGCCGTAGATCACGTCCGACGCGCCGAGACCGGTCGGGTCCGTCTCATAGACTTCCATCGAGGCGACGGCCTCCAGGAACTTGGTGTATCCGGCGGCGCCGTAGTTCTCCGTGAACCGCTTCTCGTTGATGCTCCACAGGTACCCGATGTCCGCGCCGTTGAGCCCGGTGTAGTTGGGCACCTGGATCTGCCCGTTGACGATGTCCGCGCCGAACTTGTCCAGGGCGGCGATCGAAACGTCGTTGCTGGTCGCGACGGCGGGGTTGCTCCGCGTCGCCTGGGTCCCGCCGGTGGAATCCTGGTAGGTTCCGTCCAGCTTCCCGTCGTGGACGAAGATGTCCATCTTCACCCGTCCGGCGGCGGTCTGATCGTACTTGTCGGTCGAGGAATAATCGTTGATCACCCAGGCCATCGCCCAGCCGTTCGCGTAGCGGTTGCGAAGGGCGAGCTCTTCGGCCTTGCGTTCGGCATAATTGGCGCCGGTCCCGGCGGTGTAGGCGGGCCACTCCACGTTGTCGAACTGGCTGTAGGTCAGGTAGAACTGAATCGTGTCCTTTTCCCGCTCCAGCCAGAAGTTGTTGCTCGCATTGGTGTGATCGACCGGAACCATCGGCGCGCCGATGTAATCGCCGGCGGTCTCCGCCGACGCGTCGCGCTGGCGATAGTTGTACTGCGTGTTGGCCGACTCCATCGTCCACCAGTTCTGGAACGTCGTGACGTACGTGTCGCCGGGATCCAGGATGCCGTTGGTGCCCTGGACCGCGTTGGCGTCGCTGAAGATGTACCAGCTTCGCACGTAGTCCGGGCGCAAGTCGCGATAGTAGATGCTGTCGGCGGAGTTGTTGATCCAGTAGGCCACGTCGGATGACGTGTATGCGGTGGGTTCCGTCAACGCACCGAGCGCACTGGAAGACGCGAGGGTGAATAAAGCCGCGGCACCGAGTACGGCCGCAATCCGCCCATTGAGCGATGAGCGATACATTTCAATGCCTCCTGCATGGACCTTCTACCCAATTCTAGGCAAGCGACAGAGCAATCGCGCCTACGAGCAGAAATGTCCGAGCGTTTTATTCGGCAGAAACCGCTCCCAGCGGCATCGTATCCGCTCAGTGAGCTGACCGGCCCTTCCCTCGACCGATCCTGCGCGGATACGCAGGGGCAATCCCTACCTTCATCATTGTTCGCGATTATAAGGGAACTTTCGAGATATGTCAAGGCGACAAATATAGGATTGAGAGGCGCTTTTGGCAATCCTTGCGTGCTTTTTTGCGAATATCGCGCCTTTTTCCGGCAAATTGCGCCCACCTGCCAAGGTGGCGGATTCATAGAGGACTTTGAAAGAATCTCGCGACGCTATTAGGTTCGTAATTCCTTTTTATAAAAGAGATTATGTTTTGGTGGCATCGCGGTTGCACTCTTGTGGGGCGTTCGTACTATGATAAAAAGGAGAACGGCATGACAATTTTTCGATGGCCATCCGGTTGGGATCCTTTCCTGGGCTTGCGACAGGTCCAAAGGGAACTGGAGCGACTTTTCGGCGATTCCGTCGGCGCCGCCAGCCGACAGGTGGGCGGAGGCAGCTATCCTCCGGTGAACGTGCTGAATGGTCCGGAGGAGTTGATCGTGCAGTGTGAGTTGGCCGGCTGTCACCTGGAGGATATCGACCTGTCGATCACCGGTGAGACGCTGGTGGTCAAGGGAGTCAAGAAGCCTCCCGAGGACGACAGCGAACTGCACTACCAGCGGCGGGAGCGGGGCGTGGGCGAATTCAGCCGCACGATCGTCCTGCCCGACCGCGTGGACGCCGACCGTGCCGACGCCCGGCTGGAGGCCGGTGTGCTGACCGTTCGCCTGCCCAAGTCGGAGGCGGCCAAGCCCAAACGCATCCAGGTCAAGTGACGATCCGGGAGACATTGCCATGACGAAGAAAAAGGAACACATTGCGGTGCATGCCGAGCCGGTTCGCGGCGGGGCGCCGGGCGAAACGCTCACTCCGCTGGTGGACGTTTATGAGTCGTCGGACGGTTCCATCGTGCTGAAGGCGGAAGTCCCTGGCGCCGCCAGCGAGGGAATCAACATCCGCGTGGACAAGGGCGTGCTGACGCTCGAGGCAGATACCTGCCTCGAGGAGTTCGGCGAACGATACGCCTGGACCTATCAGGGCTTCGAGGGCGGGCATTACTTCCGCGCGTTCGCGCTCAGCGACGAGTTCGACCGTGACCGCATCGAGGCGTCGCTGTCGTGCGGCATGTTGACGATCCGCCTGCCGCGCGCCGCTTCGGCCAAGACGCGGAAGATCGAAATCCGCGGCGAATGACCGCGCGCCGGCCGGCGCGGTTGACAAGACTCGGCATCGCGCCTAGGATTCCCCAAGGACGATTCGCATTGGTTATCACGAGAAGGAGCCGCCAGATGGGTTCTGCCGACGTTCTGGAACTGACCGACGACAATTTCCAGCAGGAAGTGCTCGACGCGGACACCCCTGCGCTGGTGGACTTCTGGGCCGAGTGGTGCATGCCCTGCAAGATGCTCACCCCCACGATCGAGGCGCTGGCCGGCGAATACGCCGGGCGCCTGAAGGTCGGAAAGATGGACACCGACGCGAACCGCGACGTCGCGATGAGGTTCAACATCACGGCCATCCCGACGATCATCCTCTTCAAGGGCGGCGAGATGGTCCGCAAGTTCGTGGGGCTCCAGCAGAAGGCCGACCTGAAAGAGGCCATCGACGAGATCCTCTAGCGGGACTCGTCGCCGCTTTCACCGCGGTGCCGCCATGAATCCGCTCACCCGCCGGCAGGTTCGCGAGATTGACCGTTTCGCCATCGAGCAGTTCGGCGTCCCGGGCGCGGTCCTGATGGAAAACGCCGGACGCAACGCCGCCGACGCGGCCGAAAGGCTTCTGGCCCGCATGGCGGGGCGGTCGGCGGCGGTGGTGGCCGGGGGCGGAAACAACGGCGGCGACGGTTTCGTTATCGCCAGGCATCTTGCCCTTCGCGGCGTACGGGTGGTCACGTTCCTTCTCGCGCAGCCCGACGCAATCGCCGGCGACGCGAGGATCAATCTCGATATCCTGCGAGCCCTGGGGCACGACCTGCGCGATGCCTCCGCCGATCCGGCCGGCTTGGGCGAACAACTCCGCGCGTTTGACCTGATTGTGGACGCCATCGGCGGCACGGGCGTCCGTGGCGCGTTGCGCGGCGTGCAGGCACAGGCCGTCGAGCAGATCAACGCCGCCGGTCGGCCCGTGCTGGCCGTCGATATCCCCACCGGGCTGGACTGCGACACCGGACAGGCCGAAGGCCCCGCCGTTCGCGCCGTGCTGACCGTGACGTTCGTCGCCCGCAAGGTCGGCTTCGACGCTCCCGGCGCTGACCGGTACACCGGCGAAGTCGTCGTAGCCGACATCGGCATCCCCGCGGAACTCGTCGCCGAGCGCATCGCGCGGGACGCATAATTTTTCGCCATTCCGCGAAAATCGCGAAAAATCCCAAACCCATTAGCCGGAACCCGGGGGGCGAATCCTATATTTCTGTTGGTCGGGGCCTGGGCAGGCAGAGGGAGATCCACCTTGAGTACGCGCAGCTCCGGCTGTCTTACGGAAATCCTTGGCATACTTCGGCCGGTCATGGTCTTCCTGGTCGCCATCGCGGTGGTGGCGACGGCGATGGCGGTCAAGGGTTGGCAGATTGCCAGTTTCCTGCTGGCCGGGGTGATCGTCCTGATCGGCCTGCTGCTGGTGATGCAGGTGTATCGGGCCGTCCAGGCGCTCCGTCGCAAGGCCGAGTCCGTTCGCGACAGCGCCCGCAAGGCCGAGCATCATTACGTGGACGTGCTGCGGCGGATCGTCCATTTCGTCGAGGCGCGCGACAGCCGCTCTGCCGGGCACAGCGAGCGCGTGGGGAAACTGTCCGGACAGATCGCCCGCAAACTGGGGCTCGACGAGGCACGATGCGAAATGATCAGCCTGATTGGCGAACTCTACGACATCGGCCTGCTCGCCATTTCCGAGAAGATCCTTTACACGCCCGCGCGGATCGGAATCACCGAGTATCGCGAAGTGCAAAAACACTGCCGAATGGGCTACGAGATTCTCCAGCCGCTGGAGATGTTCCAGGAAGTTCTGCCGGCGGTGCTGTACCATCATGAACGCATGAACGGAACGGGCTACCCCGAAGGCCTGCAAGGAGGGGAAATCCCCCTGGAGTCGAGGATCCTTGCCGTCGCCGACTCTTATGAAGCCATGACCCACGATCGCCCACACCGCGCGGCGTTGACCCCGCTGGCCGCCATGAACGAGCTGCGCCGCTGCACGCCGGCCGGATACGACCCCAAATGCGTCGAGGCGCTGGCAGAGATCATCCACCTGCCGGCCCTCGAGCGAGTGGCTTGCCTGGGGCGCACCGCCGTCGCGTGAAGCAAACGTTCAACGGGGGAGAGGAACGACACGCCGAACCCGTGTCAGGAAGTGGAAAACCCTTTCCGGCTTGTCATGCGCGGTCCGTCTGCCGGGTGGGAATCTTGCGGCTTGCCGATCAGCCTGTCTTGCCGCCGGTCTCCGGTTTGCCTTCGTCTTCGCGGTGTTTGCGGAGAGCGAGCGACTCGACCTTGGGCGTCTGGCCCTTGGCTTCGGCCGCGGCGGCGTTTTCCCGCTTGATGGCTTCGTAGACTTCCTTGCGGTGGACGGGGACGTGAGGCGGCGCGCTGATCCCGAGGCGTACCTTTTCCCCGCGAATGTCCACGACGGTGATCTCGATGTCGTCCCCGATCACGATGGTTTCGTCGCGTTGTCTGGAAAGGACCAGCATCCACGGCTCCTTCCTTGGAGTAGCCGGTTGGCCCCAACATGCAGCGCTCTGGCCGATACGCTGGAAGCCATTGGAACCCGCGAAACCTTCCGGCAGCAGCAAGTGTCCGCAGGCACTATACAAGGGTATATATCGGCCAAAAGCCCCGTCAAGGTGAGTTTCCTTTTGGCACTATTTTTGCTTATTTGCCTTGTCGGCCCGAAACAGGCGGCGCAGCGCAACTTCTTTCATGGAAAAGCTATGCGGAAATATTCGAGTTCCACGATCCACTTGCCCGGCTTGTGAAGCGCTCCTCCCAGGCCGAGGATCCGGACAGCACCGGACTGGTTGCCGACACAGCGGCTTGGCCTTGCGGGCGTCATTTTCGCCCAAGGCAAGGCCCTTGCCTTGCCGGGCGGCTTGGGCTAGTTTCTCGGCCATGAGCGAAACCAACCGGGAAATCCTCCCCCCCGTGAAGGTCGTGGAATGGATCGGCGATTCGCGGCGGGGGCATCTTCGTCTGCTGGACCAGACCCGCCTGCCGGGGGAAACGGAATTCGTGGACTGCAAGGACTCCCAAGCCGTCTGGGAAGCCATTCGCCGGCTGGTGGTCCGTGGAGCGCCGGCCATCGGCGTGGCGGCCGGATACGGCATGGTCGTCGCCGCCCAGTGGGTTCCCGACGGGCGGGACTTCATGACGGGCGTGGAGTCGGCCGCGGAGTATCTGGAAAGTTCGCGACCGACGGCGGTGAACCTTTCCTGGGCAGTCCGGAGGATCCTGCGCCGCGCCCAGCGGACGATCGCCGACGACTTCAACCTCGTCCGCGATGCGATGCTGGAAGAAGCCCGCGCCATCCACGCCGAGGACGAGCGGATGTGCCTGGCCATCGGGCGTGCGGCGGCGCCGCTGGTGAAGCAATGCCGTGGCGTACTGACACACTGCAACGCCGGGGCGCTGGCGACGGCCGGCATCGGAACCGCAACCGCGGGAATGTATGTCGCCCACGCCGAGGGGCATCGCTTCACCGTCTACTGCGACGAAACCCGCCCGCTGCTCCAGGGCAGCCGCCTGACCGCTTGGGAACTCATGCAGGCGGGAATCGACGCCGTGGTCATCACCGACAGCATGGCCGGGCAGGTTCTGCGGGAAGGGCGGGTCCAGGTGGTCATCACCGGGGCGGACCGAATCGCCGCCAATGGCGACACGGCCAACAAGATCGGCACGTACGGGCTGGCCGTGCTGGCGGCGCGGCACAAGGTTCCGTTCTACGTGGCCGCACCATATAGCACGTTCGACCTGGAGCTGTCAGACGGAAAGGGAATCCCCATCGAGCAGCGCCCGGCCGAGGAAATCACCCAGGGCTTCGGCCGGCGGACCGCCCCGAAAGGCGTGAAGACCTACTCGCCCGCGTTCGACGTGACGCCGGTGGAACTGCTCGCCGGAATCGTGACCGACCGCGGGCTCATCCAGCCGGTGAATCGACAGACCATCGCCCGCGCGCTGGGCGAATGAGGAATTCTTTCGTGGCGGTTTTCCGCCGCATTGACAAGCGCGTCGCAGTCCATGAAAATTCCCCGCCATTGTCCGCTCCCGAAGGAGGGCGACCCATGACGACCCGCGAACCGACCGAAAAAGTGCTGCTCGACACGGACATCGGCACCGACATCGACGACGCGCTGGCCCTGGCCTACCTGCTCTGCGAGCCGCGCTGCGAGCTGGTGGGCGTGACGACGGTCTCCGGCGAGGCGCACCGGCGGGCGGAGATGGTCTCCGCCGTCTGCCGGCACGTCGGAAGGACAGACGTTCCCATCCACGTCGGCTGCGACCGCGCGATGATCGTCGACCTGCCCCAGAAGGACGCCGCCCAGGCGTCGGCGCTGGGCAGCCGCGCCCGGCAGGCTTTCACGCCCGGAAACACCGCCATCGAGTTCCTGCGGCGGACCATCCGAGAAAATCCGGGGCAGATCACGTTGCTGGCCATCGGACCGATGACCAACGTGGGTGTGCTGTTCGCTACCGATCCGGAGATCCCCGCGCTGCTGAAGCAACTGGTCCTGATGTGCGGGCAGTTCTTCACGTCCATGGGCGGCGAATGGAACGCCATCAACGATCCGCACGCGACGGCCATCACCTACGGAAACACGTTCCACGCCCGCCCGCCGAAACATGTGAGCTTCGGGCTGGACGTGACCATGCGCTGCGTTCTGCCCGCCGACGAGTGCCGAAAAAAATTCACCGCCCACGTGCTCGAGCCGGTGCGGGACTTCGCCGAAGTCTGGTTCCGCAAGGCCTCGCACGTGACCTTCCACGATCCGCTGGCGGCGGCAAGCATCTTCCAGCCGGACCTCTGCCGCTATCGGAAGGGGAGGGTGTCGGTCTCGCTCCACGCGCCGACGCTCGGTTGGACGATCTTCAATCCCAAGGCAACCGAACCGCCGCTGCACGAGGCCGCCTGCGAAGTCGATCCGGATCGGTTCTTCGAACGGTTCTTCCAGATCGTCCGCTAAGAAACTATCTCAGAACTCGNNGCCCAGAAACTCGCCGCGATGGGCTTCAAGCTCGTGGCGACCAGCGGGACGCACGACCTGCTGGCCGGCGCGGGCGTCCGCGTGCGGCGCATCGACAAGCTGGCCGAAGGACGCCCCAACATCGGCGACCTCGTCACCAACCGCGAGGTGGACCTGCTCAT
>DNAS01000130.1:20237-20582 GCA_003485185.1 Phycisphaerales bacterium | reverse complement strand
GCTCATCAACACCCCCACGCGCCGGGGACCGACCACCGACGAGGGGAAAATCCGCGCCATGGCGACGATCCACAACATCCCGCTCATCACGACGATGACCGGGGCGGAGGCGGCCGTCGACGGAATCGCCGCGCTGCGGGCTGGCGCCTCCGAAGACGTCGCCCCCAGCGACGCCTGGAACGTCAAACCCCTCCAGGAATATTTCCCCGCCGGCACGGCGAAGGGAAAAAGGTGAGAGGGGAGAGGTTAGAGGGGAAAGAGCCAGGACTCTCGCGACTTCCTGCATGACCATCTGACCTGGAAAACCGTGGGACCGCTAAAAAAGCAAAACGCTCCCTCACCTCT
>DNAS01000130.1:11770-20232 GCA_003485185.1 Phycisphaerales bacterium | reverse complement strand
GCAAGGAAGGCCGACGACGCCATATCTTGGGACGATATGGCGAGGAGGCCTGACGCCTTGGCCTGCGGCCGAATCTGCCCCGTCGCGGCCCGCGGGAGTTCTGAGATAGTTTCTCATACGCGTTCCTGATGATTCTCGTGCGGCGTTTCTTTTTTCATTCGCGAATCGCGATTCGCGAATCGCGAATTTCAGTTCCGCAGGCACTCTTCACAACACCATACCCCATGTTGCAGCGCGAGATTCAACCGGGATCCGTATAACCTCTCCCCTCTAACCTTTTCTGTTGCCAGCCGGGCGCCCGCCCGCGCCTAATAGACGCCATGGCCCTGAAGCTCGAGGAATATCTCCGCCCCGACGTCATTCAGACCGTCAAGCGACTGGACCTCAAGGCGCGGTTCATCGTCGAGGGGTTCATCGCCGGCCTGCACAGTTCCCCGTTCCACGGGTTTTCCGTGGAGTTCTCCGAGCACCGCAAATACACCCCGGGCGACGACATCCGCATGATCGACTGGGGCGTCTACGCCAAGACCGACCGCTACTACATCAAGAAGTTCGAGGCCGAGACCAACCTCGACGGCTACCTGCTGGTGGACTGCTCCGGCAGCATGGATTACGCCGGCGGGGGACGGATGACGAAGATGGACTACGCCATCTGCCTGGCCGCCGCCCTGGGCTACCTGATGATCAGCCAGCAGGATTCCGTCGGGCTGTTCACGTTTGACGAGAAGGTACGGACCTTCCTTCCGCCCAAGACCAAGCGGACGCACCTGACGAACATCCTGTCCACGTTGGCCCGCACCAAGCCCGCCGGAAAGACCCACCTGGCCGAGTGCATTCACGACATCGCCTCGCGCATCCGCAAGCGCGGGCTGATCATCCTGCTGTCGGACCTGCTAGCCGACCCGGAGGACGTCCTGTCGGCGCTGCACCACTTGAAGTTCCGCGGGCACGACCTGATCCTCTTTCAGGTGCTGGACCAGAGCGAGATGACGTTCGATTTCGACGGGCAGGTGCGGTTCGAGGAGCCCGAGACCGGCGAGCACCTGGACACCAACCCGCAGGCGATCCGCGCGGCCTACCTCGAGGAGCTCAACGCCTTCATGGAGCAGTATCGCAAGGAGTGTCAGAACGTCCGGGCCGACTTCGTGGCCGTGCATAATGGCATGACGTTCGACAAGGCGCTTGTCGAGTTCCTCGTCCAGCGGCAGGGAAGGTAGGGATCACGGGTTCCACAGGTCGTTCCACGCCTGGGAGGCGTGGTTGGCGAACTGACGGCGGGGCAGTTCCCTCTTGCGTCCGACGAAGATGATCTCGCCCTCCGGCCCGAAGCTCACCACGAGCGGCCAGAGGCTCTCGGCGCCCCATTGGGTCTCCGCGTAGCGCATGTCGTGGAACTTGACGACGTGCGTGCCGTCGAGCCGCTCGTTTTCCGCCCGCAGCCGGCCCGACGTGAACCAGCGGTATGTCTCGTACTCGGGCGTCCGGCGGGCACGATCGATCCACTCGTTGTCCGCCTGGCGTGGCGCGAAGGAGGTCTTCCACGTTTCCGGGGCGGCGCTGCTGAACAGGTGAATGCGCGTTGCGTGCCAGCCCGCCGGCGTCTCGACGACCGCACGCCACAGGAAGATCGTTCCGAGCGCCGGGTAGGCGTCGGCGCGGACGACGGTCTGTCCGGGCGGCAGGAGGCGCTCGGCGCGGGCGATGGCGACGTCGTGGCAGATTCTCCCGGCCGCCAGGTACCCGCAGCTCAGCAGGAAGCCCGTCCAGCCGACGATCAGCGTCGCGCGGGTCGGGCGGCGGGAAACCCTGCGCGCCACCCAGCAGCCCAGCAGCGTCAGCACGAGCAGCGGCGTGTAGATCAGGTCGATGATCGGCGCGGCGTCCAGCGCGTATCGGGCCTCGGACAGCGGCGCCAGCAGGCACGTGCCGTAGCTGGTGGTCCAGTCCAGCAGCGGATGGGTGGCCACAGCCACCAGGACGCACAGGTAGAGCATCCAGAACGGCGGCGGGGGCTTGGACGTGGTCATGTGCGGCGCGTCAGGGCGCTCCCGGCGGCGCAGCGAGCGGCGGATCCACCACCACAGGACCGCGACGGGCAAGGAAAGTAGCGGCGCCGCCAGCAGCGAATGGCTCAACCCGCGGTGGTATCGCAGCCCGGCCAGACCGTCCACCTCCGCCCCTGTCAGCGACAGTAGCGGCGCGACGAAGATGTCCAGGTCCGGCACGACCGCGGCGGCGGCCGCCATCCACCCCGCGTCACGCCCGATCCGCTGGCGAAAGCCCAGTTGCGCCGTCGTCGCGCCCAGCAGTGCCTGCGTGATGGTGTCCATGACAAACCATTGTAGGGGCGGAGGTCTGGTGATGCCACTGTCGCCGCCGCCCTGTGGGAAAGCTGCTTTGCTGCAAAGTGAGGGATTCCCCAAAGCCGGACCGTGATTTTGCCGAAAGGGACAAAGGGCGGGTCTACGCATTCCGCCATATCGTGCGGCGGGGAAAGGGTTTGAGTCCGATGAAGAGAAACCTCCGAACCGGTTTCCTTGGGACGATCGCCGCGGCAATTCTGCTGGCCGGTTGCGAACCCCAGCCAGAGGTGGTGGTCGGCAAGCAGGAATTGCAGAAGATCCGCAGCGTGGCGGTATTGCCGTTTGAAGATGCCCCCGGTGAGTATGGCCAGCGGAGCGGGATGGCGGTCTGCGGTTTGGTGACCAACGAACTGACGAATTCCGGGAAATTTCGCATCGTGGAACGCTCGCGGCTGAAGTCCATCGTGGACGAGCAGAACCTCCAGGCGACCGACCTGATCGACGCGCAGACGGCGGCCAAGGTTGGCAAGGTTCTCGGCGTCGATGCCGTCGTGATCGGCTCGGTGAACCAGTACGAAATGGACAAGACCACCGTGTATGTCCACGTTGTTCCGATCGTTTCCAAGGAATACAAGGTGGGTGCGACCCTGCGCATGATCAATGTGGAGACCGGACAGATCGTCTACGCCCACAGCGGATGCGGCACGTCAGCCAACCACTTCAACGAGGCCGGGCAACGGGCGGCGCAGACGATCATCGCCCCGCTCCTGAGGGTTCGGTAGGCAAAGTACGGTCCCGGCGGGTCTATTCCCACTCGATGGTGGCGGGGGGCTTGGAGGAGATGTCGTAGACCACGCGGTTGACGCCGCGGACCTCGTTGATGATCCGGTTGGAGATCAACGCCAGGATGTCGTAGGGGATTCTCGACCAGTCCGCCGTCATGAAATCGCTGGTGTCCACCGACCGCAGCGCCACGACGTTCTCGTAGGTGCGCCCGTCGCCCATGACGCCCACCGACCGCACGGGCAGCAGCACGGCGAAGGTCTGGGCGGTCTTGCGGTACAGGCCGTGGGCGTAAATCTCCTCCAGCAGGATGTTGTCGGCCTTGCGGAGCGTCTCGAGGCGCTCGCGGGTGATCTCGCCGAGGCATCGGACGGCCAGCCCCGGTCCGGGGAACGGGTGCCGCCAGACGATCGTCTCGGGCAGGCCCAGCAGTTCGCCGACCTGGCGGACCTCGTCCTTGAACAGGTCGCGCAGGGGCTCGATGAGCTCGAAGCCCAGTTCCGCCGGCAGCCCGCCGACGTTGTGGTGGAGCTTGATGTTTGCGGCCTGTCCCGCCAGGGAGTGCCCGCTCTCGATGACGTCGGGGTAGAGCGTGCCCTGGGCGAGGTAGCGTGCGTTGGGGATCGCCTTGGCGGCGGACTTGAACGCGTCGATGAACGTGTGCCCGATGATACGGCGTTTCTGCTGCGGGTCGGTGACGCCCGCGAGCTTGTCGAGGAACTCGTCGGCCGCCCGGACGGTCGTCAGGTCGATGCGGAAATGGTCGCGGAACGTGCTCTCGACCAGTTCCACCTCGTTCATGCGCAGCAGCCCGTTGTCCACGAAGATGCACTTGAGGCGCTCGCCAACGGCCTTGTGCAGCATCGCCGCCACCACCGACGAATCCACGCCCCCCGACAGCCCGCAAAGGACGTTCTCGTCGGCCTTGACCTTCGCGCGGACCTGCTGGACCACCGAGTCGATGAACGAGCCCATCTTCCACAGGCCCGAGCAGCCGCAGATCTCGTACAGGAAGTTCACGAAGATCTCGTTTCCGTGCGGGGTGTGCGTGACCTCGGGGTGGAACTGCACGCCGTAGAAGTCGCGGCTTTTGTGTCGGACGGCCGCCACGGGGCACGTGGGCGACGACGCCAGCACCTCGAAATCGCCGCCAGCGTCCTCCACCTGGTCGCCGTGGCTCATCCAGACGGAAGTCTCGGCTGGGAGGTTCTTGAGCAGTCCGGCCGGCTGGAGCACCTTCAGGGCCGCCCGCCCGTATTCGCGCGATTTGGCGGGGCGGATGTTCGCGCCGAGGATCTGGCAGGAAATCTGCATGCCGTAGCAGATGCCGAGGATCGGCACGCCGAGTTCGAACAGTTCCTCGCGGCAGCGGGGCGCGCCGGATTCGTAGACGCTGGCGGGTCCGCCCGTGAAAATCAGCCCCTTCGGGTGGTAGGCGCGGAGTTCCTCGGCGGTCACGTCCGGTCGCGCCAGCACGCTGTAGACGCCGTTCTCCCGCACGCGCCGGGCAATGAGCTGAGCGTACTGGCTGCCGAAGTCGAGGATGATGATCGTTTCCGTCTGTCCTGCGGATGCGGTCATGGGTGTT
Source organism: Phycisphaerales bacterium (assembly GCA_003485185.1). Taxonomy (GTDB): domain Bacteria; phylum Planctomycetota; class Phycisphaerae; order SM23-33; family SM23-33; genus UBA12270. Next base: position 15,558 of record DNAS01000130.1, on the reverse strand, counting down.
CCAATCCGAAGGGCCCGCCCGGCGGGCCGCGAAACGGGCAGTATACGCCTCGTGCCGCCGGAAGGCAACGCGCGGCCCCCGCCAGGCCGTAACCCGCCGACGCGTCAGGGGGCGGGCTTTTCCGCCGGCTGGGTCTCCACCCCGCGCGTCGCCAGCTCGTCGAGGCGGTCGGCCAGCCAGCTTTCCCAGATCATCGCCAGGGCGACCTGCTCGGGCCCGGGGGTGACGACGAGGAGCTTTTTGGGCTCGGAAGCGGCTTCGTAGATGGCCTGGCTGTGCTCCAGGGGCACGGCGAAGTCGAGCAGCCCATGCACCAGCAGGATCGGCGCCTTGAGGTTCCGGGCGGCCCGAACGGCCGACGCGTCGGACGGCTCGAACTGACCGATCTTGCCCGCCAGGGACAGGACCTTGTCGAACTCCTCCTCGCTCATCAGCGGCGCGCGGAAGGCCATCGCCCGCCGGCAGATGGTGTGCGCGTCCTTGTATGGGGCGATCGCCATCACGCCGCGAACGCGCGGGTCGATGGCGGCGTACTGGATCGCGGTGGCCGCCCCGAGCGTCAGCCCGAAGACGTAGATTTCCTCACTGACCTTGTGCTCGCCGGCCAGCGCGTCCATGACCGCCAGCACGTCGCGGGATTCCTTCACGCCGTAGGTGACGTATTTCCCGCCGCTGCGCCCGTGCCCGCGAAGGTCGATCAGCACGACGTTGTACCCCTTGGCCGCAAGCTTCTCGGCGACGGTCAGGTACGAGGCCTTCCACTCGCCCCATCCGTGCAGGAGCACCAGCGTCTTCTGGGCCGGAACCGTCGGCGTGTTCTTCGGCAGGATGCCCCAGACGTCGATCTCGACGCCTTCGGCGCGGGCAATTCGCCGATGATAGCTGATGCGCCCGCGCCGGACGAGTTGATCGCCCGATCCGGTGACCATCTCGCCGATGGCGGCGCCGCCGGCGTCGGGCGTGATGAGCTGGCGGGCGTAGTATTCGTTCTGACATCCTGCGGCGAACGCGGCGAGCAGGACGGCCGCGAAAGGAATCTGCCCCTTCATGATCCGTCTCCTGACAGGTGGAGTTTGACCAATCCCTTGGACTCCGCCGAACCGGGCGGAACGGAACAGTGTAAGCATACGCGCCGCAAGCGGCGGAAAGCAAGAATCCGTCGCGCCGGTCAGGCGCGCTGGAACTGCTTTTCCAGATCGCGCAGCGTCAGGCGCAGCGCGGTAGGCCTTCCGTGCGGGCAGGAGGCGCCCTTGTCGGCCTCGTCGCGCCGGGCGAGCAGGGTGACGATCTCGTCGTGCGTGAGGGGGTCGCCGGCCTTGACGGCCGCCTTGCACGCCAGCATCTCCAGCAGCGATTCCAGCATGTGCTCCGGCTCGGCGTTCTCGTTGTCGGACAGCGAGTCCAGCAGCTCGCGGAGGAACGCGTCCGCCGCCACGCCGCGCTCGGCCAGCAGCGTGGGGAACTGCTGCACCGCCACCGTTCCGGGCCCGAACGGTGCGACCTCGATGCCCAGCCTGGCCAGCAGCGCGCCGTGGGCCTCCAAGGCGGCGGATTCCGCGGGCGTCACACGCACCGGTTGGGGCAGGAGCATCCGCTGACCCGTCAGGGCGGACCGGTCGGCGAGGCGGCGCTTCAGGTCGTTGTAGATCAGCCGCTCGTGCAGCGCGTGCTGGTCCACGATCACCAGTCCGTCGTCGCACGCGGCAACGAGATAGCTGTTGTGCAGCTGGATCGCCTCGGCGGCGGGCAAAGGCGGCTCGGGCGCTGCGGGCGGCGCGAGGACTTCCGCTGCCGTGGGCGCGGGCGGCTGATCCCGCGAAGTCACGTCCGGCACAACGGGCGGAGGGGCGGCGCGGTGGGGCGTCGGTTCGGGAAAGCTCAGGCGGGGCTGGCGAGGAGGGGCCGACTTGAAAAAGTCCGCCAGCGCTTGCCGGAGCGACGCGCGGCGATCGTCGTCAACGTGATCCTCGCCCGACGGCGCTGGCGGCGCGGCCGGCCTGGCCAGCACCGCATCGGGCGCCAGCTCGGCGCGGTTGAGCGTCTCCTTCAGGGCGGCCAGCAGCTCGCCGTAGACCGCCTGGGAGTCACGGAAGCGCACCTCGATCTTCGTGGGATGGACATTGACGTCCACCTCGCCCGGGTCAATCTCGAGGAAGATCATCGCCACGGGCCAGCGGCTCGGGTCCAGGCGCCCGCGGAACGCCTCGCGCAGGGCGTGGGAGAGCAGTCGGTCGCGGATGTACCGGCCGTTGAGGAAGAAGTACTGCCACTTTCCCGAGGCGCGAGCGGCGGCCGGGGCGCCCACCAGCCCGGCGACGCGGACCGCGCCGCGCCGCGGCGCGACGGGCAGCAGCGCTTCGGCCAGTTCGCCGCCGAACAGGTCGCGCGTCCGCTGGAGTGTGGTTTCGGCCGGCGGGAGGTTGAGCGTCTCGCGCCCGTTGTGGCAGAGGCGGAACGCGACGTGGGGGTGCGGCAGGGCCAGGCGGGCAATCTGCTCGCTGACGTGCCCCAGCTCGGTGGCGGGCGAGCGCAGGAATTTCCGCCGCGCGGGCGTGTTGAAGAACAGGTCGCGGATCGTCACGGCCGTGCCCGGCGCCGCGGCGCAGGGGCGAACCGCGCCGACGCTCTCGCCCGCGGCGTCGATCTCGTGCCCGGCGGCGTCCTCGCGCCGGCGGGTGCGCAGGTGCGCGTGGCTGACCGACGCCACCGACGCCAACGCCTCGCCGCGGAAGCCCATCGTGGCGATGGCGAACAAGTCGTCCTCGCCGGAAATCTTGCTGGTGGCGTGCGGAACGAACGCCAGGGCGAGATCGTCGGCGGACATTCCGCAGCCGTCGTCGGTGACGGAAATCAGCCTGGCGCCGCCGTCCTCGACGGCCACCTCGATCCGCGTCGCCCCGGCGTCGAGGGCGTTCTCGACGAGTTCCTTGACGACGCTCGCGGGGCGTTCGATGACCTCGCCCGCGGCGATCTTGTTGACCAGGTGCGTCGGAAGTACGTGGATTTCCGGCATGGCGACAGGATAGCAGGTGGGGGGCGTTCAGGCCAGCGCCGGGCGGAGCAGCTATTCCTGAAGGCCGTATTCCTTGATCTTGCGATAGAGCGTCCGCTCGCCGATTCCGAGGATACCGGCCGCCTGCTCGCGGTTCCCGCCGGTCATCTTGAGCGTGTTGCGGATGAGCTCCTTTTCGGCGTCTTCCAGGCTGATGCCCGCGAGCTGCCCGAACTGCTTGTCCTGGAGGTCGTGGGGCGGGCGGTGGATTTCGGCGGGCAGGTCGTCCACGGACAGCCGGTCGCCCGACGCGAGCACCACCATGTTCTCGATGGTGTTGCGGAGCTGGCGGACGTTCCCCGGCCAGGGATACGCCATGAGCACCCGCCGGGCGTCGGGCGTGACGCCCTTGATCTTCGTGCGGTGCGTCTGGTTGGCGCGGGCGATGAAGTGCTCGATGAGCGGGGGGATGTCGTCGCGCCGGTTGCGGAGCGGGGGAATCTCGATCGTCGCGCCCTTGATGCGGAAGTACAGGTCCTCGCGGAACTCCTTGGCGCGGACGCGCCCGGCGAGGTCGCTGTTGGTGGCGCTGAGGACGCGGACGTTCACGCGGACGGGCTCGTTGGACCCGACGCGGACGACCTCGCCGTTCTCCAGCACGCGGAGCAGCTTGGCCTGCATGGGCAGGGGCATGTCGCCCACCTCGTCGAGGAAGAGCGTGCCCCCGTCGGCGTGCTCGAAGCGTCCCGCGCGCTCACCGACCGCGCCGGTATAGGCGCCCTTGACGTGCCCGAAC
>DNAS01000130.1:11211-11462 GCA_003485185.1 Phycisphaerales bacterium | reverse complement strand
GATGTTCTCGAAGCCGTACTTCTCGTCGAGCTGCTGCTTGAGCTCGCGGATCATCCGCCGCTGGGCGGTGTGTTCGGCGGCGCGGGAGACCACCGCCCGCAGCTCGTCCAGGTCGAGGGGCTTCTCGATGTAGTCGAACGCGCCTTCCTGGAGCGCCTGCCGGCAGGTCTGCACGGAGGAATGCGCGGTGACGAGGATGACCTTGGCGGCCGGGGCGTGCTCGCGTGCCGCCGCCAGCACGGCCAGCCCGT
>DNAS01000130.1:10780-11068 GCA_003485185.1 Phycisphaerales bacterium | reverse complement strand
CGCCGCCAGCACGGCCAGCCCGTCCGGGCCGCTGCCCAGCATCAGGTCGGTTACGACGATGTCGAACGCCTGCGCCCCGAGGCGCGCGATTCCGGCCGCCCCGTCATGCACGACGGTGCAATGGTGCCCCAGGCGCGAGAGGCCTTCCTCGATGGCCTCGGCGTGGGCGACCTCGTCCTCGACGATCAGGATATCCGCGGCAGCCTGTTCGGATGCTTCCATGATGGGTAACGTACCGGTCCGGAGCGGAGCTGTCAATCGCCGCGGGGCAGGACGCAGAGGTTGCCC
>DNAS01000130.1:10389-10619 GCA_003485185.1 Phycisphaerales bacterium | reverse complement strand
GACGCAGAGGTTGCCCGCGTCGGCGACGCGCAGGACGCGGTGGTGGCGCGGGTCCACGCCGGCTGCCGCCAGCGCCGCGGTCGCCGACGGCGCGCGGGTCAGGCCCAGGACGGCAGCGTCGGCGTCGGTCAGTCCGCCCGACACGACGAACACCCGCACGCCCCGGCAGGCGGGATCGGTCAGGTAGCGGAGCTTGACGGCCTTGTGGTCGCCCAGGCAATATCCGCACC
>DNAS01000130.1:9426-10259 GCA_003485185.1 Phycisphaerales bacterium | reverse complement strand
GTCTCGACGGCCTGGCGGTGCGTGGGGGCCTGGCGCAGCAGACCGACGAAATCGTCCTGCCCGATCCCGTCGGGGCAGTCGGCCAACAGGACCAGCGTTCCACCATCGCGGACGGACCACTCGTTGTTCTTGATGCCCTTGTCGGCCTGGTAGAAGCTCCTCGCCAGCGGCCCGGAGACTTCGGCGACGACGGCGTCGGCCGGCGAGTCGATCTGGCGCAGGAACGTCGCGCCCGCCAGTTGTGCCGCCGGGGAGAGCGTTTCGCCCACGCGCCCGCCGAATGCGCCGAGGATGCGCCGCCCGGCCTGGACGAGATTGACGGCTGCCACGGGCGTCCGACGCTCCAGATCGCCGAGCATTTGCAGGATGCCCTCGTGGACGGGGTTTCCCGCCAACCTGCCCGGACGGGCCGACGGCGACAGGGCGAAAGCGTGGTTCCGCTCGATTGCCGCACAGCTCGCGAAGCCGATGGTGCAGGTCTTGTGCGCGCCGGTGAAGCCGGCGAAATAGTGCGGTTCCACGCTTCCGATGGCCAGCAGGGGCCCGTCGAATGCCGCCGGGGCGTCGGGGTCGTGCCAGGCGACGGGCACGGCCGGCAAACCATCCAGCAACTGCCGCTCGAACTGCCGCCGCAGGTCCATGGAAAAGCGATGCGAGCCTGTGGCCACGCGGATGTGGCAGCGGTCCAGGCGCACGCAGCCGGCGAGGCATTGCAGCACGGCCCGGGTGTCGGTGTGGCGCTGGGGGTCGTTGACGAGGAGGGTCAAACCGTCCCTCGCGCAGCCGTCCGGCAGGACGGACAACGCGGCATGGACGGCAGCGGCCAGCGACGG
>DNAS01000130.1:8827-9244 GCA_003485185.1 Phycisphaerales bacterium | reverse complement strand
CCCTCATGCAGACTCGGCTCGAACGAAATGACGCCGGATGGTTCCATGGTCGAAAAACAGTCCACGAATTACACGAATTCAAAAAAGACAGGGTTCCCGGATTACACGGATTACACGGATAAAAAAGATGCTGCATTTTTCAAATCTGTGTAATCCGTGTAATCTGTGGACAACGCTTTTTCTCTTTTCCGTCTTCGTGTAATTCGTGGACTGTTACTTCTGCGTGTTGTCGGCCAGCGGCAGGGCGATGACGAATCGCGTGCCCTTGCCCGGCTCGGACTCCACGGAGATCGTGCCCTGGTGCTCGTGGACGACGCGACGGGTGAAGGGCAGGCCCAGGCCGCTGCCTCCCTGCTTGGTGGAGAAATACGCTTGGAAGACCTTCGCGAGGTGTTCCGCGGGGATGCCCGGGCCGGT
>DNAS01000130.1:5904-8680 GCA_003485185.1 Phycisphaerales bacterium | reverse complement strand
GGGATGCCCGGGCCGGTGTCGATGACCTCGACGGTCGCCTCGTCGCGGGATTGCGCGACCTTCAGCAACAGCTCGCCGCCGGCCGACATTGCCTGCACCGCGTTGATCATCAGGTTCAGCAGGGCCTGCTTGAAGAGCCGCTCGTCGAGGTTGCAGAGCACGGGCCTGTCGGGCAGGGAGGTTCGCACCAGGACATGGGCGACCTCGGCCTGGGGGAGGAAGAAATCGACCAGTTCGCCGATGACGGTTCGCAGGTCGGTCACGGCCGGCGAAAGCTCGATCTTGCCCGCGTAGCGGAGGAAGTCGTCGAGGATTCCTCGAAGCCGGTCTGCCTCCTCGCGGACGTTGGTCAGCCGACGGAGCCAGCGGCGGTGCTCCTCGTCGTCATGGCGGGCAAGATCCTCGGAAAGCAGCTTGAGGTTGAGATTGATGGTGGACAGGGGGTTCTTGATTTCGTGGGCCAGCCCCCCGGCCAGATGCCCCAGTTCCAACAGGCTCTCGCGCCCCTTGGACCGGGCGGCGAGGCGTTTGGCATTGCGCCAGACGCGCCGTGCGAGCAGGACAGTCATCGCGGCCCCGGCCAACCCGCCGGCGACCAGACCTGCCAGAAACCACCAACCTTCGGCCATTCGTGTCCCCTTGCGCGGACGGCGGCTCTCTTCGCCCGGCCCGTTCCGCCGGGGGCACGCTACGCCGACGGCTGGACGAACGGCGGGGGCTGCGGGGGCGTCCGGCCGACGTTCCGAGCCTGGAAGCCCTTCTCGCCGCGCACCAACTCGTAGTTCACGACCTCGCCGTCCTTCAGGGCGCGAAACCCGTCTCCGACGATCGAGGTGTAGTGGACGAAGACGTCCTGCCCTTCGTCACCGATGATGAACCCGTAGCCCTTTTTCGGATCGAACCACTTGACCTTCCCTGTGGGCATCTTCGCACCTCCCTAGTGCCCAGGTTCACGGGGCTTCAGACCCCGCAAAGGGGAACTGACAGCCGCGCCCCGAACATAACGGGCTGCGGAGGCCGAAACTTCGAAGCGCCTGCGGCAGGGCCGCGAAACGCATCACGCGTCCATCGCCCGCCCGGCGCCGCCCACCGGCGACGCCGGGCAGGAAGGTGCTTCCGAACGGCGGGGAACGCCCCGCCGGCCGGAGGTTACTTTCTCTTATGATGCTGCCTCGACTCCCCGCCCTCGGACTTCGGGGCGGCAGGCGAATCCGACGCTTCCGAATCGCCCAGCAGGGCCTTGCGGGACAGCTTCACGCGGCCCTGATCGTCGATGTTGATGACCTTGACTTCGAGTTCGTCGCCGATTTGACAGACGTCCGTAACCTTCTTGACGTACTTGTCCGACAGTTCGCTGACATGACAAAGGCCGTCGACGCCCGGAAGGACTTCGATAAACGCCCCGAAGTCCCTGATGGACACTACCTTGCCTTTGTATATTCTCCCCAGTTCCACCTCCGCCGTCAAGCCCTCAATTTCGCGTCGGGCCGCCTCGGCGCCCGCGGCGTCGGTGCTGGCGATGTAGACCGTGCCGTCGTCCTCGATGTCGATCGACGCGCCTGTCTGCTCCTGGATCCGGTTGATCGTGCTGCCGCCCGGGCCGATGATCTTGCCGATTTTCGACGTCGGGACCTTCAGCGTGAACATCCGCGGCGCCAGCTTGCTGATGTCCGCCCGCGGCTTGTCCAGCACGCGGTTCATGGCCTCCAGGATGTGCAGGCGGGCCTTCTTGGCCTGATCCAGCGTCTGGACGATCCGGTCCTGCGGGATCCCGCGGGCCTTCATGTCCAGCTGGATGGCGGTGATGCCCCTGTCCGTGCCGGCGACCTTGAAGTCCATGTCGCCGTGGAAGTCTTCCTCGCCGATGATGTCGGTCAGGAGGGTGTAGCGTTCGGGCTTGTCCTCGTCGTGCACCATTCCGATGCTGATGCCGGCGACGGGCGCCTTGATCGGAACGCCCGCGTCCATCAGGGCCAGCGACGCGCCGCAGATGGTCGCCTGCGAGGTCGAGCCGTTGGAGCCCAGCAGCTCGGCCACCACGCGGACGGTGTAGGGGAACTCCTCGGGAGAGGGCATGACGGCCTGGACTGCCTTTTCGGCCAGGGCGCCGTGCCCGTAATCGCGGCGGCTGGGGCCGCGGATCGGCTTGATCTCGCCCGTGCTGAACGGTGGGAAGTTGTAGTGCAGGTAGAACGGCTTCTTGAACTCCTCGCGGATGCCGTCGATGATGACCTGGTCGCGCGGGGTGCCGAGGGTGGTCATGACAAGGGCCTGCGTCTCGCCGCGGTTGAACAGAGCCGAACCGTGCGTGCGGGGCAGCACGCCGACCTCGATGCCGAGCGGGCGGACTTCATCCTTGGCGCGCCCGTCGGGACGGGTTCCGCCGAGAATCAGCTCGCGTTGGACCTTGCCCTCGGTCTTGTAGATCGCCTCGGAAACATGCGCCTTGCTGTAGGCGGGCACGAAGTCTTCCGGCGCGTCCTCGGGGAAGTATTCCGCCAACACGTCTTCCTTGATCTCGGCCAGCGCGTCCTTGCGTTCGGTCTTGTCGGCGATCTGCTTGGCCTGGCGGATGCGGTCGCCGTACTTGGCGAAAACGGCGTCCTTGAGTTCCTGGGGGACCGGGGCGGGCTCGTAGGCCTTTTCCGGGTTTCCGCACTTGGCGGCGAGTTCCTCGATCAGCTCGATGATCTGCTTGTAGACCTCGAAGGCCTGGGCGGTGCCCTGGGCGACGACGTCCTCGCTGACCTCGCGCCCGCCGAGCTCGATCATGTTG
>DNAS01000130.1:0-5864 GCA_003485185.1 Phycisphaerales bacterium | reverse complement strand
CCTTGGGCCCGGCTGCGACGAGTTCCATCTCGCCCGTCTCGATCTGCTCGAGGGTGGGCATGACGACGATCTGCCCGTCGACGTAGCCCATGCGGACCGCGCCGATGGGGCCCTGGAACGGGGCCGGGCTGATCGTCAGCGCCGCCGACGCGCCGATCAGGGCCAGGATGTCCGGCTCATTCTCGTTGTCGAAGCTCAGCGTGAGGCACTGGATCTGCACCTCGTCCATGTAATCGTCGGGGAAGCAGGGGCGGATGGGGCGGTCGATCATCCGCATCGTGAGGACTTCCTGGGTGGTGGGGCGCCCTTCGCGCTTGAAGAACCCGCCGGGAATCTTGCCCGCGGAGTAGGTGGCCTCGCGGTAGTCCACGTACAGCGGGAAGAAGTCGATCTCCCGCGTGGACGGGGCGGCCAGAACCGTCGCCAGCACCACGGTGTCCCCGTACTGCACGGTGACGGCGCCATGGGCCTGCTTGGCGACCTTGCCGGTCTCGAGGGACAACATCCTGCCGGCGATCTCTCTCTGCACTCGAATCACTGCCATTTCATTTCATCCTTACCTGGGTCTCGGCGGGCGGGAAGCCTTCTCCGGACCTTCCGCGCGCAACGAAACCTGTGCCTGACAACTTTCTCTATTCTCTCTGTGTCGATCTCTCAATCGTGAAGCCCCGGGACGGCGGCGTGGCGGCGGGAACAGGCCCGCGCGCTGCAAGAGGGGCGTAGCGGGGAACGCCCCGGCCGCCGTCGGGAAAGTCATCGGGATGCCCAAGGGAGACTACTTGCGCAGACCCAGCTTCGCGATAATGCCCTTGTAACGGTCCGGCGCGTTGACGGACAGGTACTTCAACAGGCTGTTTCGCTTGCCCACCATCTTGAGCAGACCCCGGCGAGAGGCGTGGTCCTTGGCGTGCGTCTTGAGGTGCCCGGTGAGGTGATTGATCCGCGAAGTCAGCAGCGCGATCTGCACCTCGGCCGAACCCGTGTCACCTTCGTGCAGCTGGTGTTCCTTGACAATGCCTTGCTTTGCTTCGGTCGTAATGCTCATACGTCCTTGCTTACCTTACCCGCCGCCGGGCCCCATGCCCGAGGGCGACGGGTGTCGCCTTTCCTGCTCGTTCCCTTGCTTATCCTTTTGACAGTTCAACCACTATATTCGCCGCCCGCCGACAAGACAACAACAATCTTCCGGGGGATTCAATTCACATTCAGAAGCTTTTTGACCGTTTCCACGAGCTTTTCCATGCGGAACGGTTTATTTAAATACGCGTTCACGCCCAGGCTTTCGGCGTAGACCTTGTGGCGCTGGCCCTGGTTTCCGGTGATCATGATGACCCGCGGCGGGTCGGATTTCTTTTTCCCGCGCTTGAGTTTTTCCAGCACCAGGAACCCGCTGCGCTTGGGAAGCATCATGTCCAGCACCACCAAGTCGGGCGCCTTTGCCTCGGCTTGGACGATCGCTTCGTTACCGTCTTGCGCGGTCAGAACTTCCGCGCCTTCCTCAGAGAGCACTGTCTGCATGGCCGCAAGGATGTCGCGGTCATCGTCCACCAGCAGCACTTTCTTTGCAGTCAGTTCGCCAGCCATTTCTCGCACTCCTCTGAAGCTTCGCCCGTGGGCAAACAAGCCCCATACTCTATCGCATCGACTGCGGGGTGTCAATTCCGGTTCCACGTCCCACCGGCCCCCATGTTCAAATTATAGCGGCTGGCGGGACCGATTCTCGTGACCGCCTGACGCAAGCCCAGCGCCGATTTGCGACTGCCAAAGAAGCAGTTCGCCCGTATCGGAGGCGATCTTCGGCAGAAAAATTTCCATTCCGCAACGGATGAACAATACGTATCTTCTTCAAGTGCATGCAGATAGGAATGCTGGCACTTGGGTTGCTAGTCTAGGAACGGGTCTTTCCCTGCCTTGGCAGGGCGGCGCGGTCCGGACGGCTGTGCCACGGACCCGCAGGGAGCAACCCGCGATGGTCGCGGTGCAGAACAATCTGAAGGACCGCCCGTTCGGGCTGGTGGTCACCGGCGAGGCCGGCTTCTGGACCGACGCGTTGTCCCAGATTGTCGGACCGCGATGGATCACCACCTACGACGTGCACGACGACCACGAGTTGCTGGACGTCGTGCGGTCGGGCGTGGCCGACGCGGCCGTCCTCGACGACGCCGGCGACTGGAAGCTGGACGTGCTCCAGGTGTTGCGGATGATCCGCCGCCTGGACCAGTTGCTTCCGGTGGTGGTGGTGACGGGCCGCAACGACCGCCGCACGCTGGAGGACGCGTTGCGCCTGGCGGCGTTCAGCGTGGTGGTGCGCCCGCTGGAGCTGGAGGAGCTTCTGCGGCAGGTGCAGCGGATCATGGTCCGGCTGAACGTGCTGTTGCGCGGGCCGGACGAGAACGAGCCGGATTGGCCGTAGACCGCGAGGCCCGTCATCGAGCGGGCTCGGGGTCGGCGGTTTGGTATTTTTTTTAGGCATCGACTGGAAATTTGAGAAGGAAAGCAAAGGAGTCACGACTCATGGCGAGCGCGAAAGCAGCGGCCGGCAAGGGCCCGAAAATCCGCCCGATCGGCGAGCGGATCCTCGTGAAGCGTCTGGATGCGGAAGAGAAGACCAAGGGCGGAATCTACCTGCCCGACAACGCCAAGGAAAAGCCCACGCAGGGCAAGATCGTGGCGCTGGGCGACGGAAAGCTGTTGAAGGACGGCACACGGGCGAAGTTCCAGATTTCCGTGGGCGACAAGGTCGTCTTCAACAGTTACGCCGGCACCGACATCAAGGTCGGAACCGAGGAATACCTGCTGATGAGCGAGTCCGACGTCCTGGCGATCCTGGACTGAGGGCGGAACCGATAGGAAACGTGCCGGACTGGCGGATCGGCGAACGCGGGAATCCCGCGCCGGACCGTCGGCCTGACGGCGAAACGGAAAACAAGAACAAGGAGCGATAGGCAATGGCGAAGAAGAAGATCCTGTACAACATCGAGGCGCGCGAGGCGATCCGCCGGGGCGTCAAGCAGCTGGCCAGGGCGGTGAAGGTGACGCTGGGCCCGACCGGGCGCGTGGTGGTGCTCGAGAAGTCGTTCGGCGCTCCCACGGTGACCAAGGACGGCGTGACCGTCGCCAAGGAAATCGAGCTGGAAGACGCCAACGAGAACATGGGCGCCCAGATGGTCAAGGAGGTCGCGTCGAAGACGTCGAACATCGCCGGCGACGGCACGACGACGGCCACCATCTACGCCGAGGCGATCTTCGACGAGGGGCTCAAGAACGTCACCGCCGGCGCCGACGGCATGAGCCTGAAGCGCGGCATCGACAAGGCGGTGGAGGCCGTCGTCGCGGAACTCCAGAAGCTCTCCAAGCCGGTCAAGAGCTCCAAGGAAATCGCGCAGGTCGGCACCTGCTCGGCCAACCAGGACCAGGAAATCGGCAAGATGATCGCCGACGCCATGGACAAGGTCGGAAAGGACGGCGTCATCACCGTCGAGGAAGGCAAGGGCCTGGAGACCACCGTGGACCTGGTCGAGGGCATGCAGTTCGACAAGGGGTACATCTCCCCGCACTTCGTCAACAAGGTCGAGAGCATGGAGTGCGACCTGGAGAAGCCGCTGATCCTGATCCAGGAGAAGAAGCTCTCCGCGATCAAGGACATGGTCCCGCTGCTGGAGAAGATCGCCCAGTCGGGCCGGCCGCTGGTCATCATCGCCGAGGACGTCGAGGGCGAGGCGCTGGCGACGCTGGTGGTCAACAAGCTGCGCGGCACGCTCCAGTGCGTGGCGGTCAAGGCGCCGGGCTTCGGCGACCGCCGCAAGGACATGCTCCGCGACATCGCCGTCCTGACGGGCGGAAAGGCCGTCATGGAGGACATGGGCATCAGCCTCGAGAACATCGAGATGTCCGACCTGGGCTCCGCCAAGCGCGTCCGCGTGGACAAGGAAAACACCACGATCATCGAGGGCGCGGGCAAGACCTCGGACATCCAGGGGCGCATCGCGCAGATCAAGCACGAGATCGAGACGACCACCAGCGATTATGACCGCGAGAAGCTGGAAGAGCGCCTGGCCAAGCTGTCGGGCGGGGTCGCGCAGATCAACGTGGGCGCCGCCACCGAGGTGGAGATGAAGGAGAAGAAGGCCCGCGTCGAGGACGCCCTGCACGCCTGCCGGGCGGCCGTCGAGGAAGGCATCCTCCCGGGCGGCGGAGTGTCCGTCCTACGGACCCTCAAGGCCCTCGACAAGATCAAGTGCGCCAACGACGACGAGAAGACCGGCGTGGACATCGTCCGCCGCGCCCTCGTCGCGCCGATCAAGCAGATCGCCGAGAACTCCGGGCTCGACGGAAGCATCGTCGCCGCCAAGGTCATGGAGTCCGCCGACGTGAACTTCGGCTACAACGCCCTGACCGCCAAATACACCGACCTGGTGGCCGACGGCGTGATCGTGCCGACCAAGGTCGAGCGGACCGCCCTCCAGAACGCCGCGAGCGTCGCGGGCCTGCTGCTGACCACCGACGCGGTCGTCAGCGAACTGCCCGAGAAGAAGAAGGGCGGCGCCCCGGCCGGTGGAATGGACGAGGAGATGTACTAAGACCAGGCCGAAGGGAAAAGGCCGAAGGTTGAAGTGAAGATACCTGCATCGAGCGCGGCGGTCCTTCGCGGACCGCCGCGTTTTTGCGCGCTTGACACCCGCCCGTCGCCGCGATAGGAACAAGCCGAATGCGGCCGGGCGAGCCGCCGGAAAAGGAATATGATCGTGCAAAAAATCCGCATGGGATTCATCGGGGCCGGCGCCAATTCGCGCGGGCACGGAAAACGCCTCCTGGCGCGGGGCGACGTGGAGATCGTCGCGCTGGCTGAACCCAGCGCCGAGTCGGTGCGGCGGTTCCATGAGGCCGTCTTCCCCGAAGGCCCCGCACTGAAGGTTTACGACGACTTCCGCAAGCTCCTGGACGCAGAGAAGCTCGACGCGGTGCTGATCTCCTCACCACACACGCTGCATTTCGAGCAAATCATGGCCTGCCTGGACGCCGGACTTCACGTGCTGGCGGAAAAGCCGCTGGTCTCCAGCGCCGCCCAGACGCAGCAGGTCGCCGCGAAGGCCCGGGCGGTGGGGCGGCACGTCGTCGTGGCGTATCAGCGCCGCTTCCAGGCGCCGTACCGGTTCATGAAGAAATTCGTGCGGGATCCCGCCTTCGGCCGGCTGCATATGCTGTCGGTGCTCCAGACCCAGGCGTGGTGGTTGGGCAAGGCGACCAACTGGCGTCACGATCCGCGCCTGTCCGGCGGGGGGCAGCTCAACGACTCCGCGTCGCACGTGGTGGACGTCATCAACTGGCTCGTCCCCGAGCCGGTGACGGAAGTTTCGGCCATGATCGAGAACCGCGGCGCCGCCGTGGACATCGACTCGGTGGTGTGCTTCCGGACGGCCGGCGGAACGCTGGGCTCGCTGACGGTCCTCGGTTCGGCCCAGCACCGGGGCATGTGCGAGGACTGGACCCTCAGCGGAAACGCGGGGCGATCGCTGTTCCTGCGGACCGACGGCGCGCCGACGATCGTGCGGGCCACCACGCAGTTTCAGCAGGAACTCCAGGAGGTCGCCGACTTCGGCGACTGCGCCGCCAGCGACCCGGACAACCATTTCATCGACGTGATCCTCGGAAAGGCGGAAAACGAGTCGCCGCCGGAAAACTTCCTGCCCACGATCCGCTTCACGCAGGCCTGCTGGAAGTCGGCCGCCGAGGGCGGAAAACCGGTGCGCCTCGAAGTCTGAGCCGGATGCTGTGGGTGGCACGGCTTGCTTGCAAGCCGTGTTCGGCGAATTCGGCAACACGCTTTGCAAGCAAAGCGTGCCACCCCCCCCTTGAACGGTTGT
>DNAS01000090.1:10435-18146 GCA_003485185.1 Phycisphaerales bacterium | reverse complement strand
CCCAGATCAGGATCGTCACGACGGCGACCCAGAAGAACGTCTTTCCGCCTTCCAGCCACCAGCGGCGGCTGAAACGCTTCGGCGCCACTCCGTAGAATCGGGTCTTGGTCATCATGGGGCTTCGCCCGTGGGGGTTTCCCTCTTTCGACCGGCGCCGAACTTCGGCGCCAGCAGCGACAGCAGCATCTCGCGGAGGTTCTCGCCCGTCAGCCCGAGGTAGAGCTGCCCCTCGCAGGCGATGGAAATCCGCCCGGATTCCTCGCTGACGACGATGACGACGGCGTCGGACTCCTGCGCCAGTCCGAGGGCGGCGCGGTGCCGGCTGCCCAGCGACGGGTCCACGTCCTCGCTCTCGGCGAGGGGGAACTGGCATCCCGCCGCCGCGAGGCGACCCCGGCTGAGGATCACCCCCATGTCGTGCAGCGCGCTGCCGGGGTAGAAGATCGTGTTGAGCAGGTTGCTGGTGACGGCCGCGTCCAGCCGCGTGCCCGTTTCCATGATCGCCGCCAGGCCCACCGTGCGCTCCACCGCGATCAGCGAGCCGATCTTGTTGCGGGCGAGGTACATGGCGCTGTCCACCAGTTCCTCGACCAGTGCCTCGATGTCGGCGTGCTTTCCGCGGAACAGGCGGGTCTGCCCGATCTGGATCAGGGCCCGGCGCAGTTCCGGCTGGAACGCCACGATTACGGCAACGAACGTGAACAGCAGGAACTTTCCGTAGAGGAATTCGATGCGTTCCCAACTGAGGCTGCCGGTCTTGGGCAGCAGGCGGATGACGATGTAGACCAGGGCCAGCAGGACGGCGGCGCCCTTGACGAGCCGCGCCCCGCGCGTGCCCCGGAGGAAGCGCAGCACCCACCAGGCCACCAGCCCGATCAGCAGCAGTTCGACCGCCACCACCGTGAGGTTGTAGGTGGAGACGCGGTGAATGTAGTTCGTGATCGACCGAAGAAGCTCGTTCATGGCCTGTCATCCGGCGCGCGGACTATTCGCCTGGGGAAATCTTATCAGAGAATCGGCTGGGGGACAGGATTCGCTGCACCTAAAGCGAGGTTTTTTTGCCCGGGTCGGCGCCTTCGACGGCCTGGGCGACCGCCAGGGCGTCGGCCAGTGCCGCCACGTCGTGCACGCGGAAGATCGTGGCGCCGCGTTTTCGGGCCTCGAGGCAGGCGGCGACGGTCGCCGAAATCCGCTGGGCGGGATCGGTCCGCCCCGTCAGTTCGCCCAGGAACCGCTTGCGCGACGGGCCCACCAGCACCGGCCTGCCCAGCGCCGCCAGCTCGCCCAGGCCCGCCAACAGGGCCAGGTTGTGCTCCAACGTCTTTCCGAACCCGATTCCGGGGTCGAGGATGACCTTTTCCGCCGAAACGCCGCAGGCGACGGCCGCCGCGAGCCGCTCGGAAAGGAACGCCTCGACTTCGGCCACCACGTCGCCGTAGCGCGGGGCGGACTGCATGGTCGCCGGTTCGCCCAGCATGTGCATGAGCACCAGCGGGCAGGCGCGCTCGGCGACGAGGGGGAACAGCTCCGGGTCGTCGCGCCCGGCGGAGATGTCATTGACGATTGCCGCGCCGGCGTCCAGGGCGAACGCCGCCACCTTCGCGCGGGTCGTGTCGATGCTCACCCGTGCGCCCAGCGAGACGACGGCGGGGAGGATCTCCCGCAGGCGGGCGATCTGCTCGTCGGGCGGCACGCGCCGCGAGCCGGGGCGGGTGCTCTCGGCCCCGATATCGAGAATTTCGGCGCCGGAAGCAAGCATCTCCCGCGCCTGCGCGACGGCAGCGGCGGGTTCCAGAAACCGCCCGCCGTCGGAAAAACTGTCCGGCGTGACGTTCAGGATGCCCATCACCACGCACCGGCCGGTGCGCGGCGAATTCAGCATGTCTTCGAGCGAAATCGTCATGGTTCAGTCCGAAAAACGAATTTTACCGCAGAGTCCGCAGAGACCGCGGAGAAGGCAATTATGATCCTCTTCTCTCTGCGTTCTCTGTGACCTCTGCGGTGAGTTTTTGTCTGGGTTTTTATAACCATTTTTTCCGGCGGAAATAGATCAGCATCGCCAGCGCGACCAGCGCCATGACGCCCAGGGCGGCGGGGTATCCCCACGGCCGGCCCAGCTCCGGCATGAACTCGAAGTTCATCCCGTAGATGCCCGCGATGAACGTCAAGGGGATGAAGATCGTGGCGATGATGGTCAGGACCTTCATGACCTCGTTCATGCGGTTGGACACGGCCGACATGTACAGGTCCAGCAGCCCGGAGAGCATGTCGCGGTACGTCTCGGTGTTCTCGATGACCTGGACGGCGTGATCGTAGAGGTCGCGGAAGTAGACGCCCGTGTCCTCGCGGAGGAGGGAGTTTTTTCCGCGTTCGAGCGAGTTGACGACGTCGCGGAGCGGCCAGGCCGCGCGGCGGAGCGTGATCATCTCGCGCTTGAGGCGGTGGATTTCGCGGAGCGTCTCGGGGCGGGGATTGCGCACCTCCAGGTCCTCCAGGATCTCGATGCGGTCGCCGATCTGCTCCAGGACCGTGAAATAGTAGTCGAGGATCGCGTCGAGCAGGGCGTAGGCGAGGTAGTCGGCGCCCATCCGGCGGATGCGCCCCTTGTCGTTCCGCAGGCGGTCGCGGATCAAATCGAACACGTCGCCCGGACGCTCCTGGAACGTCAGCAGGAAGTCCTGCCCGAGGATCAGGCTCACCTGCTCGGACTCGACCCTCGCCGCCTGGTCGTTCCACGTGAGCATCTTGACCACGATGAACAGCGACTGGCCGTAATCCTCCAGCTTGGGGCGCTGCGCGGTGTTAGCGATGTCCTCCAGCACCAGCGGGTGCAGGTCGAAGCGGCGGCCCAGCTCCTCGATGACCTCGAGCTGGTGCAGGCCGTCCACGTTGATCCACGCGACGCCGGGCCTGCCGCGGAAGTCTGCGGCCTCGCCCGCGGAAGCGACCTGGCGCTGTTCGATGCGGTCGGCGTCGTAATGGATGAC
This sequence comes from Phycisphaerales bacterium, assembly GCA_003485185.1. Lineage (GTDB taxonomy): Bacteria > Planctomycetota > Phycisphaerae > SM23-33 > SM23-33 > UBA12270. Next base: position 15,159 of record DNAS01000090.1, on the reverse strand, counting down.
GGAGATGCGGACGGGCTCGGCCCGTTCGGCCCCGACGTATACGAGCGTGCCGGGGGGCAGGGCGACCTTGCGGATCCGCTTCCGGGCGGCGGGGCTCATGGCGTCTCCTTTCCCCTGCGCAGGATACCCCGCCTTCCCGCCGCCGTCCACCCCTTGCGGCGAAAGACGGCCACAGTCCCGAAGGGATGCCTTCGGCAAGACGCAGAGGGCAAAGAGAGTTGATGAATCCCAAAACAGAAACGCTACGGACATGACGTACTGCCGTTGTTTCTGTTTTTATAATCTCCGAATCCGCGCAATCCCGCTCTGATTTCGCCATGCGAAAACGCAGCGACGAAAACCCCATCCGCCTTCTCTGCGTTCTCTGCGTCTCAGCGGCTGATGTTGTTTTCTTTACGGTTTGGGCGGGGCGATGACCTTCAGGTCCAGTTCGGCCAGCTGGCGGTCCTCGACGAGCGACGGCGCGCCGGTCAACGGGCAGGTTCCGCGCTGGGTCTTGGGGAAGGCGATGACGTCGCGGATGGACTGCGCGCCGGTGAGGATCATGACGATGCGGTCCAGGCCGAGCGCCAGCCCGCCGTGCGGGGGCGCGCCGAACCGCAGCGCGTCCAGCAGGAAGTCGAACTTCATGTGCGCCTGTTCCTCGCTGATGCCCAGCAGGGCGAAGACGCGCTTCTGGATCTCCGGCGAGTGGATACGGATCGACCCGCCGCCCAGCTCCAGGCCGTTGCAAACGATGTCGTACGCCCGCGCCCGCACCGAGCCCGGATCGCTCTCCAGAATCTCCAGGTGCTCCCACTTGGGGCTGGTGAAGGGGTGGTGCATGCTGTCCCATCGCTTCTCGTCGGCGTTCCACTCCACCAGCGGGAAGTCCACCACCCAGCACCAGGCGTAGGCGTTGTCGTTGTAGAGCTTCAGGTCCGCGCCGAGCCGACAGCGCAGGGCGGCCAGCACCTTGTGGACGACGGCGGCCGAGTCGGCCATGAAGAAGATCAAATCCCCGTCGCGCGCGCCGAGGCGGCGAAGCAGCTCGTCCTGCACGTCGGGCGGGAGGAACTTGGCCACCCCGCCGGCAAACTGCCCGTTCTCGATCTTGCACCAGGCGAGGCCCTTGGCGCCGAACTCGCCGGCGTAGGCGGTGTAGGCGTCGATCTCCTTGCGGGTGAACTTCGCCCCGCCGGGCGGGCAGAGGGCCTTGACCATTTCGCCGGCCGCCAAAGCCGCCGTAAACACCTTGAAGTCCGTCCGCCCCGCCAGGTCCGACACGTTGTGCAGCAGCATCTCGAACCGCATATCCGGACGATCGATCCCGTAGCGGTCCACCGCGTCGGCGTAGGAAATCTGCGGCACGTGCTGCGGGTAGTCGATCCCCACCAGCCGGCAGCTCTCGCGCAGGACCGCGTCGGTCACTTCCATCACGTCGTGCTCGGTGCAGAAGCTCATCTCCAGGTCGATCTGGGTGAACTCCGGCTGGCGGTCGGCGCGGAGATCCTCGTCGCGGAAGCAGCGGACGATCTGGTAGTAGCGGTCCAGCCCGCCGACCATGAGTATCTGCTTGAACAGCTGGGGCGACTGCGGAAGGGCGTAGAACGCCGCCTGTTGGAGCCGGCTGGGCACGAGGAAGTCCCGCGCGCCCTCGGGGGTGCTCTTGGTCAGGAAGGGCGTTTCGACCTCGACGAACCCGCGCTCGTCGAGCTGGCGGCGCATGGTCTGGCAGATCCGGTGGCGCAGGCGCAGCGCCCGCGCCATCTCCGGGCGGCGGATGTCGATGTAGCGGTACTTGAGGCGCATCTCCTCCGAGACGTCGGAGTATTCGTCCGGGCTGAACGGCGCGGTGTCCGACCGGTTCAGCAGCCAGAGCTTGTGCGCCAAGACCTCGATCTTGCCCGTGGGCAGCTTGGGGTTCTCCCGCTCGTCGCCGCGGGGGCGGACGGTTCCCTCGGCCGCGATGACCCACTCATTGCGCAGCGCGCGGGCGAGCTTGTACCGGGCGGCGGCCTCGGCGTCGTTCTTGTCGTCCGGGATGTCGAAGACCACCTGCGTCACGCCGTCGCGGTCGCGCAGGTCGATGAACACCACCCCGCCGTGGTCGCGGTAGCTGCGCACCCAGCCGCAGAGGTGGACGGTCTTTCCGACGTCCTCCACGCGCAGCTGCCCGCAGGTGTGGGTCCGTTTCAATGCTTCGTCGCTGAATTGTTCCATGGGGCGTCCTGTACGGTCAGAGTGCCGGTCAAACAGGCCCGAGAGTGTACCGGCGCGCGGCGCGGTCCTGCAACTGATTCTGGAGGCAAAGCCCGGCGGCGGGGGGACTACTTTCGTTCGTCGCGAGGACGGCGACGGCGGCGCAGGAGCAGAAGGCATGCGCCCAGCGCCAGCAGGATGACCGTCATGGGTTCGGGCGCCTGGGCGGGCGCGACGGACGGCGCGGCCCAGGCGATGGCCGACCCGGCCGACACCGCAACCCCCACGGAGATCGCAAACCGAAAACCTCTCGCGGCCTTATTCATCACAAACGGCTCCGCGTGAAGATGAACTCTCGTAAATCCTGGCGGCGAGCAGGGAGGCCCTCTTCCTCCTTCATTATATCGCAAGACGCATCGGGACAAGGAGATATTGCCCGATTACCCGCCCGGGGCGTAGCGGGCGCGGACCTCGGAAAACCGCCCGCAGGTCATCTTGCCCTCCGGGCAGCCGCCCAGGCGGACGCACTTGGGCCCGGCCGTCTCGAAAATCGCCGGGCAACTGCCCCGGATCAGCGAGAGCATCTTTTCCGCCACGGTGCGAATCTCCCACTGCGCCCGCTGGCACAGACGCTCCTCGAAAAAGTGCAGCAGCTCGCGGGCGTTCATCGTCACGAAAATCTTCGTCTCGCACGCGTTGGGCAGCACATAGCGGGCGTCCTCATGGCTGGATTCGCCCTCGTCGCCGAGGGCCTCGTTCAGGCTGCGGTAGCGATCGGCGATCAACTCCATCGTCTGGCGGAAGTATTCGACGGCGTCGATTTCCTTGTCCCCCACGCGGACGCGCCGCCCCCGCAGGCGCGGCGGAACGACGTAGTCAAAGTCCGCGTGCCCCACGTATCGCTGCGACCGCTGCGAGAAGCTGGCGATCCGGTGCCGAACGAGCTGGTGCGTCATCGCGCGGGAGACGCCCTCGATGTAGAACGTGAAGACCGCGTGCTCGATGGGGCTCAGGTGCCCGATCTTCTTGAGCATGCGGACGAAGTCCCCCGCCCGCTGGGGGTCTTGGCGGAGAATCTCCGACGTGTCGCCGGCGTAGCAGAGCTTGGCGGCCGAGGCGATCAGCTCGTCGGCGTCGGGCGACATGCGGACCAGCGTGACGGCAGGTTCGACGGGTTTCATGGACCGGGCGGCTCCGTGGCGTTGGGGTTCCTTTTTCGCCGGGCATTGTACCGCGGGCGGCGGCGCCCGCCAAAACCTTTGACAGCGGCGGGCGGGCCGGTACGATGGTCGGTTCGAGCGGCCGGCGGGGGCGAAATCCGCCGGCGCAGGGAGCGGACATGAAGGTTTCACTGAACTGGCTGACGGATTACGTGGAGATTCCCCTCTCCGCCGCCGAACTGGGCGAGCGGCTGATGCACATCGGCATCAACCTCGAGGAGGTTCTCGAGACCGACACCGACATGGTGCTGGACCTGGAAGTCACCTCCAACCGCCCCGACTGCCTGGGCCACCTGGGCGTGGCGCGGGAAGTCGCGGCCATGCTCGGCACGGCGTTCCGCCCGCCGGTCCTGGGCAAGCTTCCGACGAAGGGCAAGGTCTCCGAGCTGGCGGCGCTGGAGGTGCAAGCGCCCGACCTGTGCCCGCGCTACACCGCGCGGGTGCTGCGCGGCGTGAAAGTGGGCCCCAGCCCCCAGTGGATGGTCGAACGCCTCGAGGCCGTGGGCCTGCGGAGCATCAACAATATCGTCGACGTGACCAACTACGTGATGATGGAATACTCCCAGCCGCTGCACAGCTTCGATTACGACAAGCTCGCCGGGCGGAAGATCGTCGTCCGCCGGGCCCGCGACGGGGAGCTGCTGGTCAGCATCGACCAGACGAAGTGCCGCCTGACGCCGGAGACGCTGGTCATCGCCGACGCGGAAAAGCCCGTCGCCATCGCCGGGGTGATGGGCGGGCTGAACACCGAGGTGGGCGAGACCACGACGGCCGTCCTGATCGAAAGCGCCCAGTTCGACCCGCTGAGCGTCCGCCGCACCAGCCGCGGGCTCCAACTGATGAGCGAGAGCAACTACCGCTTCGAGCGGGGCGTGGACCCGGTGCGCGTGGACGAGGCGGGCCTGCGGGCCTGCCAGCTGATCCTCGAACTGGCGGGCGGCGAGCTGGCCGGGGGCGTCCTGGACGCCTGGGCTGCTCCGTGGCGCCAGCCGACCGTCACGCTCCGCCCGCAGCGCTGCGACGCCCTGCTGGGCATGGCCATCCCGCCCGAGCGCCAGGCGGAACTGCTGGGCCGGCTGGGGCTCGAGCCGCGCCTGGACGACGGGAAGATCGTCTGCAAGATCCCCTCGCACCGGGGCGACCTGACGCGCGAGGTGGACCTCATCGAGGAAATCGCCCGCCTGGAAGGGTACGACAAGATTCCCGTTGGTTCGCGCGTGACGCATGCGGTCCGTCCGATGGGCCTTCCGACGCGCGTCCGGCGGGCCGTCGGGCAGGCGCTGAGCGGCGCGGGGTTCGACGAGGCCCAGACCTACACCTTCG
>DNAS01000090.1:3877-10320 GCA_003485185.1 Phycisphaerales bacterium | reverse complement strand
GACCTACACCTTCGTCGACGCCGGCGAGCCCGAACGCCTGGGCTTCGCCCGCACCGTCGCCGTCGATCCGCTCGTCCGCAAGACCAACAACGTGCTGCGCCCGACGCTGCTGTGCTCGCTGCTGCGGGCCGTCAAGACCAACCAGGACGCCGGCACGGGCGAGGTGTGCCTGTTCGAGATCGCAGCCGTCTTCGCCGCGGCGCCGGCCGCCGGGCTGCCAGAAGAGCACGTCGAGCTGGCGCTGGTCTCCACGGGCGACCTGCGCGAGCTGCGCGGGGCGCTGGAATCGGCCGTCGAGAGAATCAACCCCGCCACGCGCGTCGAGGTCGTCGCCGCGCGCCAGACCGGGCTGGACGAGGGCGCGGCCGCCGAGGTGCGATTCGACGGCCAGTCCGTCGGGCGCCTCGGAATGGTTGCCCCGGACGTGCTGGACTTCTACGGGCTGGAAAAGCCGGTGGCGGCGGCCACCGTCCGCTTCGACGCGCTGCTGGACCGCGCCGGAATCGACCGCAAGTACCAGCCGCTGGCGAAATTCCCCGCCGTGCGGCGCGACCTGTCGGTCATCGTCGACGAATCCGTCGCCTGGCGGCAGATCGCCGAGACCATCGACTCGGTGCCCCAGCCGCTGCGGGAATCGCTCGAATACGTGACGACCTATCGCGGGAAACCCATCGAGCCCGGAAAGAAATCCGTGACCGTCACGCTGACCTACCGCAAGTCCGACGGCACGCTCCGCAGCGAGGAAGTGGACGAGCAAGTCTCGTTGGTTCTGGCGGCGCTGGAGAAGAAACTCTCGGCCTCGCTGCGGACCTGACGGGCGTCAACTCCCGGCCCGTGCGTGCGTTGGGCGGTGGATAACCGGTGGATGAGTTTCGACTCAAGATTTTCCCCGTTGCCGTCGATACAAAGCGTGGTAGAATGGCAGTGTGACAAGTGAATATTCAGGTCCTTCATGCCTCTGCCGTGTTCGGCGGGCGCGACGTGAGAGAAGAACCGATACACCCGTTTCGGGAAGCGAAAGTCCAGGACGCTCCGGCGGCCGGCTGCTGCCCACTTTGAAATAACGGGTTCTTTCTCCATACCGCGTCACCGGCACTTGGTGGAGGCTTTTTTTGCGCGCACATTCCGGAGGTTTGCGTTTTTCTCCTCTGTCCTTACTGCTTTTTCCCGCTCTGTGTGCGAGGGAATTTCCTGCCGGGAAATCCCCTCGCACGCGGGTCCTGCGGCGAATTCGCTTGAAAAATCGCGTCGGCGGCGCGCATAATGCTTGTCCGATAGGAGTTGGGCGCGGCGTGGAAATCGCGCCTGCGTCGGAAGTTCCAAGCAGCACTTCCGCTGGCGAGGCCCAGGGAGGGACCTCGATGGGGATGGTGCCCCGTTTCATCGAATCATGAGGATGGACTTTCCCTCGACGGCCCGGCCGGCGGGGCGAAGGATGACAGGAATGGGCTGCTACGCGGGAATTGACATCGGCGCCATCAGTGCCAAGGCCTCGCTGATCATCGACAAGGCCGACCTGGACGCCTGCGGCGTTCCGCAAGGCTGGGAGTTGTTCAACGCCGACGCCAACGGGGACGCCCGGATTTATCTCTCTCCCTACCGCCGGACGCGGGGCAAACCGCTGGCGGCCGCCACCGAACTGTTGGACGAGATCATCTCCGCCGTCGGCGCGGGGCGCGTGGCGGGCGTGACGTTCACCGGGTCGGCGGCCAATCTGGCCGCAGAAAAACTTTCCGCCGCCGAGGTCAACGAGTTCCGCGCCATCGCGGCGGGCCTGTCGGCGATGGGGATCGAGGCGCGGACCGTCTTCGAGATGGGCGGCGAGACCAGCAAGTACATGCGCCTCTCGGCCGGCGACGAGGGATACGGGATCGTCGATTATTCCACCAACGGCGACTGCGCGGCGGGCACGGGCAGCTTCATCGACCAGCAGGCGGGGCGGTTGAAGTACAACGTCGAGGAGCTCGGGGATATCTGCCTTGCGGCCGAGCGAGCGGCGGCTGTCGCCGGGCGGTGCAGCGTCTTCGCCAAGAGCGACATGATCCACGCCCAGCAGAAGGGCTACACCCCGTCCGAAGTGCTGCGGGGCCTGTGCCTGGCGGTGGCGCGGAATTTCCGGACGGCCGTCGTGCGGTCGCACCCGGTCGAGCCGCCGGTGGCGTTCCTGGGCGGACTGGCGGCGAACTCGGCGGTGGTGCGGGCGCTGCGCGAGGCATCGGGCCTGGACGAGAAGCAGTTGTTCGTCCCGCGCGGATTCGCGCACATCCCGGCCGTCGGTGCGGCGGCGCTGGCGGCGAAAGCGGGCGCATCGGCCGGTCTGGCGCACATGAAGAAACTCCGCGCCGCCAGCGACAGCGCACACGGGGCCTTCCCGACGACCAATCCGCTGACGATGGACCGCGTGCTGCTGCTGCGCGACCGGGTGGCGCCGTACGAGGCGCCGTACGGGGACGGTCCGATCGACGCGTACCTGGGCATCGACATCGGGAGCGTCTCGACGAACCTGGTGCTGATCGACGAAGAGGGGCGGATGATGCACGAGATTTACGTGCGGACGCAGGGTCGCCCCATCGAGGTGGTGGGCGAGGGCCTGCGGGAAATCCGTCGCGCCTGGGGCCTGCGGGTGCGCATCCGCGGGGTGGGCACCACCGGCAGCGGGCGCGAGCTGATCGGGCAGCTCGTCGGGGCCGACACCGTCAACGACGAGATCACCGCTCACAAGACCGGCGCCATGTTCATCGGGCGCACCATGCTCGACGGGCGCGTGCCGGACACGATCTTCGAGATCGGCGGGCAGGACAGCAAGTACATCTCGCTCCAGGACGGCGTGGTGGTCGATTTCACCATGAACGAGGCCTGCGCCGCCGGGACGGGCAGCTTCCTGGAGGAGCGGGCGGAGGAGCTGGAGATCGCCATCAAGGGGCAATTCGCCGAGCTGGCGCTGTCCAGCAGGGCGCCGGTGCGCCTCGGCGAGCGGTGCACGGTGTTCATGGAGCGCGACGTCAACAGCTACCTCCAGCGCGGGGCGGAAAAGGCGGACCTGGTGGCTGGCCTGGCGTACTCGGTGGTCTACAACTACATCAACCGGGTGGTGCGCGGCCGGCCCATCGGGCGGACGGTGTTTTTCCAGGGGGGCACGGCCTACAACGACGCGGTGGCAGCCGCCTTCGCCGAGGTCTGCGGGGGGGAGATCATCGTCCCGCCGCACAACGGCGTGATCGGGGCGATCGGCGCGGCCCTGCTGGCGCGCGAGGTGATGAGCGCGCCGGCGCGGCGGGGGAGCGAAGGGCGTGGTCTGGCGGAACTCGAGGGGACGTACGTCTCCGCGTCGGTCGGCGAGAGCGCCGCGGCATTGCCCGCGCGGCCGTCGCGCTTCCGCGGGTACGACATCTCGCAGGTCAACTACGCCCTGCGCGAGTTCACCTGCAAGGGGTGCTCCAACGCCTGCGCGATCCAGGAATTCACCGTCGAGGGCGAGAAGACCTACTGGGGCGACAAGTGCTCCGACCGTTTCCGCAAGGCGGCCAAGGCGGCGGTCCGCCCGGTCATCCCGGACCTGATGGAGATGCGCAGCGCCTGGTTGATGGACGAGTCGCGCCTGCCCGCGCCGCGCGCGGACGCGCCCACCGTGGGCATCCCGCTGACGATGTTCGCGCTGCAGAGCCTGCCGTTCTGGCGGACGCTGCTGACTGGGCTGGGCGCGCGGGTGACGCTCAGCGAGCCGACCAACCGGAAGATCATCCAGGCCGGGCTGGACAGCGCGGTGGCTGAACCGTGCTTCCCCATCATCGTCGCGCACGGGCACGTGCTGTCGCTGCTGGACCGCGACGACGTGGACTACGTGCTGGCGCCGAACATCATCTCGCAGCAGACGCGCTGGATGAACACCGAGAGCCACCTGTGCCCGTGGCACCAGACGCTCCCGTTCGTGGTCCGCCGGGCGCCGCGGATCGAGGAGCGGGCGTCGCGCCTGCTGACGCCGACGGTGCGCTTCCGCCAGGGGCGTGAAACCGTGCGGCGCGAGCTGGAGCAGTTCCTGCCGGCCCAAGAGCTGGGCCGGCGGCTGAAGCTCCGTCGCGCGAAGATCGCCTCGGCCGTCGCGGCGGCGTTTGCGGCGCAGGATGAATTCGCCGCCAAGTGCCTGGCCGCGGGGCGCGACGCGCTGAACACGCTGCGCCGCACCGGCGCACCGGGCATCGTGCTGCTGGGCCGGCCCTACAACGTTCACGACGCGGGCGTGAACCTCTCCGTCGCCCGCAAGCTGCGCGACCACTACGGCGTCAACTGCGTGCCGCTGGACTTCCTCGACACCGACCCGGTGGACGTGCGCGAGATGAACGACAATATGTTCTGGAACCTCGGCCGGCAGATTCTCGCGGCCTCCCGGATCGTCGCGGAACATCCGAACCTGCACATCGTCCACATCACCAACTTCAAGTGCGGGCCGGATTCCTTCCTCAAGCACTACATCCGCCCCGCGTCGGGCAAGCCGTTCCTGACCCTCCAGTTCGACGGGCACAGCAACGACGCCGGAATGATGACCCGCTGCGAGGCGTACCTGGACAGCAAGGGCATCCTCCGCCCGAACGAGCAGGCCCAACCCGCAGCCCAACTGGTTTGAGCATGACGGATACAACCTCCCGAAAGCCCAACGTTCTCTGGATCTTCGGCGACCAGCACCGCGCGCAGGCCACGGGCTACGCCGGTGACCCGAACCTCAGCACGCCCAACTTGGACCGTCTGGCGGCCGAGGCGTCGTCTTCGAGCAGGCGGTCTGCGGATGCCCGCTGTGCTGCCCGTTCCGCGGCTCGCTGCTGACCAGCCGCTACCCCCACCAGTGCGTTCCCGGCCACGAGTTCCGCATGCCGCCCGAGATGCCGACGATCGCGCACGCCTTCAAACAGGCGGGTTACCGCACGAGCTATTTCGGCAAGTGGCACGTGGACGGGTTTCACGAGAAGAAGGGGCGCGCCGCCCTGCATATCATCCCGCCGGAGCGGCGGGGCGGCTTCGACGACTGGGGGGGCTACGAGAACAACAACGCGCAGTGGGACTGCTGGGTGCACGGGGGCTCGGGCGACGGCGCCTTTCACTATCGCCTGGGCGGCTACGAGACCGACGCGCTGAGCGATCTGCTGATCGATTCTCTCCGGCAGCGCGGGCGGGAAGCGGCGGAAGGCAAGGGCCAGCCGTTCTTCGCCGTGCTGTCGGTCCAGCCGCCGCACGACCCTTACACGGCGCCGGCGGAGTGGATGGCCCGCCATACGCCCGCAAGCCTGGTCCTGCGCCCCAATGTGCCGGACATCCCCCGCGTCCGGCAGCAGGCGCGGCGCGAGCTGGCCGGCGCCTGCGCCCAGATCGAGAATCTCGATTGGAACGTCGGACGCATCCGCCAGGCGCTCGTCGAGACTGGGCTGCAGGACGACACCTACATCGTCTTCTTCAGCGACCACGGCGACATGCACGGCTCGCACGGGCAGTTCCGAAAGACCACCATGTGGGAAGAGGCCCTGCGCATCCCGTTCATCGTCAGCCGCGGGGCCAATCGCTATGGTCGCCAAAACGATCGGGTCCGTGCCCCAATCAATCATGTGGATATCGCTCCGACCACGCTGGGCCTGTGCGGCATCGACAAGCCCGACTGGATGGAAGGCACGGATTATTCCGGGCACGTGGTCCGCGGCCGGCAGGCCGGGAATGAGCCGGACTCGGCCTTTTGCCAACTGGTCGTGCCGACCGGACACGCCGACAGCGTGGACCGTCCTTGGCGGGGCGTCGTGACGGCCGACGGCTGGAAGTACGCCGCGTTCGAAGGTCAGCCCTGGATGCTCTTCAACCTGAACGAGGATCCGTACGAGCAGGCGAACCTGGCCCACAACCTCCGGTTCCGCCATGAGCGGCGCGCCCTTCAGGATCGCCTGGGTCAGTGGATTTCCGACACGGCCGACCGCTTCCGTCTGCCGGACGACATTTGACGCCCAGGCGGGGCGGATTGGGGACGGTTTTCGCACGCTACCGGAGGATTTCCGAGCTTTTTCGCGCGATTTCCGATACTTTTTCGGGGCCGGAATGGGGCTTTTTTGCCTCCCCCCGGCCGAGACATGAACGCACCCCGCGACAGACATTCCGGCGCCACGGCGCACCTCCGCAGCGTCAGCTACGGGCCGCTGCTCTACCGTCGAATGGTCGGGCGGGTGGACGGTTCGCCCGCCGACGGCGACCTCGTGCGCGTCGTGGACCGCGCGGGCAAGCCGTTCGGCTGGGCGTTCTACAGCGCCGCCTCGCAGATCGCCCTGCGGATGGTCTCCTACGGCGAGGCCGCGCCCGGCGAATCGTTCCTCGCTGAGCGGATCGCCCGCGCGGTGAGCCTCCGCCGCGAGATGCTCCGCCTGGACGACGTAACCGACGCCTACCGCCTCGTCCACGCCGAGGGCGACGGCCTG
>DNAS01000090.1:3465-3734 GCA_003485185.1 Phycisphaerales bacterium | reverse complement strand
TCCACGCCGAGGGCGACGGCCTGAGCGGGCTGGTGGCCGACCGCTTCGGCGAGTACGTCGTCCTCGAGTTGTTCAGCAAGGCGATGTTCCTGCGCCTGGGGCAGATCGAGGACGCGTTCATCGACGCCGGCCTGACCGTGCGGCGTTTCGTCCGCCGCGCCGACGACGAGATCGCCCGCGCCGAGGGCTTCCGACTGGGCAAGCTGGCCGACGCCCCGCGCTGCGTGACGCAGATCACCGAGAACGGACTGAAGTTCGAGGTGGACCTG
>DNAS01000090.1:3075-3285 GCA_003485185.1 Phycisphaerales bacterium | reverse complement strand
GACTGAAGTTCGAGGTGGACCTGACCAAGGGGCACAAGACGGGCTTCTTCTGCGACCAGCGGGAGAACCGCCAGGCCCTGACGCACTTCACGCCCGGAAAGAGCGTGCTGGACATGTGCTGCTATTCGGCGGGCTTCTCGTGCTACGCAGCCGGGCCGGGGCGGGCGGCCGACGTGACGGCCGTCGATATCGACGAGACCGCCCTGGAAA
>DNAS01000090.1:2460-2885 GCA_003485185.1 Phycisphaerales bacterium | reverse complement strand
CGTCAAGCTCAACCGCGTCGCCGTGGACGTCCGCCAGTCCGACGCGTTCGACTTCCTCCGCTATGCCCGGCGCGACGGCAAAAGCTGGGACGTCGTCGTGCTCGACCCGTCCAAGTTCGTCCCCTCGCGCGACGAGATGGAGCGCGGCATGCGGAAGTACCGCGACCTGAACCTGCTAGCCGCCGGCGTGGTCAAACCGGGGGGGCTGCTGCTGACCTGCTCGTGCAGCGGGCTGGTGGGCCTGGACGCGTTTATCCAGACCGTCTCGCGCGCCTGCCGCTCGGCCGGACGGGGGGCGCAGGTCTTCCGCGTTACCGGCGCCGCGCCTGACCACCCCGTCATGTCCGACGCGCCGGAATCGGCGTACCTCAAAGCCGTCTGGGCACGGCTGGATTAAAAACGATTCACCGCAGAGAACACAGAGG
>DNAS01000090.1:0-2326 GCA_003485185.1 Phycisphaerales bacterium | reverse complement strand
ACCGCAGAGAACACAGAGGACGCAGGGAGGGCCCAAAAGGCCTTTATTGCCTAATAATGAGACAGAATGAAGAAGAAGACGATCGCAACTCTGATTCTCACGCTGCTTCTTGCCGCCGTCCTTTGTGCGGGCACGTTTTTTGTGATCGCCATTCGCCATTGCCTCAAGATAACCGTACCAAACGCCTATGCGGTGTGGTGGGTTGCCGACATGGTCATCGAGCACATGGAGGCGAATGACGGAGCGTGGCCGTCGGGGTGGAATGACCTACGGGATGACTACGAATGGTGCACAAAGAAAGCGGGAAGGTCGTGGACCTTCGAAGAACTGCGAAGCCGGGTGGAGGTCGACTGGTCCGCCGATCCGTCGCGGCTTCTCAAGACAGCCCCTCAGTTCCAGGACAAACCATTCCGCGTGATCTGGCTTCGGGACGGGTCCAACGCGTATTGGGCGGCTCATGAGCCCAACACGATGATTCTCGAGTATCTGAAAGACCGTTCGGCATCCCCGGCCGCATCGCAACCGGCAACGAAGTCCCAACCTGCTGTGGGAGAAAAAGGTTCCTGACCTTTATTGCCTTGATTGCCGTACAGGCGTGGTTTCAGGCCCGAAGGGCCGCAGGACGGTAGCCGGGGGCGACGTGAGTCCGAAGGACGAGCGAGCCCCCGGACAGCGAACCATTCACTGCTTTTCATTTGCGAAATAGGTTGTTTTGAATTCCTCACACAGGGATCGCAATTGCTGAACATGTTGCAGATCCGTCGTTTGCTTAGTTTTCATGGCGGCTATCAGCATCTTGTGACAGAGGGTCAGCTGTTTGACGTAAGCCTCTCCTTTGTTTTTATCCGATGTCTCAACCGGCGCAATCCGCTGTTGGAGAAAATACGCAGTGATGATCTCGACAATCTCCTGGGCGTGATCCTCCTTGTTCTGGATCCATCGAACAAGCTGGTTCGCATTGCCGCCCGGATCTTTAGAAAGCAGTTCGATCTGCTTCATTGATTTCTCGATTGTGGTGAAGTGTTCTTCCAGCTGCTTGAATCGTAGAGCATCATTGTAGATGCCACATGGTATCTGACAGTGCCCGAATGTACTGATTGCCCAGGCAAGAACACCCAAGGCCACAATTGTTGACATTCCCGTGATGGATTGAACGGCTCTTCGAGTTTTCATAAGTTGTTTCTCCTGCATGGTCACAGACTATGTTTTGGCAATAAAGGGGTCAGGAATGCTCTGTAGAACCCCTCTCCCGCGACTTGGGGAAGCAGAGTCAGGAGCTATTGTTGTCATTGTATCCCGCCCGCGAATTCCGCGAACCGAAATCCCGTCCGGCTTGTTCGCGGAATTGACGGAATTCGCGGCAATGAAAGCAGTTGATATCCCCCCGCGCGCGGTCAGCGAGGCGACAGGGCGCGGATCAGCAGGACGTTGCGCACGGCTGCGTATCCGCAGGCGGCCGCCAGGAGCGCGCCCCCGGCCAGCGCCAGCACCGTTCCCACGCCGATGCCCTGGGCGAACTCGACGTACCACCCGGAGACGTTTTTCCCCGGCGTGGAGAACCAGACGGTCAGGGCGAGCACGCTCGCCGCCAGCCCCGCCCCGGCAGCGACGGCAGCGCCGCAGGCCCGGTGCGCCCGGCTGCGGCCCAGCAGGCGGGTAGCCGCCATCGCCCCCAGCGCCGCCCAGCCCAGCACGAACACGGCGATGCCGCGCCCCAGGTTCCACCCCCACGCCCGCGCCGACCACTCGACGGGCTGGTTGGCGCCCATCTTGCTGACGACGTCGCGCAGATTGAGCAGCCGTCGCCGGCCGAACACGTCCTTGTAGAACTCGTCGTTGCCGCGCCACAGCGTCCGCTCCAGCCGGCCCAGCTCGCCGGCGGCGCGGAGCATCTCGTCGGCGCCCTTGGCGGGGAAGTATTCCAGGCAGGCGCTCCACCAGGGCGTGAAGAACGAAACGATCAGCAGCAGCGCGCCCGCCAGGGCCGGGCCGCAGACGATCAAGCGGCTGCACGGGCAGGGCGGCTCGCCGGCGGGCTCCAACGGCCGAACGGCGGGGGCGCTGTTCCGCGCGGGCGGGTCGGCCGGCGCTGCCGGCAGGACGAACACGTGCCCGCAGGAGGGGCACTCGCCCGACCGGCCCGCGACGTCGGACGGGAGGTTCAATTCGCTTTTGCACCGAGGGCAGTAAATGGTCATGATTCCTCCGCCTTTAGAGCCGATCCGAATGACTCCAAGGGCCGCGACGGGCCGGATTTTGACGCAGGCCAAGGCGAGAGGGCGACGACATATTTTGCGATGATCTGTCGAGCCCGAGCAACGCCGGC
>DNAS01000156.1:8069-8278 GCA_003485185.1 Phycisphaerales bacterium | reverse complement strand
GGCTTCGGGTGGGTCAGCCGGCGATTCGAGCGCCAGTGCGACGTGCAGGCCGCCTGGGCGATGAGCGGCGCCGCGCCGGGCGACCGCGCCGCCGTCATCACGCCCGAGGGCGCCGCGACGTTCGCCTGGGCCCTCCAGCAGATCGCCCGCCTCAACGGCATCGCGCCGGAGCAGTTCAACTGGCGGCACGGATCGATCGCCCGGCGGGG
>DNAS01000156.1:0-7897 GCA_003485185.1 Phycisphaerales bacterium | reverse complement strand
GCGCCCGGCGGGTGGAGCACGTGCTCTGGCTGGGCGCGACCGGCGGCACCCGCCCGGGCATCGACCGGACAGTCCGACGGATCAAGGCGGCGCTCTGGTTGGCTGCCGGCGCAGCAGCGGCGCTGACGGCATGGTCCTTCTTCCAAAACGCGTGAGGCCTAACCCATGAATCCCGCACAGGACTCTCCCAAGGTCGCGGTCGTCACCGGCGCATCCAGCGGCATCGGCTGGCAGACGGCGCTGACGTTCGCGCGTCGCGGCTGGTCTGTCGTGCCCGCCGCCCGGCGCGCGGCGCGCCTGGACGAGCTGGCCGACCGCTGCCGCGCGCTGGGCGCCCAGGCGATGCCCGTGCCGACCGACGTGTCGAAGGAAGACCAGGTCGACGCCCTCGTCGCCCGCGCGATGGAGCGATTCGGGCGCATCGACGTGATGGTCAACAACGCCGGGCGCGGCGAGTTCGGGCGCGTCCACGAGATTTCCGACCGGCGCATGCGCGAGGTGTTCGACGTGAACTTTTACGGCGTCTTTTACGGCTGCAAGGCCGTCGCGCCGATCTTCATGGCCCGGCGGGGCGGGCACATCTTCAACGTCTCGTCGGTCATCGGCAAGCGCGCCACGCCGTTCCACGGGGCGTACTGCGCCACCAAGTTCGCCGTCTGCGGTCTGACCGAGTCGCTGCGGGTGGAGATGAAGCCCTGTGGCGTGCGCGTCACGTCGGTGTGCCCTGCCCTGACGGACACGGAGTTTTTCGAGCACAGCCGGGGCGGACGCTCCACCCAGTCGCGCTACGTCCGCCGCGAGCGCATGACTCCGCCGGAGAAAATCGCCCGCGCGATCGTCCGCGCCGTCGGGCGCGACGTGCCGGAGATGGTCTTCACGGCAGGGGGAAAATGCCTGGTGGTGCTGAACACCCTCTGGCCGGGGGCGGCGGACTGGATCCTGCAACGCTACCACGACGACCTGCTCCGCGCCCGCCAGGAAGAAAATCAGCCACAGATAAACACGGATATACGCAGATAAAAACCGAAAGGAAAAATCCTGTCTGAGTTCATCTGTGTTTATCCCTGCTCCATTTTTGAATGCCCAGCCGTTGCATGAAAGCAGGGACGAAAAGGGCGGGTCGAAATCCGCCGCGCGGGGCGGTACAATGCCTTCCGAGGAGGCGACGCCATGAAACGAATCTGGATTCTTCTGGTCCTGGCGGCGATGGCGATGGGCGGGTGCTTCCAGTCGCCGCGGGAGATCAACGTCAACATCGGATCGGGCGGGGACAAGGACGGCCGGGACCGCCCCTCGGCCCCTTCGCAACTGCCGGATTAGACAGATCGCGTTGCATTTGCGCGGAACGAAAACGAGAGCGGGATTTCACGGATTCCCGCGATTCCACGGATGTTTTCGGAACCGATCCCTCGGTGGAATCTGTGAAATCCCATAATCCCGCTCTCTTTTCCGGATCGGTCAGACGAGACAGGGAGGTGCGGGATGAAACGGTGCCTTGCGGCAATTCTGCTGGCGGGTCTTTGCGCGGGCGGGTGCTTCCGCGCGCCCGAGACGGTCAACGTGAACCTCGGCGGCGACGGCGGATCCGGCGGCGGGTCGTGGCGCGACCTGGCCGGACAGTACACCGGCGGGACGTTCCTCGACGCCGAGCGGGGCGTGCTGTTTTACGCCTACGACACGCTGGCGTACCCCGGGCGGAGCATCGGACTGACCGCGTCGCTGCGCTCGGCGAAAAACCTGCGCGACCTGGACGGCGCGGAGGTGGGCTTCTTCCGCGACGGGCGAATGATCGGCCGCGCTCGGACGAACGCCGACGGCATGGCGACGATCTCCTGGACGCCCCCGCGCGAGGGGAACTACGAATTCACCGCGCGGATCCTCGCCCCGCCGCGCGACGAGGACTACGCCCAGTGCCCCGGCGTGGAGGCGATGCTGCTGGTGGCCGCCCACGAACGCGCCCAGCGGTTCGTCGTCATCGACCTGGACCACACGCTCGTGGACGCCGGATTCATGAAGGTGCTCGCGGGCGGGGCCCGGCCGATGGCCGACTCCGTCCGCGTCGCCACGCGAATCAGCGGGCGGTACGGCGTGATTTATCTCACGCAGCGCCCGGACCTGCTGACCCGCAAGAGCAAGCACTGGCTGCGGGCCAACGGATACCCCGTCGGGCCGCTGCTGACCGGCGAACTGAAGCACGCGCTGGACAGCGGGGCGTTCAAGACGGCCAGGCTCAAGGACCTCCGGACGGTCTACCCGAACGTCGCGATCGGCATCGGCGACAAGATTTCCGACGCCCAGGCGTACGTGGACAACGGGCTGACGGCCTACCTCATTCCGCACTACAAGCCCAAGCCGAAGGACCTCCGCAAGCTGGCGAAAGAGATTCGCGCCCTGCGAGGCCGGGGACGCCTGCACGTCGTAGAGGACTGGCGGCAGATCGAGCGGGGCATCTTCGACGGCGCGGGCTGGCCGCCCGAGACGTTCGCGCGGATGCTCGAACGCCAGGCCGACCGCCTCGAACGGGAGAAGAAGGAAGATGATTGAGAAGAGTGGGGAGGAAGCTGAGATTTGAAATTTGCGATTTGAGATTTTGGGTTGTGGGGACTGAGGGGGAAAAGAAGATTGCAGTTCGAAGTTCGTAGGTCGAAGGGATCCGATCGCGCCCTGCGACCTTCGACCTTTTCCGAAACGGCGCCGGCGCGGGGGCAAAACGGAGAACCTCTCGAACGGCTTGCGGTTCGGCGTGGTTGTATTTTTCCCGCAACTCCGATTTCTTTCGCCCCACCGAAGGTCTCCCTTCGGGACTTCGAGATTCACTGCTCCCTTCGCGCAGAAGATCGGTTGGGGAAGGGCCATCCGTCGTACCGCGTGATGTAATCGTATGCGGGCTCGCTCATGCGATGCTTGGCGAAGTTACCACGAATGTAGGCGACGCATGTGCGGAGGGCGGGCACGTCGGACTTGTAGACGTGGCAGCAGTCGGCGCTGAAGACGGGATGCCCCGCCGGTGCGAGCCCCGCGCCGATCAGCGCCGCGCGCCCGGCGCGCTTCAGGGCGGCGGACATCTCCTCGGCTTTCATACGGTGCTTGCGGAGCAGCAAGTGCGCATGGTTGTTCAGTACGGCGCAGGCGTAGCATGTCAGGCGATGGGCTCGCACGACGCGCCCGAATGCCTCGGCGAGGGCTTGCCGTTCGGCTGTGTCGAACCAGAGCAGTTCGTGGGCGAGCCGCTTCTGCGCTTCACGATAGAACGCGCGGAGTTCTTCGCGGGGCGGTTGCGCCGCGCGCCGTCCGAAATGGCGTTCCGCGAGCGCAGCGAGTTCGGGAGCGTAAGCCTCGCGCGACATGCTGCCGCGCGGATCGTTCGCCAACCAGTGCCCGTACCCCGTGAGGATGATGTGGTATCCCAGGACCACGGGACGAAGTCTATGCACAACCACGCCGAACCGCAAGCCGTTCGAGAGGTTCTCCGTTTTTTACCCGCGCCTTACCGCTCCCACATGCTTGGCATTCCCCTGTCCAACCATTCGGAGTATTCCACGAGGATATTGCATTGGTCGAACAGGAGCACTTCGAAAGTCAGCACAACTGTCAGGCACAACAGGACCACTGACAGTGGCCTGTTGAGACGCAGAATCCTCAGCGCAATACCCCCCCAAAGTCCAGTCGCCGCGCAGAAGAAATACAACAGGCGGATGTCATATCCCGAATGGTTGCTCGGACTGTGGTCCACAGCCGTGACTAACAGCAGCAGACAGAGCGCCAGATTGACCAGTGACAGGATTCCCGTCAGCCCGTTCAACCCCGTTTTCCATCGGCGATGCATTCCCCGATTCCTTTTCGTATAGGTTTGGGCATTCTATCGAACATCCTTTTCGGCGTAATCCGGGAATTTTGGATATCAAGCGAATACGCCCGATGAGTTGCGTGGCGCCGGGAAAAACGATCGCACGCGGGGCGGCGGGGGAGTATAATCGTTTTGTGCCGTCGCTGCCGTGGCAACGCGGGTGAGGCGGCACGGGCCGGCGGGGCTTGCCTCCCGGCCGACGCCTTTCGGGGCGTTTGGACCCCGGTGACGGGCCGGGAGACTGGAACCGATGCACCCCTCCGCGGGCCGCCGCGGCCGCTGAAACCTGGAGCCGCACCATGCCCGAAGAGCATGCGCCGACGCCCGAACCGGGCGACGCGCAGGACGCCCTGCCGGATTCGTCCGCGCCGATCTTCCCGCCTGACCAATCCCCGGACGCGCCGATGGCGGCCCCATCGGACGCGCCGCAGGCTGCGCCGGCCGCGATGGAGCAGGCCCCAGGCGAAGGCGGCGAAGGCGAGTCGCGCGGGCGGGGTCCGACGGCCGTCGTCCGCTACGGACTGATGCTCAACGTCGGCGAGTTCCGCCACAGCCTGGAGCGTCCGCCCCGCCCGGGCACGAAGGTCGTCATCCGCACCGACCGCGGCGTGGAACTGGGCGAAGTGACCGAGTCCGTTTGCGCCGAGTCCTGCGACCGGTGCATCAGCCCGGAGCGCCTGGACCGGTTTGTCCGCGACAACGGCCCGGAGTATCCGTTCCGGCGCGACGGGAAGATCCTCCGCGTCGCCAACCCGCAGGACGTGATCGACTTCCGCCACCTGGAGACGTCGGCGCGCGAGGCGGGCGCCTACTGCCGCGAGAAGATCCGCGAACTGAAGCTGGACATGAAGGTGGTGGCCGTCGAGCACCTCCTGGGCGGCGAGCGGTTGGTGTTCTATTTCACGTCGGAGTCGCGCGTGGACTTCCGCGACCTGGTGCGCCAGCTCGCCTCGCAGTACCGCACGCGGATCGAGATGCGCCAGGTGGGCGCCCGCGACGAGGCCCGCCTGGTGGGCGACTACGAGCGCTGCGGGCAGCGCTGCTGCTGCCAGCAGTACCTCAAGGACCTGCGCCCGATCTCGATGCGGATGGCCAAGACGCAGAAGGCGACGCTCGACCCGTCGAAGATTTCCGGTCGGTGCGGGCGGCTGATGTGCTGCTTGCGCTACGAGGACGAGACGTACGAGGACCTCCGCAAGCGCCTGCCGCGGCGGAACGTGTGGGTGCGCACGGCCACCGGCGTGGTGGGGCGCGTGATCGACGGGCAGATTCTCACGCAACTGGTGCGCCTGGCGCTGAACGACGGGTCGATGGTCAACGTGCCCAACGAGGAGATCGTGGAGCGGAACGTCGAGCCGCTGGCGCCGGCGCCGGTGGCGCAGCGCCCCGCGCCGCGCGAGGAGCGCGGCCCGCGGCAGTTCCTGCGCGACCAGGTCGAGTCGCCCGAGGCGGCGCCGGTTGAAGTGGAACCGGCAGCGCCCGTCGGCGCGCCCGAGCCGCAGCCGGACGCTGCGCCACCGGCGGCGGGAGGCGAAGGAGAGCGCGGGAAGCGCCGCCGTCGCCGGCGGAAGAAGAAGCCCGGCGCGTTCGCGCCCGGCGGACAGCCGCAGGGCGCGCCGAACCGTCCCGCGCCGCAACCCGGGCAGGGGACGCAAGGTTTCGGCGAGGGCGGAAAACGCAGGAAGCGCCGGCGACGCAAGAAAAAAGGCGGTGCTCAGGGCGGATTGCCAGGCGGACCGGCCGGCCCCGGCGGCCCCAGCACGCCCCCGCCGCAGGCGTAGAGCCCGCTGTCATCAACTGCTTGAACAGTGGAGCAGGAGAACCGCCCTTCGACTCGCTCCGCTCGTTTCGGGCCAGGAGACCGCAGGCGAGTTGTTGCGCGGTTTGGAAACGACAGGACGAACATTCAGGGCTTCCCCTGTTCCCCTGTTCTCCTACCCCCCTGCTCGCCTGCTCTAAGTTGCCTGCAAAAAGAATTTTTGCGGGCAACTTAGTGCCACGTCACCTGGAACCGCGCCAGTGTCAGGGCGCGGCGGAGCAGGCTTTTGCCCTCGCCGTCGACGGCCATGTGCTTGACCTCCCACAGCGGGGCCTTGAGGCGCAGGGATTCCTTGCCCGAGCCCTGGACGACCTGGACCTCCACCGGATCGGTCAGCTTGGCCTCGTGATGCCGGCGGTTGGCGTGGTAGATCATCCGCCCGTTGGACACGACGATGCCAGACATGCCGTCTTCCGTGCGGGCGTGGTCGCGGTCGGGCACGTAGGCGAGGAACCGCTCGGCCGGCTGCGGGCGGAACCACTGCTCGATGCGGTGGCGGACGACGTCGGGGATCAGGTCCCAGGGGTGCTCGGCCGTCTTCTCGATGCGCCGGCGCAGGGACTCGTGGCAGGGGGTTCCCTCTCCGCCGGCCTGGACGAGGAATTCCTCCGCGCGGCGGAGGTTGCGGATCTGGAGGCGGCAGGTTCCCTGCCCGGTGACGGAGTGGATGTTGATCTGCCCGCTGATCTCGCCGGTTCCGGTGCACATGTCGCAGAGGAAGTACGGCATGGGCAGGTCGCCGGGGTGCGGCACGTTGGGCACTTTGGGCAGGCGGTTGAGCAGTTCGTCGTTGCCCAGGTCGCGGATTTCCTCCTCGCTGAGGACCAGGGCCCCGGCGGAGTGTTCGGCTTCGAGGGAGCGGCTGTCGATCAGCTCGGGGGCGAAGATCACCACGTGCGCCCGCAGGTGCATGCGGCTGGAGCAGCCCAGGCAGCGTCGGGGCATGGCCGCGCGGAAGGCGGGCTCCAGCAGGCGCGACGCGGGGAACAGGAACGTCGCGCCCTTGCGGTCCATCCGGACGAGGCGCAGACCCTCGGTCAGGGCGGGCAGGACGGTCGTGTTGCCCGAGATCGCCGCTTCCGCGCCGGTGAGTTTCGCTTCGCCCGTGGGCGGCGCGTGGATGTCCTCGTACAGGTCGCGCAGGTGCTCTTCCTGGAGCATGGAGGCGATCGCCTCGTCGGTCATCGCGACGCGCCGGGGCAGGCGGAACCGCGTGTGGCAGGCGCCGCAGCGGACGACGCAGTTGGCGCATCCCGGCGGGGCCGCCAGGATCCTGCCGCAGGCCGGACATTGCACCAGCCGATCGCGCATCGGCAACTCTCCAGGGTCTGGCAAAGGAATGAACCGCCCGGGTTGCCCGTCCGGACGACCCGGCGCGAAAAGCCCTCCGCTTCCCGCACCATCTATAGCCTACATTTCAAACCTCGCCCGAGCAAGCGGACTGCGCGGTTTCACAGGCCGGAAAGGGCATTTCCCGATCCGGCGCTTGATTGCGGCGCGCCGGTGCGTATCATCCGTCCTTCCACGCGGAGGCAACATGGCGACCTACAAGCTGAACATCGGGACGATTCGCGGCTGCCCGGCCCCGGGCGAGCTGACCAAGGCCATCCAGGGCTTCGGCCTGCCCGAAACCGAGGAATACGGCGTGCTGAACTGCTCGGCGACGGACGGCGCCGTCTTCGCCACGATTGTGCGCAAGACCCAGCAGGCCGTGCCGAAACTCGACGCCGACACGCAGGAAGTCACGGCCTCGCCCGTCGAGCGCGTGACGGTCTACCCGCTGGCCGTCCGCCCGGCCCAGGAGCGCCTGGAAATCTACGCCGGGGCGGCCTCGTCGGTCGAGCAGGCGGGGGTGTTCTTCTCGAGCTGCCTGGCGCTGCCGACGGTCGTCGAGCCGATCGAGGTGGACATTCCCGCCGCCGTCGAGAAGCTCGCCAAGACCACCCAGCGGTTCCAGCTCCGCGCGATCCGCGTCCGCGAGTACGCCCACAACGCCTACATGGCCGGGACGTACGCCCCGAAGTTCCTGGACAGCGAGCACGGGACGGATTTCCTGGCCGAGTACGCCGAATCCGTCGCCGGCGCGAGCGTGCGCTTCCAGGGCCCGACGGGGCGCGTGACGGTCGGGCTGTCCGGCCAGGCCGCGTTCAGCTTCTCCTGCGCGGAAGAAGACCTCGCCGCCGTTCGCGCCATCCTGCGCAAGCTGGTCTAGGCTCTGTCTGAAAACACCA
>DNAS01000167.1 GCA_003485185.1 Phycisphaerales bacterium | reverse complement strand
ATACGTCCGAACGTGAAATGCTCCAGCCCAAGGAATGACCCGCGCGGAAGCGAAGCATCCCGCCGGCCTGATCCTGGGAGGTGGGCAACAATGAAGATCCGACGCGTGGAACCGGAAGACGAGCTGTACCCCGCGTTGCTGAAGCGGTTCCCCAGCACCGCGCGGTACCTTGCGGACCCCAAGGACACGGGGGAGTACCATTTCTTCGCCGCCATTGACCCGGCGGGGGCGGTGGTCGGCGGGGCCGTGATCGACATCGGCGGGCTCGGGTTCGGTCCTCTCAAGGACATGACCATCGGGTTCCTGGAGAACATCGAGGTGGACGAAGCGTTCCGCCGGCAGGGGATCGGAACGGCGCTGCTCCGCGCGGCCCTGGACTACGCCTGGCAGCGGGGCGCGCAAAACGTGCGGTGGACGTCCGACTGGTCCAACCCGGCGGGCGTGGCCTTCTACGAACGCTGCGGCGCCGGCGTGATTCCCGAAGGCGAGAGCCCCGACTCCGTGGAAACGTATTACACGTTGGTGGTCTTGAATCCGAAACGGGTGGCCACCGGGTACGGCCGCGGACGGGTCGGTCTGCTGCCCGCATAACGGTAGGGCATGCGACTCGGCCGTGCTGACGTATTCCCGGATAATTGCAGTTCTTTTAACGGGGGAACTCCGGGTTGCCTATGATGAAGCAGAGGGCAGCCCGATCTTGCCTTCGGCCGGTTTTGCGCCCCGGGAGGACGAAGGAGACGGCCATGAGCTACGGGTATGCATTGCTCTTATTGGCGGTTGCCACCGGAATGGCGTCCTGTTCGGATCCCGCCAGCCGGGAATCTTCCCCGGATTCCGACAGGTCCGTAAGGTTGCCGAGGAAGGCCATGCCGCCCTTGAACGAACAGGAGAAACACATCCTTCTCGAGAAGGGCACGGAACGGCCTTTCACGGGCAAGTACTGGAACACCACCGCGCAAGGCGTCTATCTTTGCCGGCAGTGCGGAACGCCGCTGTACCTCTCCGACAGCAAATTCCCATCCGATTGCGGCTGGCCGAGCTTCGACGACGAAATTCCCGGAGCGGTCCGGCGCCAACCGGATGCCGACGGGACGCGGACCGAAATTCTCTGCGCCCGTTGCGGCGGCCATCTCGGCCACGTGTTCGTCGGCGAGGGCCTGACGGTCAAGGATACGCGGCACTGCGTCAACTCGGCGTCGCTGGTGTTCGTGCCGCGGGAGAAATGGCCCCTCCAGAGGGCGATCTTCGCGGGGGGATGCTTCTGGGGCGTGGAGCATCTGCTGGGGGAAATGCCCGGCGTGCTGACGATCCGCAGCGGTTACACGGGGGGAAAGACCGACAAGCCGACCTACGAGCAGGTCTGCACGGGGAAAACCGGCCACGCGGAGGCGGTCGAAATCCTTTTCGATCCAGCCAAGGTCTCGTACGAACAACTGGCCAGGCGGTTCTTCGAGATTCACGATCCCACGCAGAGCAATCGCCAGGGGCCTGACGTGGGAACGCAGTACCGGTCGGCGATTTTCCATACGAACCGGGAGCAGAAAGAGACGGCGGAGAGGCTCATCGGCCTGCTTCGCGCGCGGGGATACGACGTGGTTACGGAGGTTGTGCCGGCCTCCATGTTCTGGGCGGCCGAGGAGTATCACCAGGACTATTTCGCCAGGCACCCGGATCGGCCGAGTTGCCATCGGCCGGTGGACCGGTTCGGCCCGACCTCCCAGCCGGGATGACGCTCCGCTCAGCTTCGTTTAAGCGTCACGCGGACGTCGCCGCCTGTCGCCGCATTCAGTGCGACCTGCCGCCACGAACGGCCCAGGGGATCGGTCACTGCCTCGATTCGCTTGTCGCCTTCGCCCCAGGGGCCGGTGAAGCGGAAGATCACCTGGCGATCTTCGGCCACCGCGTTGGCGAACCGCAGCGTCAGGGTTTCCTTCGTGCACTGGCAGGACACGGTGCTGCATGCGTCAGCCGTTTCCCGCAGGTCGACGGTCGTCGTTCCCCGCGGATAGACCTCGAAGATCAGGCATTGCGGCGGGCGGTCGCCCAGCGACTGCGACAGCGGCTGCGTTGCGATGATCGAGCCGCGGCGAACGAACATCGGCAGCCCGGACACGTCGTAGAGGGGGGCTTCGACTTCGACCCAGCCGCCTTCGAATTCGCGCCCGCTCCAGCGGTGCACCCAGCGGCCGGCCGGCAGGTAGACACGCTGGGTCGTCCTTCCCTTTTCGGTGACCGGCGCGACGAGCAGCGAATCGCCGAGATAGAACTGCGTGAGTTGCGCCGCGGCCTCCGCGTCGTCGGGATGGTGATAGATCATCGGGCGCAGCAGCGGGTCGCCCGTCACCGACGCGGCGAGCACGTGCGAGTACAGGTACGGCGTCAACCGATACCGTTCCTCCAAGGCCTGACGATACAGCGGCCGGACGCGCGGAGAGCAGTTCCACGGCCACTTGGGGATCGTCGATTCATTGTTGTGCATGCGAGGCACGGGGGTGAAGATCAGTCCCTGGCACAGCCGCCGGCAGATGTTCTCGTCGTCGAACATCTCGTCGAGCATCG
Source organism: Phycisphaerales bacterium (assembly GCA_003485185.1). Taxonomy (GTDB): domain Bacteria; phylum Planctomycetota; class Phycisphaerae; order SM23-33; family SM23-33; genus UBA12270. The sequence goes on along the minus strand of DNAS01000167.1, from coordinate 5,644 downwards.
CCTGGGGAGTGGCGTAGTCGGTGTGCACGTCTCCGCTCGGCACGAACCCGGCGAGGTCGGCCGACGTCAGGGGAAAGCCCGCCAGTCCGGCGCTGACCATGAACGCGATGTCCTCGGGCAGGCCGTCCATTCCGCAGCGCGTGTCGCCGGGCCAGGGGACGGCATAGGGCTGCGAGCCGATTCCGCCGCCGCGCGACAGGCACAGCGCGCCCGGCCGACCGGCGTCGGCCATCTGGTTGCAGATCAGCCGGTTCCACAGCGGGCCGAAAAGGTTCCGCGACGGAAGCCCCGGCCTGAGTTCGCCGCTCACCCGGTCGGCGTGGTCTGTCCACCACGACTCGACTCCCTCGTCGATCCGCGGCTGAAGGCGATCGCGATACGCCTGTTCGCCGCGCTCGTCGAGCACGCGCACCACCACTTCGCGGCCTTGCTGCCGGAGCAACCCTTCCGCGACGCCGCGCTCCGCCGTTTCGGGCCGGTAATTGCGGGAGTTCAGGTGCAGGCAGGTGTGAATCCCCATGGCCCGCAGGGCGTCGATCATGGGCGGGCCATCGCCGAAATCGGGATGCCATTCCATGTCGTTGGAGGGATATTCCTGGTTCTGCTGATAGGTGGCGCCGAAGGCGAGCCCGCCGCGCCACGGACCGTCGAAGACGAACACGTCGGTGGGATAGCCCTCGTCGCGCATGCGGCGGGCGTCGGCGATCGCCTGCTCGGCGGTCTTGAACGACAGGCTGCTGCACCAGTACCCGAGCATCCAGCGCGGCACGACGGGAATCCGTCCGACCATCGCCGTCCATCGGCGCACCATCGTCGGCAGGTCCGGCCCGGCGATCAGCACGATGTCCAGATCGCCGCCGGGCGCGTGGACAAACCACCGCGCCGGATCGCTGCGACCCATGTCAAAATAGACGTGCGGCCAGGGATTGTTCAGGAAGAAACCATACCCGCGATTGGAGTAGAACAGGGGAATCGGGAACCCGCCGTAATCGCCGGAGCGAACGCCGGTCTTGACGCTGAAGATGTCGGCGGAAGTGCCGGTTCGGTCGATCGGCATGATTCGTCCGCCGAACCCGAAGACGCACTCGTCCGATGGAAGCACGCTTTCGATGTAGAAGGGCGGGCGCCCCTGCGGATCGCCGGTCGAGTCCAGCCGGATGCCGCCGTCGCAGGTCTGCCAGAGCGTCCGGCCGTGACGGTCGGCTACGGTGATGTCGCCCGTGGTCCGGTCGATCGTAAGCTGGAACGCCGAACTGGTGGCCTGGGTGCGGCGGTCGTCCTGGGTGAGCGCCAACGCTTCGGGCGATGCGGGGAACCGGATCAGGCCGAGTTCCTCGGTGGTCGATCGCGGCGACGCCTTCGGGTGCTTGCACCAGCGCAGCCGCATCAGCCCTTCCACGGCCGAGACCTGAAGGGCGCCATTCGCCGTGGGGATCGTCAGGCCGTGATCCGCCGTGCGGGCCGGCTGGGACGGCGTGATCGCCGCATAGGGCCGCAGGTCCAGTTCGACCGTTTCGTACGGCCGATCATACAAGTCGTCCGGATGAAGATGCAGTGTGCGACGGCGTGCGGTTTCGGGTGACGGTGCGTGCGTGGGCATGGGTGGGTGTCCGGAAACTAGCCAGGGAAAGAGGGTGTCATGTCAGGGAACGATTTCCATTTCCAAGACGGCGTTTTCTGCGTTTCGGACATGATCGCCTGATGGCAGGGAGGAGTCAATGGAGAGGCTACATAAATTGCATAAATCAATGCATCAGTTGCAGCCCCGTGAAAGTGGTAAGGCGCGTGGCGCAGCCACGCGCGCGGGGATTATGACAAGCCCCCGCGGTCACGTGGGGGTTCTTGCTTATTGATGCTCACGTCAAATTCAACCCCCTGCGCCGACGGGACAAGTTGACGCAGGGGGCTTGTTGGTTTCGACGTCTTCGCGGACGCTCGTAGCGGCGCGGTCAGGTTTTCGGCGCGGGGGCCAGCAGGGGCGCGACGGCCTCGATCTTCGCGACGGCCTGTTGCTCGAGGTCCAGCACGTCCTTCAGCGCCTCGGCCTCGGCGTGGCGCATCTGCGGAGTCCACTTGTCCTGCCCGCCGATTCGCCACGGCTGGAGACTCCACGCGCATTCGTATTCCGGGCGTTTTCGCCCGAGCGTCTCGTGAATCCGGCGGTACAGGGCGGCGATTTGGAGCAACGGCGTCCGGGCGGGCTCCTGGTGCTCCTCGGCCGCTTCCCGCAGGTACTTTTCCGCCGCCAGACGACTCGACCACAGGCTTCCGTAGCAGTAACCGTTGGCGAGAGCGACGCCAAACCAGTTCTTCTCGTTCAGACCGGCGAATCGCGATTCATCCCGCAATCCGTCGATCCAGTATTGCAGAGCCGCGAAACCGCTGAGGTATTTCCCGAACCGTTCCGTCCTGGCCAGCGTGACGGCCAGGCGGAGCGAATTCGCAACGGCCTCGCGACGATCCGGGGGCGCGTCGGACGGCTCGATCACCCCGACTACCCATGGCCAGTCGTTGGTGTCGTGATATCCTTCTTCCCTGCTGGCGTAGTTTCGGCAGATGCGCTGCCCGTCGTCGCGATAGCCGACGGCGAGGCAGGTCTCTTCGCTGGCGTACAGGACGGGCACGCCGCGTTCGATGCTCGCGCGGATGCTCGGCGCCGCCTTGACGATCGCCTGCTCCAGGTCGGGGTCGTGCTTCACCGGCAACCAGGTCAGGCGGTACCCGGTGGCGGCCATGGCGCCGGGCACGCAGTCGTACCCGCACGGGGCGCAGGCGGCGCTGGGGCACCAGTTGGGCTGGTGCATCTGCACGCGGAAGGCCGCGCCGCTGACGCCCACCAGGTACTCGTAGGTCAACTCGTCCTCGCCCAGGGCCTGCATGATCCCGGCGATGGCGGCGAGAACCGAGTTCTCGTGCACGCCGTCGCCGCCGATGGGGTGCTTCTCCAGCCCGGCGATGTACGTGCGGTCCTTCTCGCGCCGCACCGGGCTGGGCCGGCCGGTGACCTTCTCCACGTATCGCTTCATCGCATTCCAGCTGGCGAAACCGTATTCCATCGCCAGCGCGTACTGCGCCTCGTGCAGCGCGAGCGGCTGGGAGAAAATGCCCGCGTCGTCGGCGGAGGCAAATTGCCTCAGCCGGCGAAGGACGCTGCAACAGTCGGCGTCCTTCCGCTCGTGCGCGTGGAGCAGGTCCTTGGCCTGGTGCTTGAGCTGGGTAAGGTCCGGACGAGGGGGGAGCGTGCGACTCATGAGAAACCTTCCTTCCCGATTGCGCCCGTGGCCTGCAATGGCGGGCAGGAAGAAGGTTCCGATCTCTTCCCGTGAAGGTGAACTCGGTTCTTTCCGCAGGCCGGGGAGGCGTCCTTCGCACGCCCGGGGAAATATTCTCCGCCGCGGCCGTGCCGGCGTCAAGAAAATCCAGCCGGTCGGATGTGGCAGGATGCGTAGCGCAGCCACGGACGCGTATGTTGTCAACAAGCCCCCGCTGTAAAGCGGGGGTTCTTGTTGTTTCCTGCCGTCGCGCCACGCGAGCGGTAGGGTGCGTGGCTTTGCCACGCGCGCGGATGTTGTAACAAGCCCCCGCGGTCACGCGGGGGTTCTTGTTGTTTCCCGTCGCCGCGGGTAGCATGGTTCCATGCCGCGGGGAACAACAGTCAATCCGGGCGGTGAAGTGGGGAAATCCTAATCCATTTTCTCCCTGCATGGGAAGAACAGGAAACGGTCGTCAATGAAGTGAAAGGCAAAGAGAGACCAATAGGCCTTTTGGACGATGGTCGATTGGTCACATCTGCCACCGGGGATGGATCACGCTATTCAGTCACCGTATGGGAAAATTCCAAACCGACCGGGCTATGTACTGATCCCGCGTGGTCCATCGTGCAAGGAGCAAAACTATATTATATTTCCTTGCGCGGACCTGAAAGCATTCGATGCATTGACATCCGATAGTGGCAGGGCACGTGGCCAGGCCACGCGCGCGGAGGGAGACTCGCCATTCTTCGTTTTCCGCTTTCCGTTTTCCGCTTTGGCCTCTGGCCTTCGACCTTTCCCCTGGCGGCTCTAGGTGACCGCTCCCTCACGGTCGCGGCTCTGTAAGAGGCGCCGCACTCACCACTCTGCACTCATCACTCGTCACTCCCCACTCTCTTTCCCCTTTGACCTTCGCCCTTCGGCCTTTCCCCTCGCGCCCGGCTGCGATATGCTGTCGGCAGGGAGGCGCGCCGGCATGAAACCGAAAGAAGTCGTCGTGAACGATTCCATGCAGCGGGGCTATCGCTACTTCCTGACGCAGCCGGTCGGCAGGAATTTTCATCCCGGCTTCCGGCCGCAACTCACGCCGCGAAAAATGCTCGCGCTGGGCGTCTTCGGCGGCAAGTACATGACCGACTGCCGCGACGAGTTTCCCGCCTCCTGGTTCCAGGGAGCCAAGCTGTCGCCCGCGCGGCGAGCCCCGCCGCTGAACTTTTTCGGCGTCGACGCGTCAAAACCGCTGGCCTACTGGAAGGCCAAGGGCTGGATCCGGCCGGAAGACCCGCGCGGCTGGTTCCAGTGGTATTGCCGGTACTACATGGGTCGGCGCTGCGAGGACGATGACCGGCAGATCAAACGATGGATTGCCATGAGACGTCATATCGCCCAGCTTGAAAAGCATTGCGCGCCTCAGGATTTATCCTGCCGCCCGAAGCAGAGGCAGTCGCTTCTTCACTGGGCCTATGACAGCCGGAAAATATAGCGCGGCTGGTTTTTGCCGGTTTCCGCGCCTTGTCGCTTTTTCAGCCGACATTCATGCCCAGCAGTTTCACCGAGTCGCAAAACAGCGCATAAAAGCTTTTATCGGAGGCGATCTTTTCCACAAATCCGACGCCGAAGGTCGGGTGGCTGATCACTTCACCGACCCGATAAACTTCCTTCATGGAATAATTCCGCACAGGTGCGTCCGCAGATAGAGTGCGGCTTTTTTCACCCCAGCGAATCGCGAGATCGGCAACCTTCTTGCCATCGGCCAGAGGCTTTTTCGAAGCGGCGACTTTCCGGGGCGAGGCGAGCCGGGGCGTTTTGGTCTCCCGGCCGGCCGGCGGCCGGTATTTGTGTTCGGCGCCGCAGGTTTTGCATTGAACGCGGTTGACCTGTCCATTCACCTTGAAAAGGACCACGTGGGCCAGAACCATTTTACATTTCAAACAATACGCATCAATGCGATCGCCAACAGAGGTCACTCAATGCTCCTTACCGGATGATTGCGCCGATTAAACGGCAGGCGGCAGGCTATATCAGATTCAGACAAGATGTCCTAATGAATAATGCAGCTCTTTTCAAAGTCTTGTAATGATTGGTAAAGATTACAGGGCTGCCGCCAGAATGGCCGCGCCGATCGCTCCGTTTTGCTGGGCGTGCGGGGAGACTTCAATCGGAACGCCGATTTTTTTGGAAAGCGCCGCCACCACGCCCGCGTTTTTGGCCACGCCGCCGGTGATCATAACGGGTTCGATGATACCGACGCGCGCGAGCATAGCAGAAATCCTTACCGCGATGGATTCATGGATGCCGGATATGATGTCGGGGCGGTTCTCTCCGCGGGCAATCAGTGAAATGACTTCGGATTCGGCAAAAACCGTGCAGATGCTGCTGATTTTCGCTGGCGC
>DNAS01000039.1:28770-39850 GCA_003485185.1 Phycisphaerales bacterium | reverse complement strand
CTGGTGGCGGTCGCCGCGGGCGGGGTGGGCGCTGTGGGCCCTGAGGCGGCGGCTGCGGACGGGGCGGTTCGATTGGGTAATCGACTTGCAGGGACTGTTCCGTAGCGGATACTTCGCCCGCGCGACGGGCGCCGCCGTTCGGGCAGGATTCGCCGACGCCCGCGAGATGGCCCGCGGATTCTACACGCACCCCATTTCCGTCCGCGCTGCGCACACCGTCGATCGGAACATCGAACTGGCCAGGGCGCTGGGCGTGGACGCGCGGAGCGAGGACTTCACGCTGGAGTTGTCCGACGTCGCCCGGCAGTTCGCCGACGCTTTCTGCCGCGAGCGGACCCTGCCCCCGGGAGGGTTCGTTGCCGTCGCGCCGGCAACCCGCTGGGCCACCAAGGCCTATCCCGTGCGCCAATGGCGAAAGGTGATCCGGGCCCTGTCCCACGATCTGCCGGTGGTGCTGCTGGGTGCGCCCAATGAGCGGGACGTCTGCGCCGCGGTGTGCGAAGGGATGACGGGCGTCATCGACCTGAGCGGGGGGACCGGAATCGCGGAGCTGACGGGCGTGGTCGCCGCGTCTGCGGGAGTGCTCTGCAACGATTCGGCCGTCATGAACATCGCCCCCGCGCTGGGCGTACCCGCGGTCGTGATGATCGGTCCGACCCGCGCGGAACACACCGGCCCTTACCGGCTGGGGCAAGCCCTCGTGGCCGACGTCCCCTGCCAGGGATGCCGGAAACGAACCTGCCGCCACGTGACCTGCATGCAGTCCATCGAGGCCGGTCGCGTCCTTGATGCGGCGCGGGCAATGCTTGCCCGTCGGAGCACGTAAGATGCCCGTACGATACGTCCTAAATCGCTTGAGGCGCTTCTTCGTCTACCGGGTGCTGAGCCTGGACGACACCCCCCACCGCATCGCGCTGGGGGTGGCGATCGGGATCTTCGTCACCTGGACCCCGACCATCGGTTTCCAGATGATCTTGACGGTTGCGCTGGCTTGGCTGTTGCGGGCAAACAAGCTCGTGGGCGTCCCCTTCGTCTGGATTTCCAACCCCTTCACCCTCGTCCCCATTTACGGCCCGAACTTCCTTCTCGGAAGCTGGTTGCTGGGCGGACAATACACCTGGCGCCAATTCGACCGCGCCTTTCACCAGGCGATGGCCTTCCACGGCGTCTGGTACGAACGAGTGCAGGCGTGGTGGCATGCCATCTGGCCGATTTTCATGCCCCTCTGGCTGGGAAGCTTCCTCGTAGGCATCCTGTTGGCGATCCTGGCGTATGTCCTGGTTTATCGCGCGGTGCTTTTGTTCCGCCTTCAACGCCAGCTGCACGAACCCGCCATCCACAAATAATTCCCCCCTCCACCGGGGGTGCGATTTGGAGTTGTGGGAAGGGCCTTGCCCGGTATAATTGGTTGTGGAGGATCCCGGAGCGGGAAACGCCCGGGGGCATAGCATCATGAGCATCGGCCAAAAACAGAGACTGGAGAACCTCCGGTTCTACCTGTACGACCGACCGCTCCACCCGGAGTTGTTCGAGATCTACCATGACGATCGCATCGTCAAGGCCGCCTACGAGGCGCAGATCTGGGTCACCGGATGCACGCACGTCGTCGGGTTCTACCGCGGGGGAACCTCGCTGGTGGAAGTGACCGCCGAGGCCGACGCCCTCCTGCCCCAGCGGGGACTGCTGGTCCAGTTGCCGTTCCGGGGAGAGCGCGACCACGAGTGCAAGCAGTCCGAAGGCATTAAATACATGATGAGTTTCCAGGTGGAGACCATGAGCCCCGCGGTCTACGCCAAGACGCATCACGACCTGGCGAAGGCCGGCGCCCGCCGCGGATTGTTCGTCCCCTTCCCGATGTGGATGACCCGCTCGTCGCTGACGCCGTTTTCGTACATCGACTACCAAGCCAAACCCAACGAGCTGCACGTCTATTCATTCCACGCCTTCCCGGAAGAAATGACGGTCATCCGCACCCAGTCGATCTTTGAGCTGGTGTAGACGTCACGGGGGATGATTTTCGGTTTGCATCTCCCGCCCCGTTGCCCGCATAGTCTCTATCCTGACAGGCGCAATCCGAAGGAGTCCGGAAATGCAGAAACAGTTTCGCATCATCATGGCGGGGGTGCTCCTGGCGGCGCCCTTCGCGGCGACGGTGTACGCGGTCTATTGGCTGGGCTCGTCGCTGGACCGTCTGGGCAAGCAGGCAATCATGAACTTCTGGCCGGGTGTGGAAAAGCTTCACGGCCTGGGGATCGTCGTTGTGATCGTGTGTGTCTACCTGCTAGGGCTTCTGACGCACCTCTGGCTGTTCCGCTGGGCGCTGGGGCATGTCGAAAGAGTCATTACGCGCCTGCCGGGAGTCAAGACCATCTACGAATCGGTGCGCGACCTGCTGAAGCTGTTCGGGCCGTCGGGGGCCGAAGGCAAGATGGGGCGCGTGGTCGAATGCACCTTCCCGGGCACGTCGGTCACCGCGCTGGGCATCCTGACCAATGACCGACCGGTCGGGACGGCGGACGGAACCGACCGGGTGGCGGTCTACGTGCCGCTGGGATACATGCTCGGCGGCCCGGTGCTGTTCGTCCCCCGGCAAAACGTCCGCGAGGTGGACATGCCCGTGGAGACCGCGCTGAAGCTCAGCGCCACCGCCCAGGTGGGCGCTGATGCGTTGCTGTCCGCCTCGAAACACCGGATGGCTCGTCGTCGGCATGACACAGCCGATCCGGAGTGAGAATCTCTTCAAATCGCTTGCAACATACGGAAGAGCTTTGACTAACGGACGTCGGGATTCCCGCCCAACCGGGCAAAAGGCAACGGCGCTTCCTTCTTGCGAGGACCATGCATGTCGATATACAATGAGGGGTAATGCCTAAACCGCTTTGCACAACCAAGCATTTCAAGCTGGCGCAAAGGCTTCGAAGCCGCATCCGGAGTTTGTCGGCGGGTGACCCCCTTCCGACCGTTGCGGAAATCAAGCGGGAATACGGCGTTTCCCAGGCGACCGTGGAACGCGCCCTGGACCGCCTGCGCCGAGAGGGGCTCGTGGTGCGCCCGCCGGGGCAGTTACGCGTGGTGGTGGCCGAGGCGGGCGACCCGGCGGTGCGTCGGGTGGCGATGATCCGCCCGGACTATCCCTCGCCCACCTTCGACGAACTGTGCCGGGCCATCGCCCGCGCCGGGGCGGAAAAAGATTGGGCCTTTGACTTGGTCAGCTATCGCAAGCTCGAGACGCTGGACCTCAAGCGGGCCCTGGGCGACAACGACGCCGCCATTCTCCTGCCGCCCGCGGAGTTCTTCCCACCTCGCCTGCTGGCGGCCCTGCGCCGACCGCGCCGCCCCATCATCGTCATCCAGGATCCGCCCGAGGGCGCCCGCGTCAGCAGTGTGCAGATCGACGACCGCCAGGTGGGACGCCTTGCCGTCGAACACCTGGCGGGCCTGGGGCATCGGCGAATCCTCCTGCTGCTCAGCGAACCGGCGGCGCCGTCGGGCGTGCAGCGAGCGGAAGGATGGCGCCAAGCCATGGAGACGCTCGGAGAGAAAAACCTCGATGAACTGGTCGTCGCCAGCGGAACGCCCATGTTCGCCCAATCCGTCGTTTCCACGTACGAGTTCTTCTGCCGTTGGTTGGACAATCCGCATCCTGAATTCACCGCCATTTTCTGCGCCGCGTGGACCGGCGCCGGCGCCGCCATGAGGGCGCTGCGGGAACGCGGAATCCACATCCCCGAAGACATCAGCCTGATCTCGCATGGCGGCGAAGGAATGATCGGGCCGTTCCTCAATCCGCCGCTGACGGCCGTCGAAACCGACATCGCCGCCTACGGCAAAGCCGTCGTGGAACTGATGGAAAGGCACTTTGCGCCTCCGCATGTGGTGGAGCACCTGCTGATTCCCTCGGCCGTGGTCGAGCGCAAGACGACGGCGCCGGTCCGCGTCCCGTCGTAAATCCCGTCGCTCTTTGCCCCCCGCCCGATTCCCCCCGCACGGACTACGCTTTGGGCAGGTGAAGCGGCTGGAATTTGTTCAGCCCGTGGACATCGCCCCACTGCTTGAATCCCTTGCGGCAGGAACCGTCGTTGTCGTTGACGTACAGGCCCAGGCTGAACCGCCCCTTTCGTGGCGCCGAGGCATCCAGCTCTCGCCAGGGCAGCGCGCATTCGTAAAACGTGACGTCGCCTTCACGCCGGACGACCAACCGGACGTCTTCCACCAGCCCGTCTCTTCCGACGCCTCCCAGGCGATAGCATTGCGGGCCCTTGGGCGTCAGGGCCAAGCTCAGGTGCTGGGCTGTCGACTGCTCCCACTCGCCTTCCACCCACGGCGCCTCCAGGGAGAAGCCCAGTTCGATGCTATCGCCCATCCAGACGTTGAAACCGATGAACGGCTGGCAGAACACGTCGTCGCGGATGCGCGCAGCGAGGTAGAGATTCTCGTCGTCCCAGGCTAGGCGCACGTCGCCGCTGAGGTCCGCCTCGCCGGTGTGGTCGGCCATCAGGCGCAGGAACGGCGCAGCTGACAGGTCGATTCCCTCGATGCCGTCCCAGTCGTTCAGATCGCCATCCACGCAAATGGTTCGCCTCGCCACGGGATTGAAACTCGTCGCCCCTTCGCATCGGATCGTTTGCCCATCCGCCAGGATCGCCTCGGTTTTCACGGGATAAATCGTGAATGGCCGGAGGTTGCGGATCGCGAATTCCATTGCCGCCTCCCCGCCCGCGGGAATCATTTGCCTGACATGCCGCTCCTGCTCCACGCCGCCCATGATGCAGCGGACCATCTCCAGCCGTGCCTCCCGCGTTGCCGAGTGGTTGCGGACGCGAATCTCCAGCGTGTCCAGTTTCGTGAGGCGAGGGAAGCGGTCGACGCTCACCGGCTGCTCCGCATAGGTCTTGACCGTGCCGGTGCAAACGAGCCGTTCTCCCGCATGGATCTCCAGCGGAATCCATCGCTCGCCTTCCGTTTCCGCCGCCGGCAGGACGACGCGCGCGCCGTCCGGAGCGGTTTGTCCGCCAGCTCGAACCGATATCGTTTCGGCGCCGCGAGGCAGGGAAAACTCGACTGTCAGCGGACCGCCGACCGCTGACTGCTCGGGCACGCGCGCGGAGAAACTCTCGTCTCGCGCCATGCCCGCCACCGTGCCAACCACATACATCGGCGCGTCGGAGAGGCACAGGTGGACGTGTCCGTTCACCGGATGGACTGTTTGGGCGGCGCCCATCATGTCCGTGACTTCCAGCGGCGCGTCGCTCGCCAAGGCCACGCCGATCGGACGCAGCGACCACATCACGCGCACGTCTCGCCCCTCCCGGCGGAACCGATAGCTGCAGATGCCGGCGTCGGTCTCGTCGCGCGCGACGAACTCGGCGCGGGCGATCTGACGGATGAGCGTCGCGTAGGCCGCCAGTGCCGGTTTGGGGGCGAAGGCCCCACGCGGATCCTCGTGGCTGCATACAAGACCGATGTTGGGGAAGGCCTTGTCGTCGCAGCCGTGATACCAGAACGATTTCTCAACCCCGTGAGCGGCAAACAGCGTAAACCCCCGCACGAGATAACGGGCTTGCACGTGCTCGGTGATGGGCCGCCGGTTGCCCCGCGCCCCTGCCGGGAACGTGTACCACCCTTGCTCCGTGACCCAGACAGGCATCTCCTTGCCATCATTGTAGTTAAGGACCAATTCGCGGAGGGCGACCAAATCTTTTTCCTTGGCCTCCGGCGGATGGAGATACCCATAGGGGTGGATGGCGATGCCGTCCATATGCCGCAGGCCGTCGCGACGAAAGACTTCTTCGAGCCATCCCAGCGGGATCCCAATCGTTGAACAGCCCAGGACCTTGACGTCCGGGCGGATCGCCTTGATCGCGCGGTAGGCGTGCTTGAGCATCTCGGCGTAGACCTCAGGCCGTCCCGCCGCGGGATCCTTGGCGAACGCGCCGTTGTATTCGTTCCAGACCTCGACATAGCGGATCTGACTGCCGTAGTGTTCCAGCACGGCCTGGGCGTACCGGGCGTAGCCGGCGAATCCGTTCTCGGTGTATGGCGCCGCGCACCACATCGGAACGCCCTCGGGGGCGTCGTACAAGCGGTTGCCGAACGCCAGGACGATCAGCGGCGGCATGTGCAGACGATCCAACACGGATAGATAGGAATCATACCGATCGAACGTGAACTCCCCCCTGGCCCGCTCGATGCCGTCCCAGTGCACCTCGTCGCGCGTGTGCTTGATGCCCGCCTTCGCCAGTACCGATGCCACCTCGATCGGCCAGCCTTGGGCGAAATGAGACATTGCGGCGAACGGTGATTCCTCGATCGCCGACAGGTCAAACGGCGTCGTCACGAGGAAACGCGTGGACCACTGCCCGACTCTCTCTCGGTCTTGCTCCGCGACGAAGTCCACGTAGAACAACCCCGCGCCGGGATTGGGCAGGCAGATGGTTTGGGTACTGCCGTTCGGCGCGCCCTCGCCCGTCAACACCTCGACGCCCCAGCCGTTCGCGACTCGCCACGTCAGGCGGTTGCACGGCTGCGCGACCGACAATACAACCGGTTCCTCCATGTAAAACAGATTGCCCAGCGATACGCGGTGATCTTTCACGATTCGCTCCCGAATCCCGATTTTCGCCCGATCGACAACTCTTTTAACCCGCCAGCCGTTCCTGATGGTCGCCAAGGTCTTCCGTAAGAGGCGAAAAAAACACCATAACTCATATCGATATAGAATTCAACTGCCGCCTCGCTCCAAGGTCTCGCTCTTGCCCAGAATGAGTAACAGAAAAATCCTCGAGCGGTCGCAAAGGCCGGAAGAGGCTTTCCGAAGCCCTTCGGCAGGCACGGCCTATAATTCGACTATTCCGTCTGATGGTTGAAAACTTCTCCCCGTCGGCGCAAACTACAGGCACACGTCGGGGTTCTTGTCCGGAAAGGATATCCGTCATGCAATTCGGACATCGGATCGTCGAAAGGTCACTCGATCACTATAAAGCCGTCATCGCCGTCAGCATCGCCGTCACCGTGCTGGTCGCCCTGGCGGCAGCCATGCCCTCGCTGCTGCCCCGGGCGATTCCCTGGCTGCACGGCATCGAGGTGGACACCGACCCGGAGAACATGCTCTCGGCGGACGAGCCGGTGCGAGTCTTCCACGACGAGATGAAGCGCCGCATGGGCCTGCACGACATGGTGGTGGTGGGCGTCGTGCGCGAGGACGACCCCAAGGGGGTGTTCACCCCCTCGGCGCTGCGGAAGATCACCGAGCTGACGGACTTCGCCGCGAAGCTCGACGGCGACACGGAATTCGGCCGGCGGTACGGGCTCAAGCCCGGCCAGCGAGTCCTCCAGCCGGATATCATTTCCCCGTCCCGCGTGGACACCGTCGAGCCGCTGCCCGGAAACGCGATTTCCATGCACTGGTTGATGAAGACGCCCCCCGCGACCCAGGCCGAAGCGGGCAAGATTCTCGCCGCGGCCCGCAGAATCCCTTTCCTCAAGGGCACGATGGTCAGTGACGACGGAAAGGCCGTCGCCCTCTACCTGCCCATCACCGAGAAGAAAATCAGCTACCAGGTCTACCGTGCCCTCCAGCAGAAGGCGGCTGAACTGGGCGGACCCGAGCAGTTCCACGTCACCGGGCTGCCCGTCGCGGAAGACACCTTCGGCGTGGAAATGTTCATCCAGATGGCCATCTCCGCGCCGCTGGCGATGGCGATCATCTTTTTCCTGATGATGGTCTTCTTCCGCAAGCTGGTGCTGGTGCTCTCGCCGATGATCGTAGCGCTAATGAGCGTCATTATCACGATGGGCTCGCTGATCGTGGCGGGGTTTCCCATCCACATCATGAGCAGCATGATCCCCATCTTCATCATGCCGATCTCGGTGCTTGACAGTGTGCACATCATCAGCGAGTTCTTCGAGAAGTACCAGGCCACAAAGGACCGCCGCGCGACGATCCAAGCGGTCATGGACGAGCTGTTCACGCCGATGCTGTATACCTCGCTGACCTCGGCGGCCGGGTTCGCCTCGCTGGCGCTGACGCCGATTCCCCCCGTGCAGGTCTTCGGGCTGTTCGTCGGCGCGGGGGTGATGGTCGCCTGGGTGCTGACGATGATGTTCATTCCGGCGTTCGTGATGTTCATTCCGGCCCGGACGCTGGAGAATTTCGGCGCGAAGTTCGATCCCTCCCACGGCCACCAGGACGCCGTCACCCGCCTGGGGCGGTTCTTGAAGCGCCTGGGCGGCGGAACGTACCGCGAGGCCAAGCCGATCCTCGTCGCCGGCGCAGTGGTGATGGCCGTGGCGGCCTGGGGAATCTCCCGCATCAACATCAACGACAACCCCATCAAGTGGTTCTCGCCCGCGCACCCGATCCGCGTGGCCGACCGCGTGCTCAACCGCCATTTCGGCGGAACCTACATGGCCTACCTAGCGATGGAATACGACGAGCCGCCCTTCGAGGCGAGGGACTTCGCGGGCGAGCTGGTCGGGCGCGCCAAGCGCCGCGCGGAAAGCATCCGCGAACTGGCCGACGCCGTCGCCGCCAAGGCGCCCGTTCTGGCGAGCGGTGCCGCCGACGCCTATGCGTTCTTTGACGCCCTAAAGACCGCTGCCCGACCGGACGTCGACCGGACGGACGACGAGCACCTTTCCGCGTGGAACGCGATGGACAAGTTCCTCGACCGCGAATCGGCCCGCTACGACGAGTTGATGGGCGGCACGGACAAGTTCGACCAGGCCAAAACGCCGGCGCTGCTGGCCGACCGCATGAAGGCGTTCCGCGAGACAGCCGCCATCGCCCTAGATCGCGTCGCGCGGGCCGCTGAAAACGCGGCGGACGCGAAGAGCCGGCCCGAACTGCTGGACCGCGTCGAGACTTCCTGGGCGGTCGGGATGTTCCAATCGCTCGCGATCGCGCACCGCACGGACGAGACGGACCGCGCCGCCGAAGCCGCCGCCTCGGCGCTGCTGGCGGAGGAACGCCAGCGCAGCGAGGTTTTCAAACGCCCCGACGTGCTGGCGCACATGCGAGGCCTGGCCAAGGCCCTCATCGACGTCGGCGTGGTCGGAAAGACCAACGTCCTGACGGACATCGTCGAGACGGTCAACCGCGACCTGCACGGCGGGGACGAGCGCTACCTCGTCGTGCCGCCGACGCGCAAGGCCGTCGGCTCGTGCATCACGCAGTTCACCAGCGGAAACCGCCCCTACGACCTGGACCACTTCGTCACGCGGGATTTCCGCACCGCCAGCATGTGGGTGCAGTTGACCAGCGGCGACAACCGCGACATGCAGAAGGTCATCGACGCCGCAGCCGCTTACCTGCGCGACCACCACGCCCCCGTGACGCTCAGCCACAAGTGGTTCGGGCTGACCTACATCAACGTCATCTGGCAGGACAAGATGGTCACGGGCATGCTGGAAAGCTTCGCGGGGAGCTTCCTGGTGGTGCTGCTGATGATGATCATCCTGTACCGCTCGGCCTTGTGGGGCCTGCTGAGCATGATCCCGTTGACGGTGACCATCGCGGCTATCTACGGCGCGGTGGGAATTCTCGGCAAGGATTACGACATGCCCACGGCGGTGCTGAGCAGCCTGACGCTCGGGCTGGCGGTGGACTTCGCCATTCACTTCCTGTCGCGCGGGCAGGTGCTGTACGCCCGTCTGGGCTCGTGGGAAAAAACTGCCCCGGCCGTGTTCGGCGAACCCGCGCGGGCCATCACGCGCAATATCATCATCATCGCCGCGGGGTTCCTGCCGCTGCTGCTGGCGCCGCTGGTTCCCTACCAGACTGTCGGGTCGCTGCTGGCGACCATCCTGCTGGCCAGCGGCGTGGGCACGCTGCTCCTGCTGCCCGCTTTGATCCGCGTGCTGGAGAAACGCCTGTTCCGCGCCCGCGCCAAGGTGATGGGCGTCACGTGCAATTGCGCGACGTGCGTCGTCTCGGCCGTGGTGCTGACGGCGGCCGTGGCGATCAACGCCTACCAGTTCTTCGCCATTCGCATCACCACGCTCACGTGGGTCAGCCTGGCAGCCGTGCCCGTCCTGGCGCTGCTCTGCGGTCGCCTGAGCCGTCGAACGAAATGCGCACTCCAACCCCCTGCCGAGGAGGTGCCCCATGAAACGCCGGTCGAACTGTAACGAATTCCCGCGCCGCGCCCCGAGGGGCGCGTGCCTGCTGGCCGCCGCCGTCTTCGCGTCGCTTTTGGGCGCGCGGCTTGCCGCGGAAGACAAACCCGCCGCCCCCGCCGACGCTCCAACGGTGGAGCAGATCGTCCAGAAGACGAACTACGTGTCGTACTACCTGGGCAAGGACGGGCGGGCAAAGGTCAAGATGACCGTCACCGACAAGCAGGGTCAGCAGCGTCAGAAGGAAATGGTCCTCCTGCGCTGGGACGCCCAGGAACCCAAGGCCACCGACGCGAAGACGGCTGACTTCCAGGCCGGCGACGCGAAATTCACCGGCGAGCAGAAGTTCTTCGTGTATTTCAAGAGCCCCCCCGACGACAACAAGACCACCTTCCTCGTCTGGAAGCATCTGGACAAGGACGACGACCGCTGGCTGTACCTGCCCAACCTCGACCTGCTCAAGCGGATCGCCGGATCGGACAAGCGGACCAGCTTCGTCGGCTCGCACTTCTTCTACGAGGACGTCTCCGGGCGCAACGTGGACGCGGACAAACACGAGCTGGTCAAGACCACCGACACCTACTACGTCCTGCGCAACACGCCCAAGGACACGGCCTCCGCCGAGTTCGCCTACTACGAGATGTATATCCTCAAGAGCAACTTCCTGGTCGCCTACACGATGTACTACGACGGCAACGGGAAGAAGTATCGCACCTACACCGTCAACCAGTGGGACAAGGACGCCGCGTTCGGATACCCCGTCGTCAAGAAGGCGACCATGCAGGACGACAACCTCGGCGGAAACACCGTGCTGGAGTACGAGGAGATCCGCTTCAACATCGACGTGCCCGAATCGCTCTTCACCGAGCGGTTCCTGAAGCGCACGCCGTACAAGTTCCTGGAGTGAAGAAGGAGAAGGGGTAAGGCCGAAGGGGGAAAGGACAAGAGGACTGAGGATAAGTAA
>DNAS01000039.1:19719-28652 GCA_003485185.1 Phycisphaerales bacterium | reverse complement strand
AAGAGGACTGAGGATAAGTAACGGCAGGAAGGAAAAGTCATGACCCAACGCCGGGCGGGGATTCGTCAGGAACGTTTCGCAGGATTCGCCAGGCGGGTGCTGCGTGGGATGGTCCTCCTGCTGCTGGCGCTGCCCATCTCAAACGCCCTCGCCGATAACGACGAGCCTCCCCCACCGCCGGGCCCGGGCGCGACGGAACCCCCGCCACCCGCCGGGCCGACTGACGAACCGCCGCCCCCTCCCGGCCCGGACACGCGGAAACCGCCCGCCGCTCCGCCCACGGGAACGTTGCCCATCTGGGACTGGCTGAAGCTCACCGGCTTCGCCGAGGTTCGCGCCGGCGTGCGGACGCAGCACGACCCGTACGAAAGGCCATTCTCCATCGGCGAGACCCGCCTGCACCTGGAGCACGAGCGGCACCTGGCGAAGCTCAACTACAAGGTCGCGGGGGATCTGCTGTACGATCCGGTCGTGGCCCGCCACGCAGTGAACCTCCAGACCGGCGAGGGATTCTTCGACCTGCGCGAGGCGTGGGCGCAGTTCTCGCCCGCGGAGTTCCTGGACGTCAAGGCCGGCCGGCAGATCCTCACCTGGGGCACGGGCGACCTGCTGTTCATCAACGACCTGTTCCCCAAGGACTGGCAGTCGTTCTTCAGCGGGCGCGACGTGGAGTATCTCAAGGCCCCGTCGGACGCGCTGAAGACGAGTTTCTTCAGCAGGATCGCCAACCTGGACGTGGTCTACGTTCCGCAGTTCGACCCGGACCGCTTCATCCGCGGCCGGCGGATCTCGTACTGGTCCGGCTCGCTGGGACGCCGTGCGGGACGCGACGCCGTGGTCGACGCCGACGTGCCTGACGAGTGCTTCGACGATTCGGAATGGGCGGCGCGGCTTTCCCGCACGGTGGGCGGCTACGAGTTGGCCGCCTACGGCTACTGGGGCTACTGGAAGAGCCCCGGCGGGATGAACCCCGTCACTGGCCGGGCGACGTTCCCCCGCCTGGGCGTCTACGGCGCCAGTGCGCGCGGGCCGGTCTTCCGCGGCATCGGGAACGTCGAAGCCGGCTACTACGACTCGCGCCAGGACCGCTCCGGAAACGACCCCTACGTGAACAACAGCGAGTTCCGCTTCCTGGTGGGCTACGAGCAGGACCTGCCCGAGATCGCGCGAGACCTGACCGTGGGCGGGCAGTATTACCTGGAGTGGATGGCCGACTACGACGACTATCTGCGGGCCCTGCCGGCGGGAACGCCCTCGCGCGACGAGCGCCGCCACGTTCTCACCGGGCGCATCCGAAAGATGCTGCTGAACCAGACGCTGACGATCTCGCTGTTCGGGTACTTCAGCCCGTCGGACGCCGACGCGTACCTGCGCCCGCATGCGGAATACAAAATCAGCGACCACTGGCGCGCGGAGCTGGGCGGAAACGTGTTCTTCGGCCGGTACCCGCACACGTTCTTCGGACAGTTCGAGCGGGACAGCAACGTGTACCTGGCCCTGCGATACTCGTTCTGACATCCGCCACAATCGAAAATTCTTCGCGCTCCGCCTAAGATGGTAAGGAGAGACTTGTTCCGGTCCGCCCTGCTGGCGGACAAGAGGTAAGGAATCTGTCCATGCTGGAGAAGCTTGTGGAAATCGCCTGGGAGTTCTGGGCCGTCCTGAGCGAGATGGCGCCGTACCTGCTGTTCGGCTTTTTCGTGGCCGGGCTGCTGAGCGTGCTGATCTCCGCCCAGCGGGTCGAGCGGCACCTGGGGGGCAAGGGGTTCTGGCCAGTGCTGAAGGCGGCGGCGTTCGGTGTGCCGCTGCCGCTGTGTTCGTGCGGGGTGATTCCCGTGTCCGCGTCGCTGCGCCGCCACGGGGCGAGCAAGGGCGCCACGGCGAGCTTCCTGATCTCCACGCCCCAGACGGGCGTGGACAGCATCCTGGTGACATATAGCCTGCTGGGGGGTGTGTTCGCGCTCTTCCGCCCGATCGCGGCGCTGATCAGCGGGGTGATCGGCGGGCTGCTGGTAAGCCTGTTCGACCGCGGGCGGGAAGCGAGGGAGATCGACGATTCTGCCCGCGCCCAGCCACCCGCGACGGTGACGGGCAACAACCGATTCATCGAGGCGATGAAGTACGGGTTCGTGACGCTGCCGGCGGACATCGGCCGGGCGCTGCTGGTCGGGCTGATCGTGGCGGCGGCGATTTCGGCAGCCATCCCCGAAAACTATTTCGCCGACGTCCTGCCGCCGGGCATTGGGCAGATTCTCATCCTGATGCTCGCGGGGATTCCCGTCTACGTCTGTGCGACCGCGTCGGTTCCGATTGCCTTCGCGCTGATCGGCACGGGGGTCTCGCCCGGGGCGGCCTTTGCCTTCCTGATGACCGGCCCGGCGACCAACGCCGCCACCATCGCCACGATCTGGAAGGTCATGGGGCGGCGTACCGCCCTGCTGTACCTGCTGACGATGGCTGGGGCCGCTCTGGCGGGCGGGCTGCTGCTCGATCAGTTCCTCACCGCCCGGCAGGTGCACGCGCATGTCGGGCACGGGGGGTGGATGATCCCGCCGCTGGTCAATCATCTCTCGGCCGGGGCGCTGCTGGCGCTTCTGGCGTGGGCGCTGGCGGGCCCGCTGGTGCGGCGATTCCGTCCTGCTGCGCAGCCGGCGGTGTCCAACGGGCAGACGACGACCGTCCTGCGCATCGATGGGATGACCTGCACGCATTGCGCCAACAGCGTCCGGCGGGCCCTGCAAGAGTGCCCTGGCGTGAAGACGGCTGACGTAGATCTGACGGGCAACCGGGCGACGGTCGTCGGCGCTGACTATGATGTATCAGGGCTGGTGCAGGCGGTGGAGCGCCTGGGTTATTCCGCCCGGGCGATGGACGAAACGGCATAGAAAAGGAGCGACCCGATGCGAACGCTCACGCGAATCGCCGCGGTGATGATTCTGTTCCTCGGATTCGGCTGCAACCGGGAGTCCGCGCACAACGCAGCCAGCGAGGAGGAATTCGCCCATAAGGTCCTCGAGGCGCAGCAGCCGGTGCTCGTGGACTTCTACGCCGACTGGTGCGGCCCCTGCCGCCGGTTGTCGCCCGTGCTGGAGAGGATTGCCCAAGACTACATCGGCAAGGCGACGCTGGTGAAGATCAACGTGGACCACTCGCCGAAGCTCGCCACGCGGTACCAGATCCAGTCGGTCCCGACAGTGATCCTCTTCGTCGACGGACGGGCAAAACGCCGGTGGAGCGGCATCCAGCCGGAAAAGACCTACCGCGCGGCGCTCAACGAGGCGATCCGCAACAACGGAGAGGAAGAATGAACCGGTCGGCGCGAACCCTGTTCGTCGCGGGATTGCTGCTGGCGGGTTGCGCCGCCCGGTCTGGGCCCGTGGACCGTCGCGAAAGCCCAGCCGCACACTGCCAAGGAAAGGAACGCAGGATGAACGAACGCAAGGAGCTGGTCACGTTCAAGGGGGCGCCGCTGACGCTGCTGGGCCAAGCCGTTAAGGTCGGCGACCGAGCGCCCGACTTCGTGGTGCTGGACAACGATCTGAAGGAAGTCCGCCTGGCCGACCTGTGGGGAAAAAAGCTGCTGATCTCCGTCGTGCCGTCGCTGGACACGGGCGTCTGCTCGATCCAGACCCGGCGGTTCAACCAGGAGGCCTCCAAACTCGGGCGGGACGTCGTCATCCTCACCGTGAGCATGGACCTGCCCTTCGCCCAGAAACGCTGGTGCGGCGCGGAAGGCGTCACGCAGGTCAAGACTGTCTCCGACCATCGCGACGCGTCATTCGGGCAGGCGTACGGCCTGCTGATTCGGGAGCTGCGCCTGCTGGCGCGGGCGGTGCTCGTCGTGGACGCGGGCGGAAAGGTGGTCTACGAGCAGATCGTCCCGGAGATGACCCACGAGCCGGACTATGACGCGGCCCTGGCGGCGCTGGGCAGGTTGAAGTAGCCCGTCTTGAGATTGTTCGATGCGGGGCATAGACTTCTATGGAACCGAGGGGAACCACCGGTTCCGGACATTCTTGAAGAAAGGAATCACACCATGCTCAGCAAGAAGATGGAAGCGGCACTGAACGATCAGATCAACGCGGAAGCGGGGTCGGCATACCTGTACTGGTCGATGGCGGCGTATTTCCACGCGAACAACCTATCCGGTTTCGCCAACTGGATGACAGTCCAGGCGAAGGAAGAGATGGTCCATGCGGACAAGTTCTACCAGTTTATCGTGGATCGCGGCGGGACGGTCCAGCTCAAGGCGATCAAGGCGCCGGAAGTGGAGTGGGCCAGTCCGCTGGCGGCGTTCAAGGCCGCCTACAAGCACGAGCAGTACATCACCGGGCGGATCAACAACCTGGTGGACCAGGCCGCCGCGGAAAAGGACCATGCCGCCGCCGCCATGCTTCAGTGGTTCGTCACCGAGCAGGTGGAAGAGGAAAAATCCGCCGATGAGATCGTCCAGATGCTGTCGATGGCGGGCGACGCCAAGGGCGCCCTGTTCATGATCGACCGCGAGTTGGGCAAGCGCGTCTTCACGCCCCCGGCCGCCGCGGCAGACTGAGCGCCGCCATCGGCGGAAAATCCGACTGCCGTCCGGGCGGAGAGAAATCTCCGCCCGGGTTTTGGAGTACGAGAACGCTTTCCGCAAGGCACAACAGACGGGAGCCATGATATGTCCACCCCGTTCGAAGCGGTCGCCGTCGCCGACAAGGTTTACTGGGTCGGAGCCGTCGACTGGACCGTCCGAAACTTCCACGGCTACGAGACCAGCCGCGGAACGACCTACAACGCCTACCTCGTGCTGGCCGATAAGGTCACACTCGTGGACACCGTCAAGGCACCCTTCGCCGGCGAGTTGATGTCGCGCATCGCGTCGGTCATCGACCCGGCGAAGATCGAATACATCATTTCCAACCACGCCGAGATGGACCATTCCGGCTGCCTGCCGCAGGTTCTCCAGGCCGTCCGACCGGAGAAGGTCTTCGTCTCCGCACAGGGCGCCAAGGCGCTGGCGGATCATTTCCACCTTGCGCGCGAGTTCGTCACCGTCGCGGACGGCCAGACGATCTCCATGGGCAACATGACCGTGCAGTTCCTCGAGACGCGGATGTGCCACTGGCCCGACAGCATGGTCAGCTACTTGCCAGAGCGGAAGCTGCTGTTCAGCCAGGACGCCTTCGGCATGCACCTGGCGTCATACGAACGATACGCCGACGAGCTGGACGAGGCGGTAGTGAGCGTCGAGGCCAGCAAGTACTACGCGAACATCCTGCTGCCGCTGTCCTCGTTCGTGGTCAAGGCGCTGGACAAGGTCGCGCAGGCGAAGCTGGCGCCGGAGATCGTCGCGCCGGACCACGGCCCGATCTGGCGGCGGAAGGAAGACATCGAGCGGATCGTCGGCTCGTATGCCCGTTGGGCGGCGCAGAAGCGGACGAACAAAGCCGTCGTCGTCTTCGACACGATGTGGGGCAGCACCGACAAGATGGCCCGCGCGGTGGCAGAGGGCCTGTCCGCCGGCGGCACAGCCGTCAAGGTCATGCCCATGAGCGCCTGCCACCGCAGCGACGTGGCTACCGAACTGCTCGACGCCGGCGCCATGCTCGTCGGCGCGCCCACCATCAACAATTCACTGTTTCCCACCCTTGCCGACGTGCTGACGTACGTGAAGGGGCTCAAGCCGCGCGGGCTCGTGGGCGGAGCGTTCGGCAGCTACGGCTGGAGCGGCGAATCGATCAAGGAACTGCTGGCGTACCTGGAACAGATGCAGGTGGAACTCGTCGGCGAGCCGGTCAAGGTGCGCTACGTGCCCACCGACGACGACCTGGCGCGCTGCCGCCAGCTCGGCCAACAGGTCGCGCAACGCCTCGCCGGAAGCTAGCCCGCGGGACACTCGCCCGCTACAATTCTCCACGTCGAACGAAAGGACTCGCCGACACGGTGGATCGCATGGCGGAGAACGTTCCAGCTTCCGCAGCTTCGACCGCGACGCCCGGCAGGTTTCGGGCGTGGGTGCTCGGTCCCCGCAAAAAACTTTGGATGCCCCAGGCGAATATGAAGCGGGTGGTCCTCGCTCTGACGCCCCTGCTGCTGGCGGCGATCTACCACTTCGGGTGGCGCGTGCTGGCGGTGCTGGTTGCGGCGAACCTCACGGGCGTGTTCATCGAGTGGCTCACCAGCCGCTCGCAGGCCCGGCCAATCTCCTACGCGGTGTTCGTCACGTGCTGGCTGTACGCGCTGTCGCTTCCGCCCACCGTTCCGTTCGGGGTGGCGGTCGTCGGGGCGGCCGTCGCGGTGCTGTTCGGAAAGGAAGTCTTCGGCGGATTCGGACGCAACTTCGCCAATCCCGCGATCGTCGGGCGCGCGTTCGTGTATATCTGCTTCCCCGTGCCGCTGACCGCGCAGTTCGTGCCGGCCTTCCGCGGTTTGCCCGGCGGGTTCGCCCACTGGTCGCTGGAGAGCCTGGGGCGACTGCCCGATTACCTCGTCGCGACGGGCAAGGGCCTGGCCGACGCCGTCACGCAGGCCTCGCCCATGTTCGTCTACCGCGACCATCAAATCCTGACGCCCTGGTGGGACCTGCTGACGGGCAACATCGGCGGCACGTTCCAGGTCGGTCAGCAGACGCGAATCCTCTCAGCCGGCAGCGCGGGCGAGGGATGTGCGATCCTGATCCTGCTGGCTGCGGTCTACCTGCTGGCGACCCGTACCGCCAACTGGCGGCTCATGCTCGGCGGATTCGCCGGCGCGATCGGCACGAACGTCCTGTTCCGCAATGTGCTGGGGTTCGCCGGCGCGGGCGGGGTTCCGCCCCTGCACCTGACGCTGCTGGCGGGAACCACCCTGTACGTGCTGGTGTTCATGGTGACCGATCCCGTCAGCGCCCCGGCCAGGAAGCCCGCGCAACTGGCGTACGGACTGCTGATCGGGACGATGATCGTCCTGCTGCGCTGGCGGGGCGTGTTCGTGGCGGCTGCGTCGTTCTCGGTGCTGCTGGGCAACCTCATCGGGCCGCTGCTCGATCTCGGCGTCGACTGGTTCGAGCGGCGCCGCAATCCCCAGGCGCAGAGTCAGAGCGAGGGGGCAGACGGATGAAATTCAATCCCAACAAGAGCCCGGCGTACGTGATCGTTTTCGCGGCCATCGTGTCGGCGGCGTTCGCCGCGGCAATCATGGCGTTGCACGCGGCCGGCGCCGGCGCGGTCCGGCGGAACGAGCGTCTGATGGAGGAAAAGGCGCTGGTGGACCTGTTCGGCCTGGCCGACGTGCGCTCGTTGAACGACGGGGAAATCACTCGTCTGGTTCGCACCCGCATCGCCGGCTACGCCAACGCCGGCGACGATCCTTCCGACGAGCGGCGCAGGGAGATTCTTCTGACCGACCCGCAGACGGGCGCGAAGATCCCGCTGCTGGTGGCGTTTCGGCACGATCTGGACCCGCGCGCGAAGGTCGACCTCCACGACAAGGCGAACATCCTGGCCTACGCGCTGCCGATCTCGGGCGTGGGGTTCTGGGCGCGGATCGACGGATGGCTGGCCGTCACGCCCGACCTGTCGCGCACCGTGGGCATCGTCTTCCTGCGCCACAGCGAGACGCCGGGGCTCGGCGGGCGGATCACCGAGAGCGAATTCCGCGACCAGTTCCGCCGGGGCGTGTCGGTAACTCCACCGCCTGACGGCGGAAAATTCATCGAGATTTCCCGGGCGTCCGCGGGGCAGCAGAACCCACGTCACGTGGATGCAATTACCGGCGCGACGGGCACCTCGACGGCGGTGGAACGGTTTGTCAACCGTGACCTGGCGGCCTTTCGCCGCGCGGCGGCGGCTGCGGGCCTCGACGACGGCAAGGACACCCATTCTCCGTAACGGATCCGCACATGGCTGACGGAACGAACAACCTGACCCCTCGCAAGGCGATGCTGGTGCAGCTATGGGACGAAAACCCCATCTTCCGCCAGGTGCTGGGAATCTGCTCGTCGCTGGCGGTGACCAATCGCCTGTTCAACACGCTGCTGATGTGCGCCGGGCTGGCGTGGGCGACGAGCATGAGCAGCCTGACCGCCAGCCTGCTGCGCAACTGGATTCCCCAGCGCGTGCGGATCATGGTCAGTGTGCTGATCATCGCGGTATACGTGATCGTGGTGGACATCGCGCTGCGGGTGTTCTTCGCGGAAATCCACAAGGACATCGCCGCATACGTGGGACTGATCGTCACCAACTGCATCGTGTTGGGGCGGATCGAGGCCTTCGCCAGCAAGAACAAGCCTCTGGCGAGCCTGGCCGACGGCCTGGGCGCGGCGCTGGGCTATTCGTTCATGCTGCTGGCCGTCGCGACGGTTCGCGAGGTGCTGGGCTTCGGAACCTTCTGCGGGCTGCCCATTTCCCTGGGGTCCGTGACGCTCAAGGACTGGATGGCCGCCCACAACGCCCAGTGGGTTATCATGGTCATGCCGCCGGGTGCGTTTTTCGTGCTGGCGTCGATGGTCTGGATCGCCCGCGCGATCGCGATGCGCGGACAGTCCGCGCCCGAGGCGAAGGGAGGCGCGGCGTGACGTTCCTCGCCCAACCCGTCACCAGCGTCGAGGCAGGGCCCGCCATCGGGCTGCTGACGATTCTCGTCTCGGCCGCCCTCACGGAGAACATCCTGCTGACGCGGTTCCTCGGCCTGTGCCCGTTCCTGGCCATCAGCAGGAACCTCAAGAGCGCCTTCGGAATGGGCCTGGCAGTGGTCGTCGTCACCACGTGCACCGTCTGGCTCAACTCCCTGCTGTACCAGCACGTCCTCAAGCCCGCCGAGGCCTACGGCGTGCCCGCGGAAAGCCTCAAGCTCATCCTCTTCATCGTGGTCATCGCCGCGTTCGTCCAACTGCTGGAAATGGTCATCGAGCGGATCAGCCTGAAGCTCTACTTCGCGCTGGGTATTTTCCTGCCGCTGATCACGGTCAA
>DNAS01000039.1:18987-19577 GCA_003485185.1 Phycisphaerales bacterium | reverse complement strand
TGATCACGGTCAACTGCGCGATCCTTGGCGCGGCGCTGTTCATGGTCAACAAGGGCTTCACGGGGCTCGACGCGCTGGTCTACGGTTTCGGCTGCGGGCTGGGGTGGTTCGTGGCGATCGTCCTGATGGCGGGCATCCGCTGGAAGCTGCGTAAGGCGCGCGTGCCGGCGGCGCTGGAAGGTCCGGGCATCGCCCTGATCGTCGCGGGCATCATGGCCATGGCGTTCGTCATCTTCACCGGGATGATCAAGACGTAGGACAGAAACGTGACCTCGGTACTCATCGCGACAGTCCTGGTCATGACGGTTTCGACCGTTTTCGCCGCCCTGCTGCTGGCAGCGGAAAGGCTTCTGGTGCGCTACGGGCAGTGCCGCATCGACGTCAACGACCACAGCAAGACGCTCGAGGTCGAAGGGGGCGACAACCTGCTGATGACGCTCAAGGGGGAGGGGATTTTCCTTCCTTCGGCCTGCGGGGGCCGGGGCACGTGCGCGTACTGCAAGGTGCAAATCACCTCCGGCGGCGGGCCCGTGGGGCCCACTGAGGAACCGCTGCTGACGGCTGCCGAAATCGCCGACAATGTGCGAATC
>DNAS01000039.1:10799-18857 GCA_003485185.1 Phycisphaerales bacterium | reverse complement strand
CGCCGACAATGTGCGAATCGCCTGCCAGTGCAAGGTCCGCAACGACCTGGCAATCGCCATTCCCGAAGCGCTGCTGTCGGCGCGGGAATATCGCGGGCGGGTGGAGTGCATTCGCGACCTGACGGGCGACATCAAGGAGCTGCGGATCGCCCTGCTCGATCCGCAAACCATCGAGTTCGTCCCCGGGCAATACATCCAGCTCGAGGCCCCTGCCTACGGCGACAATCCCGAGCCGGTCTTCCGCGCGTACAGCGTCTCCAGCCCGCCGGACGACAACGGGCACGTCGAGCTGATTATCCGCCTGGTTCCGGGCGGAATCTGCACCACGTGGGTCTTCGAGCACCTGAAGGAAGGCGACGAGGTACGCCTGACCGGCCCCTACGGCCAGTTCCGCCTGAGCGAGACGCAGCGGGAGATGGTCTGGATCGCCGGCGGGTCGGGCATGGCGCCGTTCTGGTCGATCGTTCGGCACATGAAGCGGCACAACATCGCCCGCAAGACGACGTATTTCTTCGGATCGGTGCGGAAGGCGGATTTGTTTTTCCTCGACGAGCTGTCGGCGCTGGCGAAGGAACTGCCCTGGTTCGAGTTCGTTCCGGCCTTGAGCGGAAACGACGGCGACTGGTCCGGTGAGCGCGGTTTGATTACCGACGTCGTCGCGCGGCGCGTTTCCGACAGCGCCGACGTCGAGGCCTACCTGTGCGGCTCGCCGGGCATGATCGACGCGGCGATCAAGGTCCTGCACGACAAGGGCGTCGGCGACGATCGCATCTTCTACGACAAGTTTGCATAGGATCGACGGCGCGGAGAAGCGGAATGAAACTCAGTCCACAAGACAGGCGGATCATGGAGCGGATGGCGCCCGGCGTGCTCTGCCGCGACGGGTTCCTCGGCGGCGATGACAGGCCGCTGGGAGAGATCCTCGACGCCGACCGCGCCGCCGTCGAGGCTGCGGGCCTGACGCACGAGGAGATCGTCCGGCGGCTTGGCGAGATTCTCCGACTGGCCATGGCCCGATACGGCGCGCCGGTCGAGGTCGGCGGCGGCCTGACTGCCGTCTACGTCGAGGCGATGGGGCGCATCCCGTGCCCCTGGGGCGGGCACGGCGTGTTCGCCAAGGGCGAGGTGCGACTCGCTGACCGTCTCACCGGCCGGCAGATCGTGTTCACCCCCCTCTCGGTGCACCTGGTGGACGAGCACGGGTTCTACCAGGGCAAGGGCTCGCGATACCGCCTGGAACCGCGGTTGCTGGCGGAATTGCTGCGCCGCAACGACAAAAAGTAGCGACAGACGCCGCCGCTTGGCGGAAATGCCTTGTCGCACGCGAGCGTGGCGAGAATAATGCGGTATCCGACGACGCCGCAACGGAACCAGCAAAAGAACCCCAGCCGGGAAGGGACAAACCGATGAAAAAATACGTCTGCGATCTCTGCGGATACGTGTATGATCCAGCCAAGGGCGATCCGGACAGCGGAGTGAAGCCCGGAACGCCGTTCGAGAAGCTGCCGGCCGACTGGGTCTGCCCCGAGTGCGGCGCGGGCAAGGAAGATTTCTCCCCGATGAACTGACACGGGCAGATTGTCTTGCTCGCGCTTCTGCGCTCGCCCGGGAGGAGTTTCATTCCTCCCGCAGATGCCATCGCGCGCCGTCGGCGCGGAGCAGTGCGTCGGCCTCGGGCGGGCCCCACGAGCCGGCGGGGTAGCTGAGCATCCGGCACGCCAGGGGGCTCTCGAATCCTTCCAGGATCGACGTGATGAACCGCCAGGCCGCCTCCACCTCGTCATTCCGCGTGAAGAGCGTCGGGTCACCCAGCGCGGCGTCGAGCAGCAGGCGCTGGTAGGCGTCCGGCGGGGCCGACCCAAACGCCTCGGCGTAGGAGAAATCCATCTTCAGCGTGCCGCTGCGCAGGCCGGGGCCCGGCTGCTTGACCTGGAACGCCAGCGAGATGCCTTCGTCCGGCTGGATGCGGATCGCCAGCACGTTGGGCGCTTGCGGCCCGACCGGGGGCAGGTTGAACAACACCTGCGGCACGGGGCGGAAGTGGACGGACACCTCGGTGACCTTTTTCGCCAGGCGCTTGCCCGTCCGCAGGTAGAACGGAACGCCCGCCCACCGCCAGTTGTCGATGTGGGCCTGGAAGGCGACGAACGTCTCGGTTTGCGAGTCCGCCGGCACGTTCGGCTCCTGGAGATACCCCGGCACGCTCCGGCCGTCGATGGTCCCGGCTGCGTACTGGCCGCGCACCACGCCGCTGGCGGCGCATTGTGGGCCCTGCGGGCGGAGCGAGCGGAGGAGGCGGACTTTCTCATCGCGGATCGCCTCGGCCGACAGCGTCAGGGGAGGCTCCATCGCCGCCAGGCACAGCAACTGCATCAGGTGGTTCTGCACCATGTCGCGGAGGATTCCCGCACGGTCAAACGTGCCGCCCCGCCCCTCCACACCGATCGTCTCGGCGACAGTGAGCTGCACATGATCAACGTACTTGAGGTTCCAGAGCGGCTCGAAGATCGCGTTGGCGAACCGCAGCACCAGGAGGTTCTGGACGGTCTCCTTTCCGAGGTAGTGGTCGATGCGGAAGACCTGTCGCTCGTCGAAGGCGGACAGGATCTCGCCGTTGAGCGCCTGCGCGCCGGCCAGGTCGCGCCCGAACGGTTTTTCGACAATCACGCGGGCCCAGGGCGCGCCGGCGGCGCCTTTGCGCGTCAGGTCCGCGCCGGCCAGGCCTCGCACCACCGGCACGAACGACTCCGGCGGGGTGGCCAGGTAGAACAGGCGGTTTTCGGGCAGGCCGTCTGCCAGCCGATCCCGCAGCGTCGCGTAATCGGCGGCGCGGTCGTATTGTCCGGAAAAATAATGCAGGCGCGAGGTGAACCGCTCCCACTGCTCCGGCGAGACGGGCTCGCCCTTGCAGCCGTCCAGCGAATCGCGCACGCGGGCGCGGAATTCCTCGTCGCTCATGGGGGTGCGGGCGAATCCGAGTACGGCGAAATCTTCCGGCAGCAGACCTTGGCAGTGCAGCGCGAAGACCGCCGGGATGAGCTTTCGCCTGGCCAGGTCGCCCGAGGCGCCGAACACGACCAGCGTGAACGCCTCCGGCACGCGGAGCCGGGCGGAATTGTCCGAGAAAGTGATGTCCTCGATCGTCAAGGCCATGCCGGTCTCCTGTCGATCCCAACGGTTCCCCGCCGCCGCGGGCAGTGTACGCATTATAGAGTCGCCGGCTGCGCGGGACGAGGGCATTGATTGAGACGGTTTCGACGGGCATAATTGAATTTTGCTCTGCTTCGTATCCGAAACCCGAGGCACCCATGCATTCCATCGAGGACAGCGAACATCAGCAGGACCTTCGCCTGGCGGCGGAACTCCAAGCGGCATTGCTGCCGACGGAATGCCCCGCTGACTGCCCCCACCAGTTGGCGGCGGCGAAGAACCGCATGTGCGGGTCGGTGGGCGGGGATTTTCTCGATTTCATCCGGATCAACGAGGACCAGACGGCCGTCGTCATCGGCGACGTGATCGGCCACGGCGTGCGGGCCTCGCTGCTGATGGCCAAGATCATGGGCGTTTTGCGTTCCCGCCCGCCCGCGCTGGCCCGACCGGCCGAGATGGTCGCCAGCCTCAACGAGATGCTCATCGACCTTGGCAACCGCGTGGGGGGCGTCATGCCCTGCACCATGTTCTACGCCGTGCTCGACCTGCCCACCGGCGTGAGCTTTTTCGTCAACGCAGGGCATTCCTCGCCGTTCCTCGTGGAACGCCCCGAGCGTTCCATCCAGCACCTTGGGTTCCACGATTTGCTGCTGGGCGTCGAAAAATACACCCCCAATGAAGGATGCATCACTTTCACCCCGGGCCAAAGGCTGGTGCTCTACACCGACGGCGTGTGCGATGCGGCCAACCCGCAGAATCACCGCTTCGGGGAGAAACGCCTGCGGGAATTGATCGCCGCCGGATCGGACCTTTCGCCGCAGGAACTTGCCACAACCGTCTTCGCCACGGTAGACGCCTTTCGCCGGGGCGCCGCGCAGGTGGACGACGAGACCATCGTCGTTATCGACCGCGTCTGACGAACCGTATCTTCTTCGGATCGATGATTTCTGATTGTTTTCCTATGGGAGCCTTCCTTCCCTCGCTATAATGACTAGAAACCAGGTGAATGAACCCCCGATTTCAGGAGACCGATTATGAACCGCATATTGTTTGTTGGAATGGTGTTAGGCGCCTTGCTGGCGATGGCGGGCCTGATGGTTTCGTCGCAGGTGCGAGCGCAGACGACGGCACCGGGCGGGGACCGGCCTGCGTGCGGCGCTGCGGAAAAGGCCGGCTGCGCCGTCTGCAAGGGCGGGATGAAGATGAAAATGATGCCCGCCTGCGCCGCGAAAATGGACGGGGTGTCCAAGGCGCTGGAGGCGGCCAAGGCAGCCGTCGAAAAAGGCGACAAGGAAGCGGCGCTGGCGGAACTGGCGAAAGCCCAGGCCATGCTGGCTGAATGCCACAAAATGATGGCTCCCGCGACCCAGGCACAGACCGCCCCCGCCGGAATCGTCAACAAAACCTGCCCGATCATGGGCAGCAAGTTGGATCCCGCCAAGGTACCCGGGGAACTCACCCGCGTCTTCCGCGGGCAGAAGGTCGGGTTCTGTTGCGCCGGCTGCCCGGTCGCGTGGGACAAACTCACCGACGAGCAGAAACAGGCCGCTCTCGACAAGAGCCGATAGGCCGACTGGTGGGGGAATCTGGCATCGCCTGCCCGCGCCGTCGTAACCCACGACGGCGCGGTTTGTTGCGCGCGTACCATCCTGAAAGATTCTCCCGGGCGCATTCGCCTCGCGCGGGAATGAATCCTATGTTG
The DNA here is from genome assembly GCA_003485185.1 of Phycisphaerales bacterium. Lineage (GTDB taxonomy): Bacteria > Planctomycetota > Phycisphaerae > SM23-33 > SM23-33 > UBA12270. The sequence continues at coordinate 14,005 of DNAS01000039.1, read as the reverse complement.
CCTTCGGAGGTAGTTACGAGCAGCCCGGGAGCGGATCCCGAGCCGCCAACGAACGCCCCAGGAGGCTCAACATGCGAACTCTCGCGATTCTGACCGCACTGACCCTGATCGGACTGAGCAGCGTTCCGGCCTTGGGCAGCATTATCGTTTACGGCACCCACGCCGACATGACGCCCATCTCGGGCGCCAACCTGTCGGACGTCCGCCTGTCGGTGGACCTGACCGTTTCCGGCGGGCTGGCCACGATGACTTTCACGAACGTCTCGACCGGGCTGGAGACTTCGGCCGTGTTCAAGGAACTCGTCGTCGACACCTACGACGACGACACCGCCACGGCCCTCCTGTGGAACCCCGTCGTCCTGACGGACACCAAGGACGTCTCCTACTCGGTGCACACCTCCAACGGACTGCCGGGATATCAGACCCAGACGTCGGACCCCTATCCGCTGGTCGAGTTTCGAGCCAATTCCTCGCCGGTGAAGAAGGGGATCGGCCCCGGTGAGATTCTCCAGGTGCAGTTCGCCACCTCGCTGGCGGACGGATCGGGCATCCTGGACTATCTCGGCGCCTTTGGCGGCGGGAATGACACGGCCGCGTATACCCTCGGCTTCCACGCGATCAGCGCGTCGATCCTGAACGGCGAGAGCCTCAGCGGAACGCTGACGAACGTTCCGGAACCGATGACGCTGGCGGTGCTGGCGCTGGGCGGTGTGGGCGTGGTGCTCCGCCGCAGAAATTGACTTCGACAGGCTGCGGCGCGCCTGGACAATCCAGGAACCCGCGGGAGACCAGGCCATAACTGCCTGCCCCGCCCGTTCCGGAACCGGCCGAGGTGTCCCCTGGCGACCCTTCGGCCGGTTTGTTTTGCGCCTACGGACCGTCCTTGCCAAGGACGTCTTCGCTCGCGTATTCTCCTGTCTCGCGGAGCGATAGCCTGAGGGAAGGCGTATCGCCCGTCGCAACGGGAGAGTTCCTGCCATGACCCCTATGCCTGCCCCTCCGCCGTGCGGCGATCTTCGCGTTTCCGACAACCGGCGGTTTCTCGTCCGTGCCGACGGCCGACCGTTCTTCTGGCTCGGCGACACCGCCTGGCAGCTTTTCCACGACCTGAACCGCGAAGAGGCGGAGTTCTACCTTCGCGTTCGCGCGGCCCAGGGCTTCAACGTCATCCAGGCGGTGGTGCTGGCGGAACACGGCGGGCGGGACGTCCCCAACGCCTACGGGCATCTGTCCCTTCAAGACAACGACCCGACGCGCCCCAACGAGGGGTACTTCGAACACGTGGACTGGATCGTCGCGACGGCGGAACGCCTCGGCCTGTACGTCGGCATGCTGCCGACGTGGGGAAGCTACGTCATCCAGGCGCCGTGGTCGAAGCACATTCGCCCGATCTTCACGGAGGAAAACGCGGCGGTCTACGGCAAATGGCTGGGGCGGCGGTACGGCGGCTGCCCGAACCTGGTGTGGATTCTCGGGGGCGACCGGGTGGCCGACGGGGTGGTAAACGTCTGGCGCGCAATGGCGAACGGTCTGCGGGAAAGCGACGGCGGGCGGCATCTCATCACCTTCCACCCGGCCGGAGGGAACACGTCGGCCCGCTGGGTGCACGACGAGACTTGGCTGGACTTCAACATGATCCAGTCCGGACACGCGTGCCGCTGCGGGCGCAACTGGGAGATGATCGCCGCGGACTACGCGCGCAGACCCGTCAAGCCCGTGCTGGACGGCGAGCCGATCTACGAGGACCACCCGTTCGGCCAGCAGCCCGCCAACGGATACTCCGACGACCACGACGTGCGCCAGGCGGCGTACTGGGCCGTGTTTTCCGGCGCGCCGGGCCACACATACGGCTGTCATGACATCTGGATGATGAACCGCCCGGACCGCCACTGGGTCGCCACGGGGCGCATGCACTGGCGGGAGGCCCTGCACCTGCCCGGCGCGCTGGACATGCGCCACGTGCGGCGGCTGATGGAGTCGCGCCCCTTCCTGACGCGCTTCCCCGATCCGTCGCTGGTGCGCAATCCCGGCTGCGACTGGGACCACGCGGCTGCCACCCGCGACGGCACGCCGGGGCAGTCCGACGCTACGTTCCTGATGGTCTACACTCCCGTCGTGCGACACCTGGTCGTGCAGACCTCGGCGATTCCCGCTCGGCGGCTGAGAACCTGGTGGTACGACGTGCGCGAGGGCCTGGCCCTGGACGCGGGTGAGCGGGACAATCCCGGCGAGTTGGGCCTTCGCCCTCCGGCGTACGGCCCGGACTGGGCACTGGTGATCGACGACGCTTCAGCGGGATATGCCCCGCCGGGTCAAGGCGCGTGACAGGCGGACAGTTCCCGATAGATCCGCAGGACGTGCTCGTCGAGCGAGCGCGCACCGGCAGGTTGGATCGATTGGCGAATCAGAGATTCGACGCGCGCGTCGAGACGGGGAGGGCATTCTTTCGTGTGCGGCCCAGGCGGGAGGGCGTCCAGCACGCATCGCGTGATGAGGTTCGCGCGGCAACGACTTTTGACGCATTCGGCGTAGGGCAACTCGCGCGGTTCGGCGCCGGCGAAGGCAGCCAGCGCGTTGGGCAGCCCCAGCGGCGCGGGGCGCCCGGCGATATGCCGGTGGTGGCAGAAGGTCCGCAGGAGCACCGCGCCGGTGGGCGTCAGGCGGTAACACACGGTGCCGGCAGCGCCGAGGCAGGCGGCTTCGAGCGTCAGTGTTCCGCTGCACAGCATGGCGTGGCAGCTCGCGGCCAGCAGTTCATTCGCCGGGGCGCTTGTCGTTTGCAGTCGCCCGGCCTGGCACAGCCCGCCGCCGTGCCGCTCCAACAGCGCAGCGACGAGCGGTTCGAACCGCCGGTCGGAGACGCTGACGGCAGCCCGCACGTCGTCGCGCCGGCGGAGGATTTCCCGCGCGGCCTGAAGCATCCGGGGGAGAATGACGTGGAGTTCGCCCTCCCTGCTGCCGGGGAAAATGCCCAGCAGGTGCTCGGCGTCACCCAGTCGCAGGCTCTCGCGTAACTCAGCGGCGCGGCGGTCCAGCTCTTCCGTCCGCTTCAGGGCGGCAGCGGGGTGAACGCCCTGGGTGATCCGCGCCGCCGCGCCCAGCCGCTCGCGCAGCGCGGTGTAGGCGGCGAGGTTCATCGGCGTCAGGCACAGCAGGTCGTCGAAGTTCCGCAGGGCCAGCGGCCCGCGGCGCGTGGCGATGTACGG
>DNAS01000039.1:10322-10543 GCA_003485185.1 Phycisphaerales bacterium | reverse complement strand
GACGCGGGCCGATGATGCCCTTCCGCACGCCCGCCGGCAGCAGGCCCGCCAGCGGCAGGTTGAACGTCGGGTGGGCGACGGCGACGAAGAGCTTCGGCGGGCGGCGGCGGATCGTTTCCAGCACGGCCGGCAGGAGCCTCGACCAGGCGCGGACGTTCCGCCAGTCCACGCCGGTCATGGCGAAATCCGTGCCGTCGAACGCGCCGCGGATTCCCGCGCTC
>DNAS01000039.1:9886-10171 GCA_003485185.1 Phycisphaerales bacterium | reverse complement strand
ACGCGCCGCGGATTCCCGCGCTCGTGGCGTCCGGCCCGGTCAGCCCCGCGAGGTCCAGGTTGGGAAACTCGCGGCGCAGCGCGACGGCGACAGCCGCTGCAATGCGGTCGCCGGATTTCTCGCCCGTGCTGAAGAACACGTCCATGTGCGGTCCCTGCCCTTCCGAATCGGCCGCATTATCGCCGCAGCCGATGGAACGCTTCAACTTACAAATGGAGAATGCAGAGTGGCGAGTGCGGAGTGGCCAGTGGCAGCGGCGTGGGGTATGCTGTCGTCATGTCTGGG
>DNAS01000039.1:5307-9671 GCA_003485185.1 Phycisphaerales bacterium | reverse complement strand
GTGGTGGACAAGCCCGCCGGGCTGGAGACCGTCGTCACCGGCGGGGGCAACACGCGATTCTGCCTGCGGTCGATCCTGCGGCGCAGGCTCTCGCTGCCGCAATTGGAGCCCGCGCACCGCCTCGATCGCGACACGACCGGCTGTGTCCTGTTCGCCAAAACCGCCGACTACGCGGAGGCGCTCCAGGACCTCTTTCGCGGTCGCAAGGCCCGCAAGGAATACCTGGCCGTCTGCCTGTCGGTTCCGCGCCCGCCGGCAGGGACGATCCGCCAGCCGCTGTCCCGCTGGACGGGCGGCAAACAACCGGTGCGCGTCCTGCGCGGAAAGGGTCTCGACGCCCAGACCGACTACCATACGCTCGCTTCGGCATCCGTGCGCTCGCTGCCGCAGGGGGGCGCGAGCCTGGTGCTCTTCCGCCCCCTGACGGGGCGCACGCACCAGATTCGCGTCCATGCAGCCGCAATCGGCTGCCCCATCCTCGGCGACGATCAGTACGGCGACCGGGCTGCCAACCGCCAGGCCCGGCAGGCGTTCGGGTTGGACCGCCAGGCCCTGCACGCCTGGACGATCGAGTTCAAGGACCCCCGCTCCGGAAAGGTCCTTCACGTCCGCGCGCCGGTTCCGGAGGACATGCAGGCCGCGATCGACCTCTGGCTGCCCCGCGCGCGGGCGGCAATGGCCCGGTAATTTTCGCGCCGGACGGACCGTTATCCTTCTTCCCGCAAGATGCTTGGAGAGCCAATGGCTCTCACACGGGCTCGCCTCCGCGCCATCGGGGTTGTTTGGTCACTGGGGCAGCGCGAATAATACTTTCGAGGAGACGGAACAACTGCCCAGAGCATAGGGCCGAGCAAACAAAAACCATAAAGCGACCGTCTCCTGGGAGCCGGCCTGACTGGCAGGTCGGCTCCTTTTTTACGCCCGACCGGACCGCGCTTGGATGCCTCGCCCGTCGCGAATACAATGCAGCCGCCGAAAGAGCGAGGATTCGACGCATGGCAAAGACCAAGGGGCAGCTCGAGGCCGAGATCAGCGAGGCCATCATCAAGTTCGAGAAGGAATACATGGGTCGCGGTCCGGAGGAGACCAAGACCTGGATTCTCGAGGACATGGTGCTGGTCCGCCTGCGCGGCGTGCTGACGCCCGCGGAGCGGAACCTCGCGAAGATCGATTCTTCCTCCCACGGGCGGGCGCTGATCAAGCAGGTGCGCATCGAGCTGCTGGAGCAGGCCCGGACCATGCTCGAGACCCTCGTGCAGGACATCACCGGGCAGAAGCCGCGGAGCCTCCACACCGACATCAGCACCGCCACCGGGGAGCGCGTCATCCTCTTCACGTTCGACGGCGCCGTCCCGTGCGCCCGGGACGTCCCGTAACGGCGTTTCGGCTTGACAATGCGCCGTGATTCGGGCATATTGACACTCTCAGTTTGCAGGTAGATGGACAGGGGGTAGCCCGAGGGCTACCTGCTGCGAAATAGGCCGGCGAACAGCATCCGCGCGATGCGGGCTGTCGCCGGTTTTTTTGTGCCTGCATCTCGGAACCCGGCGGTCCGGCGAGTTCCGGAGGCGGCGCCTCCAGAAAGCGACGAGACGGCTGCAACTCCATTTAATCGAATGACTTATCGGAGACCAAGCCCCTGGAGACATCGAGACAGCTTCAACGCCCCGCCGTCTTCCTCGACCGCGACGGCACGATCATCGAGGACCGCGGACACCTGCGCGACCCGTCCGAGGCGGTGTTCTTCCCTGAGACCTTCGCGGCGCTGCGGAGCTTGGACGAACGCTTCGCCCTGTTCATCGTGACCAACCAGCCGGGCGTCGCCGAGGGCGTGATTACGCCGGCCGACGTCGAGACGGTCAACCGCGCCATCGTCGGCCGCCTGGCGAACGAGGGCGTCGCCATCGAGGCGGTCTACTTCTGCCCGCACCGGCGGGCGGACGGGTGCCGGTGCATCAAGCCTAACCCGCACTTTCTCCTGGCGGCCAGGCGCGAGCACCGCATCGACCTGGGGCAATCCTTCGTCGTCGGCGACCATCCGCACGACGTGGAACTCGCCGAGCGCGCGGGCGCGACCGGCATCTACGTGCTGACCGGACACGGGCAAAAGCACCGCACCGAGCTGCCGCCGGGGCAGTTCGTGGCGGAGGGCATCGCCCAGGCCGCGCGGATGGCGCTGTCGCTCGAAGCGGAAAGGGGTCCGCGCTCATGAGGTACGTCGTCCTCGCGGCGTCGATTCTCCTTCAGGTCTGCCTGGGCGGGCTGTACGCCTGGAGCGCGTTCGTGCCCGCGCTGCGGGCGGCGCACGGCCTGAGCACCGCGCAGACGCAGTTCATCTTCGGCGTGCTGATCGCCACGTTCACGGTGGTGATGGTGGCGGTGGGCAGGCTTCAGGAGCGTTTCGGTCCGCGCCCGGTGGCGCTGGTCGGCGGACTGCTGTTCGGCGCGGGATATCTCGCGGCGGGATTGTCGGACGGATCGTTCGTCTCACTGACGGTGTGCATCGGGCTGCTGGCCGGCGAGGGAACGGGCTTCTGCTACGTCTGCCCGCTGGCGGTGTGCGTGCGGTGGTTCCCGTCGCACAAGGGGTTGGTGACGGGCCTGGCTGTCGCGGGGTTCGGGGGCGGCGCGGTGCTGCTGGCATCGTGGGCGGACGCGCTACTGGCGGGCGGGATGGACGTGCTGGTGGTGTTCCGCTGGATCGGCCTGACGTACGGCGCAGCGATTCTGGCGGCTGCGTGCGCGCTGTCGGTCCCTGCGCGGCGCATCGGGGGGGCGCGTCGCCGGGGGCCGACGGCTGCGACGCTGTTCCGCGACCGCGTCTTCTGGGCCCTCGCGCTGGGCATGTTCGCCGGAACCTTCGCCGGGCTTCTGGTCGTGGGGAACCTCAAGCCGATGGCGGCAGCGGCCGGCGTGGCGCCGTGGTGGGCGGCGATGGCGATCGTCGCGTTCGCCGTCGGAAACACCGCGGGGCGCATCACGTGGGGATTCCTCGCCGACCGGCTGGGCGCGCGGGCGATCCCCCTGTCGCTGGCGTTCCTGGCAGCCGCGGCGCTCTGCCTGCTGGGCGTCCGCCGGTGGGACCTTGCCTTCACGGGCGGCGCGATGCTGGTGGGGTTCGGATTCGGGGCGTGCTTCGTGGTCTACGCGGCGCACGTGGCGAGCCGCTACAGCCCGGACCGCGTCGGGACGGTCTATCCGCCGGTGTTCCTGGCGTACGGGCTGGCGGGCATCGTCGGGCCGGCGGCGGGCGGATTCCTGCTCGATCTCACGGGGACGTCCCTCGCCGGGCTCGTTCTGAGCGCCGCCGTCGCGGCGCTCGGCGCAATGGTCGCGCGGAAGCTGCTCCGCCCGCTCGCGAGCGCGGCTGGGTTTTATCCGAACATCGCCGCAGCCGCTCGCCCCAGCTAGCGCCCTTCCGACCTCGCCGGGCCAAACGGGAGGTTCTCCCGGCGAATGAGCTTTCCGCCCCAGTAACAGCCGATGTCCGCGCGGAACTCGCCCTGCGCCGTCCGCCGGACCGTCAACTCCGCCTCGCCGGCGTCCATCGCGCCGACGTCCAGCCGGCGGGGCGCCCCGTCCGCCAGCGAAGCCGCGTTGCGCTGAGCCCAGGCCGCGGCGCTGGCGCGGAGGTTCCGCGCGCGGAACTCGTACTGCATGCGGTCGGTCTCGAACTTCAGGCTCTTGCTGCTCTCGGCCAGCAGGTACAGGCACACCCCGGCCAGGGCGACCATCACGATCGCGCCTGCCATGGCAAAGCCTCGCTCGGTTCGCGATCTCATGGGGTGGGCTCCTGTCGGGCGGCGGGAAGGAAGAACACCTGCGCGCCGGCGAGCCTGTGCAGTACGGTTCCGTCGGCTTCGATCTCGAAGTGCGAGCGGACGACGGCGGCGTGCGTCCGCGAACCGTCTTCCAACCTCTGGAATCGCAAGCGCCCATGCGGCACTTCCCAGACGCGCTCGGACCGCCCATCGGGCGTTCCGTCGGACGACAGCGTCCGCCGCACCACCACCCCGGGCGCTGTGAGGTAGCACACGAGCCCGTCGGGCGCGGTGATCAGCAGGCACTCCTGGCCCGCGCGCAAGCTCCCGGCGGCATCGGGCAGCGCGGCGGCGGACTCCACGTCGCGCCGCATCGCGTCCAGCGCCACGCCCAGGTGCCGGTGCGATTCGACCATGCGGGCGTCGCGCGGGGTCTCGACGAACAATGTCCGCAGCGCCAGCCAGCCGATCGCCAGCATGCCCGCAAAGACGGAGAACGTCACCAGCAGCTCGTAGAAGGTGAATCCGCGGCGGGTCATGACGGTCCCCTTCCGGCTGGCAGGTAGCGGCAGAGCGTGACGCGAATTTCCCGCGACTGGGCGC
>DNAS01000039.1:0-5162 GCA_003485185.1 Phycisphaerales bacterium | reverse complement strand
GAGACGGTGACGGAGACCTTGCGCAGGCCGGCCCAGTCGCCCTCGCCGTCGGACTGCTCGATGCTCGACGCCAGCTTCGGCCAGATCGAAACGAATACGGACTCGTCCATCGCATTTCCGGTGGCGGCGAGGCTGTCCAGCTGGGCCTGCGCGGCCGAGAGGCACTGCTGCCGCACAAGCTGGCAGCGGTTGTACTCGCCGGTGATCGCCACCGCGTTGGACATCCCGGCCAGCAGCATCTCCAGCAGCACGAGGCTGACCACCAGTTCCATCAGGATGAACGCGGATCGCTTCACGGCAGAAATCTCCCCACTGCGATTTCATTGATCCTCGCGATGGGCAACAGGGTCGCCAGGACGACCAGCCCGATGCCCATCCCGATGGCCACCACGACGCAGGGCATGAGCACGGTGCGCGCCAGGACGGCGCGGTAGTTGACGCGGGCGCGGAGGGCGGTCTCGATCATCTCCAGGGCCTGCGGCGCGCCGGAGGGGTTTCCTCGCGGGTCGAACGCCCAGGCGATGGCGCGGTCCAGTCGGCTGCGGGTCGCGGCCTGCGAGATGTCTTCCCCGCGCCGGACCCGCGCCAGCCATCCTGCCAGCCTGGCGCGATAACAGGCGTTCACGTCCAGCTCCAGCGTTCCGGCGATGGCGGCATCGACGGTGCAGCCGCCCTCCAGGGCCAGGCGCAGCGCCTCGACGGTGCGCAGCGTCGCCTGCTGACGCTCGAACCAACGCCAGCCCGGAAGTCGCCAGCGGAGGGCGTCGAAGATCGTGTGAAGCCACTGCGTCCGATCCTGCCGGCGGGAGATCAGCGCGGTCGCCAGCCAGAGCAGGATCCCCAGTACGATCACGACCAGGATGACGGTTCCTATATGCGCGAATGGTTCCGCAGTGCCATAGACCACTTCCGTCAGCCGGGGAATCTCCTCACCCATCCCCGCAGTGATATCCTGGAACTTGGGGATGATGAAAATGCCCAAAAAGCTCACTATTGCGACTGAAAACAGCAGCAGCAACAGGAGGTAGCCGGGGTGGACGACCTTGGGCTGGCGGTGTCGTCGGTCCCGGGCTTCGAGTTCGGCCTCGATGCGCCGCAAGGCGTCGGCGGGCTGGCCCAGGCGCTCGCCCAGCGCCAGCATCGCCATGGCGTGTCCGGGGCAGGCGCGGTAGGCGACGCGCAGCGCCAGGCTCAGGGGCATGCCATTTTCAAGGCAGGCGGCGATCCGCGCGAGGGCCCGCCCGGCGGCATCGCTCCGGCCGTGCGCGGCGGCCGCCACGGCCGAATGCAGCGGAAGATTCTGACGCATGGCGGCAGACAGCGTCGAGAGCACCTGCATCGCCGTCGCCTCGCGCGACCGCAGGGCGAAGACGATGGTCGCGCCGACAAACGCGATGAACATCAGCGATCCCAACACCTTCCCCAGGAAGAGCAGGGAAATCGAGCCGCCGACGACCAGAGCCGTCAGCACCATGCTCGCGCGGGCGAACAGCACCGCGCCGGGCTCGCGCGCGGCGTCACCCGCAACGGCGACGACAAACAGCGCGACCACCGTCACGCCCAGCGCCGCCGGCGCGAGCGAAAAATCGTCCGTCGCGCCCATCCACGTCAGCAGCACCCCCGGAAGCACCAGCGCGCCGATCACGCCCAGCGCCGCCCGATGGACCGCCAGGTAGATGCACAGCACCAGCACCGCGATGACCGCGATTTCCATCATCCGTTTCTCAACCCTGGATCATCTCCAGCGACTTCGGCAGCCACTGGAACATCGAATAGATGCCCAACCCGACGACCGCCCCCAGCACGACGATCAGCACGGGGGTGAGCATCGCCTGGAGCCTGCCCTGGAGCGAGCGGGCCTGGTCGGCATACATGTCCGCCAGGCCGTAAAGCCCGTCGGCCAGCTCGTTGCGCGCCGCGCCGACGGTCATGCTGTAGAGGAAGAACCTCGGCAGCATCCGGCAGCCGTCGCCGGCGGCGGAAAGGTCGTCGCCCTGCTCGATCCGCCGGGCCATTTCCTCGGCGTCGTCGCGGAGCACCTGTTGCCCGGTGGTTCCTCCCGCCAGTCGCAGCGCCGCCGGCAGGTCGCACCCCGCGCCGACGAGGACGGCCAGCGCGTCGGCGAAGCGCCCCAGGAGCGTGGCGCGGTAGACCCTCCCGACGCCGGGGAACGACAGCGCGAACGCCTCCTTGACGCGGCGTCCGGCGGGCGAGGCGGACAAGGCGACGGCTGCGATGACGACCGCCGCCGCGACGCCCGCCACGCACAGCCCGAGGATCGCCACGTGGTCCGACAGCCAGAATGTCGCCTGCGTGGACCATGGCAGCATCTGCGTCGGCGCGTCGAACATGTCGCGGAACTGCGGCACGACGAACGCGAGCATCGCCCCCAGGATGGCGGTCGCCAGCACGAGGATGGTCACGGGGTAGGCCAGCGACTCGATGAGGATGCGCCGGGTCTGCGCGGCGATGTCGAGGTGGCGGTTGAGGCTGGCGAGCATTTCCGCCAGTCGCCCGGTGCGCACGCCCGCCGCGATGACGCGCCCGTACAGCGCGGGCACGTCGCCGGCGCGTCGGGAGAATGCCTCCTCGACGCTCACGCCTGCCTCCAGGTCGTCGGCGACGGCCTGGAGCGCCGCCCGCATGCGCGGGGAACCCGCGTCGGACGACAGCTCCCGCAGCGCCCGCTCCAGCGGGATGCCCGCCCGCGCCACAGCCGCCAGTTGCTCGTTGAACAGCAGCAGTTCGCTGCGCCCGATCCTCCCTCGTGGCGCCGGCGGGCGCGTCTGCGTCAGCGAGCGGACGGACAGTCGCATGTCCCGCAGGGCGGCCTCGGCCTGCTCGCGGGATTCCGCCTCGAGCGTCCCGGTCATCGCCCGCCCGGCGGCGGTCAGCGCCTCGTACTCGAAATGGCCCATCAGTCCACCTCCTGCTCGTCGCAGCCGCAGACGCGGTCCAGTTCCTCGCCCGTGGTGATTCCGTCGGCCACCAGCCGTCGCCCCGCCTGCCGCAGGCTCATGTGCCCCCGCGCCGAGAGGATCGCCGCGAGGGTGTCCAGATCGGCCTTGGCGAGGATGGCGCGGCGAATCTCGCCGTCGAGGCGAACCATCTCGGCCACCAGCGTCCGCCCGCGGAATCCGGTGCCGAAACATTCGTCACACCCGGGCGCCTCGAACCGCCCGTCGCCCGCGGGGCGCTTGCACTGCTCGCAGAGGCGCCGCACCAGGCGCTGGTTGACCACCGCGCGGACGGCCGACGTCACCTGGTACGGCTCGACGCCCATCTCCAGCAGGCGCAGCAGCGCGCCGGCGCAGGCGCCGCTGTGCAGCGTGCTGAGCAGCAGGTGCCCGGTGAGCCCCGCCTCGACGGCGATTCGCGCGGTCTCCGCGTCGCGGATCTCGCCGATCATCAGCACCTCGGGGTCCTGCCGCAGCAGCGAGCGGAGCGCCACGGGAAACGTCATCGCGCCGTGCGGAGGAATCTGCACCTGCGTGACGCCCTCGATGTGCCGCTCGATGGGGTCTTCCAGGGCGACGATGCTCTTTCCGGGAAAGCGGTCGCGGACGTGGCGCAGCAAGGCCGCCAGCGTGGTGCTCTTTCCGCTGCCGGCGGGGCCCGTCAGCAACAGGACACCCTGGTGGCCGGCAGCGCAGCCGCGCAGGTCGTCGAGGATCGCCGCGGGCAGGCCCAGGCGGTCCAGGCGCGAAAGCTCCGGATCGTCGTAAAAAATCCGCACCACCGCCCGCTGCCCATGGAGCGTCGGGAAGACCGCCAGGCGCTGGTCCAGGACGCGCCCCGGCGCGTCGGGGCGGCGGTCGATCCGCCCTTCCTGCGGAATGTCCACCCGGTAGGTCAGAAGCCCGCCGAGCACCTTCAGGCGCGAGATGACGTTCTCCGCCAACGCGCGGGGGAGTTGCTCGACCGTCTGAAGCGTTCCGTCCAGGCGATAGCGGACGAGGAGCCCGTCGGCTGTCGGCTCGAAATGCACGTCGCTGGCGCGGTGCGCGACCGCCCCGGCCAGCAGATCCTCGACGAGCCTCACCACGTCGAACGTGCCGGGCGGCGCGGAACCATCCCCATCTTCCGTCCGTGCCATGACCTGTTCCCCACCCGCGATGAACCGCGCGGGCCTGTGCGGTAGAGGATATCCCGCCGCGCGCCGGGCCGCAAGGCCCCGCGGCGCGATTACTTGCCTTCCGCCTTGGGGGCCGGGGACTTCTCGCTCGCCAGCGAGGCGGCCAGACCCTTGAAGTCGATCGCGCCCCAGAACCGCTTCAGGGTCGCCAGCTCGCCGTTGCTGACGTTGGCGGTGACCATGCACCCCTTGCACGCGGCGAATGCCTGCGCCGAGCCCGCCTGCGACTCGATCCACCCGAACCACCCCTCCTGGCGGACCAGCTCGATTTTCCGCTCGCCGGACTGGTTGATGGCGGCGATCATCTGCGGGTTGGCGTACGCCTGGGCGGCTGCCTGGTGCGCGGCGATCAACATCGGCGAGTTCGTGATGGTGATCTGCACGGTGACGTTGTCGGCGGCGCGGGTGTAGGTGCGGCTGACCTGGGTGTAGGACCCGCCGCCGCTGTCGGTGGCACTGGCCATCGCGCTGGACTCGATTTCGCCGGCCTTCCACCCGTCCGGGACGGCGGGGAAGAACGACGCCAGGCCCTTCTGGAGCGATTTCTGCATCAGGGCGATGGCCTGCTGGAGCTGCTCGACGGCCTCGGCCGTCTTGCCCTGCTTGTGGAGCTTCAGCGCGCCGGCGATGAGGGTCTCGACGGGGTCGGCGGGCCCAGACGCGGGCGTCTCGGCGAGGAGCGGCTGCGACAGCATCAGGACGGCGACGAGGGCGGTCAAGGTTCGGGTCATGGCGTGTCTCCTTTCGCGAGCGGGTCCCGGCGGCGTGCCCGTCGCGAGGCCGTCGGAAACCCTACCGTAAGCGTAACGCGGGCAGACGCGCGGGACAAGGGCGCCGCCGGCGGGAGATTTCCGCGCGCTTGACCGGCGCGAACGCGCGCCGCTATAATTCGATCCCATGGAAGCGGCGAACCTTAGAAGCGGTTTCCGGACGGCGCGCCTGTGGGCGTGCGTCGCGTTGCTCTTCGCGGCCGGTTGCTCCCCCATCGACCGCCCCGCCCCGGGCAAGGTGCCCTACCCCATCAGCC
>DNAS01000064.1:13871-26919 GCA_003485185.1 Phycisphaerales bacterium | reverse complement strand
AGTCCGACGCTGCCGTGGATGAACAGCGGATTGTAAGTCTTGCCGGGAGATTCGCTTACCGCAACGCAGGCCGCGTGGGCCAACCGGTTGCACGGCCCGGTGACGAACGACTCGAAGGTGTATTCCTCGTTGATGGGGACGGCGGTTTCGCCCTCGCGCGGGGCGGAGTCGATTTCCAGGGCGACTTCCACGCCGCCGGCGGGCGCGGGGAGGCTTTCCGCGTCGGTCAGGAAGCAGACGCCCACGAGGCGCCCCGTGGCGGTCTGGGCGGCTTCGGTGAACAGGCGCGTGGCGTGCTTGCGGCAGTACTCCTGCTCGCGCTTTCCGGGCGCCTTGATCTCCAGCAGGCCGTTGTCCAGCGCGATCGGCTCGAGGTGGGTGAACCACGGGCGGATGATGTTCCCGCCTGCCGCGATGACCTCCTGGATGATGCGCTGCCAATGTTCGCGATCGACCGTCCCCATATATGTCAACCTCTCGGGGGCGATAGGCGCCCGCAAGGATTTGTCTGTTCGTTCAGGAAAACCGTGTTCCGCATGGCTTGGGATGCCCGCGCTGTCCATAGCGCCGAATTGAACGTCCGTGCAGCAGCCAAACGGACACATCGACGGCCGGAGTGTATCGGCGCGCGCGGCGCAAGTCAAAAAAAAACCGCGCATCTTGCCTCGCTCGCGAGATGTTCCGACATTACGGAAGGCCGCGTCGCGCTCTAAGCCCAATCGGGCGCGCGATCCAGTTCCGCGGGAAGGCAAACTTCTTCGTGGCAGCGGTGTAGGATGTCGGAGACCTCCACGTTGCGATCCCACGGGCACTGGCGGATGCGGTCGTTGACGGCCTGGTACGCCGCGAAGATGAACCGCATCGTGTTGACGGACTGTTCGATGGGCGTGACGGGCTGCTCCTCGCCGGCCAGCACGCGCTGCACGTGGAAGTAGAACGGCCAGTGCGGTTCGGACACCTCGCGGATTTCGGGCTCGCGCCCCTGGACGTGCAGTTCGGCCCGTCCGCCCCAGGACGCCCAGCCGCGCTCGCCCTCGATGACGATGTGGTGTCGCTCGGGCAGGCCGGCGTATTCCGCGCCGCGCGACGTTCCCTCGGTGCCGGCTGCGGCGATCGTCCCGGCGAAGAGGAATTCCGTCTCGTCGTCGTTGTCCAGCACGCCCGTCGCGACGGCGGTGTCTTCCATCTCCAGCAGGCGCTCGTCGTGGAAACGGTACAGGGCGGAGCGCATCGTCCGGGGTCGTCCCACGTGCGACTCGCCCGTCCGCTGGGCCAGCGCGAGCATCTGGTTGAGGAAGTGCACCGTCTGGTTGCACAGGGCGCCGTCCAGCGCCACCTTGCCTTGGTAAGTGCGCTTGCCCGCCCAGTCGACGCGGCGGAAGTAGTCCGGCTCGCGCCACCACAGTGAGATTCCGCGCACCCGGCGGATGCGCCCCAGCTCGCCGCGGCAGATCGCCTGGTTCAGCCAGCGGGCCGTCGGGCGCAGCAGGTGCTGGAAGTGCACGAGCAGCCGGCCGCCCGCGCGGCGCGAGGCGTCCACCATCGCGTTGCAGTCGGCCTGCGTGACGGCGGGCGGTTTCTCGCAGATCACGTACCGCCCCGCGCGCAGGGCTGCCAGCGACGTCTCGGCGTGGGCATAGTGCGGGGTGACGTTCAGGATCACGTCCATGTCCTGGCGCGCCAGCAGCGCCTCGAGGCTCTCGCAGGATTCGAGCCCCGCCTGGCGGAGCTGCACGATCCGCTGGGCGGTGTCCGGGCGGTCGGGATTCATCTCATACCACGCCACCGGACGCGCGGCGGGATGCCCCCGCATGATCTGAAGCATCGTGTAACCGGCCATTCGGCCGGCGCTGATCAGTCCGTAACGCACGACTTCGGGCATGAGTCGTTTCGGGCGGGCCCGCGGCCCGCCGCTCCTTCCAGGCAAAGTCCCCGCTGTATACCGACTTTGCCCGCCGGGTGCAAGCGGCGTTTCAGCGAGCTCCGGTGGCGCGGAGGATCGCCTCGTACGCCCATTGATCCCATTCTTCCCGCACGCCGATGCCCGGAAGGTCCGGATAGTTCTTGCAGATCAGGCAGCCGCGGAACGTCTCGACCATCCGCCGGGCCTCGGACTCGATCAGCGCCCGGTCGCCCGTCGGGAGCACCTTCTGGATGTCCACCGGCGCCCACAGCGCCGCCTTGCGGCTCCGCAGCTTCGCCGCCAGCGCCGGCATGTCGTACCGCGCCGGCTGGTCGAACTGAAACACGTCCACCCCTGCGTCCAGCAGGTCGTTGAGGATTTCCCAGTTGTATCCGCAGGAGTGCATCAGCACCTTCATGCCGTACTCGTGGGCCAGGCCGAACAGGCGCGTGTAAAGGTCCTTGAAGTACTCGCGCCACATCGCCGGGCTGAACAGCAGGCCGTTCTGCGTGCCCATGTCCTCGCCGATCATGATTCCGTCGGCCTTGGCCTGCCCAGCGGCGTGGATCTTCGCCTCGAATACCCCGACCACCATCGCGTGCAGGCGGTGAAGCTCCTCGGGATACTCCACCATGTCGGTGAAGTAGACCTCCATTTTGCGGAGGTAGCGGGCGTTGTCGAAAATCCATCCGCCGATGTGCGCGAGCTTGAACCGGTCAGACGGCTGGGCGAAGTATTTCCGCATGTTCGCCCAGCGGTCCGGGTCGGAGAAATCCGGCGGGGTGAAATCGTCGAGTTGCTTCCAGTCCTTCAGGACCGGCTCGAGGATTTCGCCCTTGACCGACCCGCCGACCATCCGCACCCAGAGGTTGCCCCACTCGTCGTCGTAATATTCCTTGGCTCCCTCCTGCCAGCGGCGGGGGGTGTAGGTCTTTGAGGGTCCGGCGCCGCCGCCGATCATGTCGTCGATCCGCTTGCCGCTGAACGTCAAGCCGCAACGCGGCGCGCCGGTGTTCTCGATGTTGGCAAGGAGGATCTCCCGGGGCGTCATCTCGCGTGTCATCGGCTGCTTCCTTCATGAAGTTCTGTTGGCATTGTATGCGCTCTATTGTGGCATTAAATGGCTTTACTTAGCCATTATTTAGCTTAAATTGATATCATGGCGCGAGGATACATCCAGGCATCGGCCCCTGCGCCGGGGCCGGAACTGCTGAGCGCGGTCCACGACGGCGCGCCGTACCGCTTTCAATTGCGGACGGCGCACGTCGCAGAGCGGCGGACCGGGCCGGTCCGCCCCTTGCGGGCGCACGCCCACGCGGTCTATCACCTCGTCCTGTTCACCGAGGGGATCAACCGCTTCTGTCTGGACGGGCGGATGGTTCCCTGCGAGCCCGGCACGCTGGTGCTTTGCTCGCCGGGGCAGCGGCACAATTTTGCCCCGGCCGACGCGGGATCGGCGGCGTATCACGAGATCACCTTCTCGTTGGAAAGCGCGAGCGGGCCCTTGCGCGTGCCGTTCGCGAAGCTGCTGTCGTTGTACGCGGGAGTCGAGCTGGTCGGCGCGCCGGCGATGCGAAGGTTGGAGGGCCTTCAGTTCCGCTGGTTCGCCAGGCAGTACGAGCGGCTGATGGACCACATCGAGGCGAGCGGGCCCTTGCGATGGTTCCGCGCCTGGGGGACGGTCTGGCAAATGCTTTCGGCCCTGGTGGAGGACTCGCCGCCGGACGGACCGCCGGCGGGACCGCTCGAAGAGGTGAAGGAATACCTCGAGGCGCACTTTGCCGACCCGCTGCGCGTGGCGAACCTGGCGCAGCGGGCGCACGTGACGCCGGAACACTTCTGCCGGGCGTTCAAGGCGCGGTTCGGCTGCTCGCCGATCGCCCACCAGCGCCGCCTGCGGATTCGCGCGGCGCGGAACCTGCTGGCGACGACGGCATTGCGATGCAAGGAGATCGCCCGGCGCCTGGGGTTCTCCGACGTGTACGGGTTTTCGCGGGCGTTTTCCCGCAGCGAGGGGCTTTCGCCCCGCGCGTTCCGGGCGCGCAACCGGCCGGCGTGAATTCCCCTTGCCTCGCCCGCACTCGCGCGGTAACATGATTCCATAAAAGGAATCGATTTCACTAATGAAATCATCCGCTCCATCTTCCGGCGCCCCCGCGCTGACGCGGGGGATCGCGGTGCTCCGCCTGCTGGGCGACGGGCGCGCGCGGACGCTCGAGGAGATTGCCCGCGCGACGCGCTGGCCGAAATCCTCGCTGCTGCGCCTCTGCCGGGACCTGACGGCGCTGGGGCTTCTCGCCCGCGACAGGGCGAGTCGGGCTTATTCCGCCCGCGCGAGGATCGTCCCGCTGCACGCGGGGGGCGAGTTGTCGAGCGAGCTGGATGCCGCCTTGGATCGCCTGGTCGAAACCACCAGCCGGACGGCCGAGTGGTACGTGCCGTCGGAGGCGGGCATGGTGATTGTTCGCCGGGCCGAGCCCCAGGCGGCGGAAGTGCGTGTCATCGCACGGGTCGGGTTCGTGCGTGCCTGGCGCGGGGAGCTGGACGCCGTGGCGGCGCTGGCCGCGGCGTGGTTTCGCCCGCCGGAACGTTCGACGGCCGGGTACTGGACGTATCTCCGCCCGGGCGTGCGGGGTTCGCTGCCCGCCCGTAGCGCAGCCGGGAAAATCGCCAGCGCGCGGGAGACGGGTTTTGTTGCCGACGAGGTGGTCAATCCCCACGGCGTGCGCAGGCAGGCGGGCGTGGTAATCCGCGCGGGGCGCCCCGTCGGTGTGCTGGCGCTGGCGGAGCACGTGGGCCCGCGCGGGCGCGCGAGCGACCCGGCCGTCCGCGTCGCGCTGGAAAACGAGATTCGGAAACTGTCCGGCGCGGGCGAAAGCGCGCCCGCCGGATTCCTTGTGCAGGAGAAACGATCGTGAGAGTCTTGATCCTCGATTTGGACACGCTGCGCCCCGACCACCTGGGCTGTTACGGCTACCACCGCAATACCTCGCCGAACCTCGACCGTATCGCGGCGGAGGGCGTGCGATTCGACAACTACTACTGTTCCGACGCGCCGTGCCTGCCGTCGCGGGCGGCGTGGGTGACCGGGCGGTTCGGCATCCACACGGGCGTGGTCGGGCACGGCGGGACCGCCGCCGACCTGCGTCTGTTGGGAACGGATCGGGGTTTCCGCGACCGCCTCGACCGCGAGAGCTTCTGGTCGATCTTCCGTCGCAAGGGGATGCACACCTGCTCGATCAGCCCGTTCGCCGAGCGCCACGGCGCGTACTGGTTCCTGTCCGGGATGAACGAAGTGCACAACACCGGACAGGGCGGCGGGGAATCCGCCGAACGCATCACGCCGGTCGTGCTGGACTGGCTCGAGCGGAACGCCGCGAAGGACGACTGGCTGCTGCACGTGAACTACTGGGACCCGCACACGCCGTACCGCGCGCCGGCGGAATTCGGCAACCCGTTCGCCGACGATCCCCTGCCGGGCTGGCTGACGGCGGAAGTGCTGGAAAAACACCGCAACATGGTCGGCCCGCACTGCGCCCGCGAGATCGCCATGTACAACAATGCCACGAACCCGCGCCACCCGCGCCAGCCTGGCGAGTTGAAGGACATGAGCGATTTGCGGCGAATGATCGACGGGTACGATTGCGGCATCCGCTACCTGGACGATCACATCGGCAAGCTGTTGGCGGCGCTGGAAAAGCAGGGCGTCCTGGACGAACTGGTGATCCTCGTCACGTCGGACCACGGCGAAAACCAGGGGGAGCTGGGCATCTACGGCGAGCACGCGACGGCCGACCGGATCACCTGCCGCATCCCGATGATCGTCCGCTGGCCCGGCGTGGCGAAGGCGGGTCACGTGGACGCCGGTTTGCACTACAACCTCGATCTGGCGCCGACGCTGGCGGAGCTGTTCGCGCAGGCTCCCGCGCCCAGATGGGACGGGCAAAGCTACGCGCCGGCCCTCCGGGGCGAAAGCGCGGGGCGCGACGTGCTGTTCCTCAGCCAGAACTGCCACGTCTGCCAGCGGGGCGTGCGGTTCGGGTCCTGGATGTATGTGCGGACATACCACGACGGGTATCACCTGTTCGATCGGGAGATGCTGTTCGATATCGAGCGGGATCCGCACGAGCAGTACAACCTCGCGACCGAGCGGCGGGACATCTGCGCCCAGGCCGCCGCCCGCCTGCTCGACTGGCACGACGAGATGATGGCGACGCAGCTTGACGGGTATACCGTGGACCCGATGCGGACGGTGCTCGCCGAGGGCGGCCCGGAACACGCGCGCGGACGTCTGCGGAAGTACTGCGAGTACCTGGAGCAGACCGGGCGCGGATGGGCGATCGAGGAACTCAAGAAACGTCACCCGCGCGAATTCGCGTAACCGGCGCGGAAATTCCCGCGATGAATCACACGGCACTCCTCGCGACGGATTCGGGAGCAGGGTGTTAATTGAAGCGCGTGACGGCGGCGGAGACTTCGCCGGATTCGCCGGTGTGGCTGCGGACGGGCAGAGGCGCCTTTCCGTCGAACCGTCGCCCGCCGCGGCCTCGCCAGCCGTTCCCGTTGGGGGTCTTGGGGCGCAGGACGACGTTCTGCTCTTCCAGCAGGGCCGCCAGCTCGCCGTTCAGCGCCTGCGACGGTTTGACGAACCATTCGCGCGCGGCTCGGACCTCGACGCGCACATCGGGTCTGGTGGTAGCCGTCACCTCCAGCGCCACCGGCGTGTCGCCCTTGTGGCGGGCCAGCAGGGCCTTGAGCTGCTCGACGAGGGCCGCGTCGGAAAGGCGCGGGCCCAGGCGGAGCGTCACCTGCGCGGTCAGTTCATGGACGGCCCGGTCGATGGGGATGAGGTTGTCGATGAGCAGGTTCGGGCGCTCGCGGCGCTTGTCGATCGTGCCGACCGCGAAGACGATGCTCTCGGGCGTCAGCAGCTCGTGCAGGCGGTCATAGGTGTCGGGGAAGGCAACGGCGTCGGCCTTGCCCGTCAGGTCCTCCAGCGTGAGCATCGCCATCTTGCGATTGTCCTTCTTGGTGAAGGTGGGGCGGACCTGGGCGATCATGCATCCGATGGTGACGGGCGTGCCGGCGGGGAACTCGTCGAGGCGAGCCAGCGCCGCCCGCGCGGGCGACGACAGGCTCGTCAGCTCGCGCCCGTATTTCACGAGCGGGTGGCTGGTGACGTAGAAGCCGAGGGTCTCCTTTTCGGCCGCGAGCAATTGGGCTTCCGACCAGGGTTCGACGTCGGGGAACTGTGCGACGTCCGGCTCCCCGCCGCCCATCATGCCCAGGAGGCTCATCTGCCCGCTGCGCCGGTCGGCGGCTGCCGCCTGGCCGATCTGCATGGCGCTGTCCAGCGCGGCGATCATCTGCGAGCGGGTGGCGCCGAGGGCGTCGAACGCGCCGCATTTGACCAGCGCCTCGATGGTCGCGCGGTTGACCGCGCGGAGCTCCACGCGCCGGCAGAAGTCGAACAGGTCGGCGAACGCCCCTCCCTGCCCACGGGCGGCGAGGATTGCCTCGACGGCCTTGCCCCCCACGCCCTTGACGGCCGACAGCCCGAACCGCACCTGCTCGCCGTCCACCGTGAACTCCGCGGTGCACGTGTTGATGTCCGGCGGGGCGATCTTCACGCCCATGCGCTCCGCCTCGGCCATGTACTGCACCACTTTGTCGGTGTCCACGCATTCGTAGGTGAGCGTGGCGGCGAGGAACTCCCGCGGGTGGTGCGCCTTGAAGTACGCCGTCTGGTACGCGACGATCGCGTAGCGCGTCGAGTGGGCCTTGTTGAAGCCGTATCCGGCGAACCGGAGGATCAGCTCGAACAGCTCTTCCGCCTTGGTGCGGCTGATGCCGTTGGCCTGCGCGCCTTCGAGGAAGTTCGGGCGTTCCGAGGCGATGACGCTTTCCTTCTTCTTGGAAATCGCCTTGATGAGCGTCAGCGCGCGGTTCAGCGGGATCTTGCCCAGGCGGTTGAGCACCTGCATGACCTGCTCCTGGTAGGCCATGATGCCGTGCGTCTCGGCCAGCAGGTCGTCCACCAGCTCGTGCACACTGGGGACGGGCTCGGCGCCGTTCTTGCGGGCGCAGTAGGAGGGGATCAGCTCCATCGGCCCGGGGCGGTACATCGCGTTGGCGGCGATCAGGTCCTCGATGCGCGTCGGTTGCATCTGCATCAGGACGCCCTTCATGCCGTCGGACTCGAACTGGAACACGCCGTCGGTTCGCCCCTCGCGGAACAGCTCGTAGACGCGCTGGTCGTCGAGGGGGAGTTTCTCGGGGTCGATGTCCTTCCCGGTCCGCGCGCGGACCATCTCGCGGGCGCGCTGGAGGATTGTCAGCGTCCGCAGGCCCAGGAAGTCCATCTTCATCAGCCCGATGTGGTCGCAGGTGGGTCCGTCCCACTGGGTGATGGCGTCGTCGCTGTCGGCCTGGCGGAGCAGCGGCACGAAGTTGTCCAGCGGCTCGTCGCAGACGATCACCCCGGCCGCGTGCACCCCGCTGTGCCGCGCGAGCCCCTCGAGGCGCAGGCCGTAATCCAGCACCTGCCGCACGCGCGGGTCGTTCTCGTGGAGCTTGCGCAGGTCGGGCTCGGTCTCCAGGGCGCTGGTCAGCGTGACCTTCGGGCCTTCGGGCACGAGCTTGGCGATGGCGTCCACCTCGGCCAGCGGGATGTCCATGACGCGCCCGACGTCGCGGATGACCGCGCGGGCCTTGAGCGTCCCGTAGGTGATGATCTGCGCGACGTGCCCGTACTTTTCGCGGACGTACTGGATGACCTTTCCGCGCCCCTCCTGGCAGATGTCGATGTCGACGTCGGGCGCCTCTTCGCGCTGCGGGTCGGTGAATCGCTCGAACAGCAGGCCGTACCGCAGGGGGTCCACGTCGGCGATGCCCAGCGCGTAGCCCAGCAGGGTGGCCACCCCGCTGCCGCGCGGCGCCGAGGGGATGCTGTGCCGCTTGGCGAACTCGACGAAGTCGTGAATGATCAGGAAGTAGCTGCTGTAGCCCTTCTCGGCGATGACCTGGAGTTCGCGCTCCAGGCGCTCGGCGTACTCGGGTGGGACGTCGCGCCCGGCGAACCGCTTCCGCAGGCCTCGCTCCGCCAGCTCGCGCAGGCAGGCGTCGGGGGTCTGCCCGGCCGGGGTGGGGAACGTCGGCAGGTGCTTCGAATCGAAGTCCAGTTTCACGTCGCACATCTCGGCGATCTTGAGCGTGTTGTCGGCCGCCCGAGGCCATTGGGCGATTGCCTGGCGCATCTCGCCGGGGCTCTTGAGGTACAGCTCGGGCGAGTATTCCAGCGCCCCGCCCGCGGCGAGGGTCTTGCCCGTGGAGATGGCCGTCAGAACCTCGTGGGCCTTCTTGTCGTCGCGCCGGAGGAAATGCACGTCGTTGGTGGCCACCAGGCCCACGCCCAGCTCGTCGGCCAGCGCCGCCAGCATCGGGTTGACGCGGTCCTGGTCGGCGATGCCCTGGTTCTGGATCTCGAGGAAGAACCGCTCGGGCCCGAAGATCTCCAGGTACTCCCTCGCGATCCGCCGCGCGGAGTCCGTCTGCCCAGCCAGCAGGGCCGACGGCACCTCGCCGCCCAGGCAAGCGGTCGTGCAGATCAGCCCCTCGCCGAATTCCGCCAGCAGCTCGCGGTCGATCCGCGGGCGGTAGTAGAACCCTTCCAGGTACGCCTTGCTGGAGAGCTTCAGCAGGTTCTTCCAGCCGGTATCGTTTATCGCCAGCAGCAGCAGGTGATACGCCGCCGTCTGGATGTTGCCCATGGACTTGTCGAAGCGCGTCGTCGGCGAGATGTAGGCTTCCATGCCGAGGATGGGCTTGACGCCCGCGGCCTGGGCGGCTGTGTAAAAATCCACCGCGCCGAAAAGGTTGCCGTGGTCGGTCAGCGCCAGGGAGTTCATCTTCAGTTCCGCCGCCTGCGTGACCAGGTCCTTGATGCGGTTGGCGCCGTCCAGCAGCGAGTAGTGCGAGTGAACGTGAAGGTGAACGAATCCGTCCATGACTGCGTCCGTGCTCGAAGGGTGTCGGTCCGGCGGGCGAGTATATCAGGGCGTCGGCGGCTGGTCCAGACGCGCCTCAAAACGAATCCGCATGGCGCGGAAACGCGCGAAGAAAATTCTCCGCCGGGCCCGCGTTTTCTCCCGGCAGCGCTATAGTGGTGCGGAGGCGAGAACGAGAACAAGTAGCCCTTCGCCAGAGAACCTGAGGCGGTGGAGAGGATTCGCGGGCGGGGAAGAAAACCGCTCGCGGAAAAACGCCAGGGCCGAATCCTCCATAACGAGGATCCGGCCCTTTTTATCTTCATACCCTACCCGGCTGTTTGCGGCAGGGTGGATCAGCGAGGAGGCGCTACAATCGCGCGTCGGCGAGGACGCAGCAGGAAGATCGCGGTGCCGGCGAGGACGATGCCTGTAACCGCCCATTCCGGCGCGTATTGCGTTCCTTGTGCGGAGGCAATCGGTTGGGTGGCGCCGGAATCCGCCCCCGTGCCGAACGTCTGTGAGGCGGTCAGGATACTGACGGCGCAAATGACGACAAAAACAGCCACGCGCAAAAGAATCGATTTCCGCATACCCTCGCTCCCATCCAGAGTTACGTCAGAGGCTTGGTGCGACTTGGAGGCTCGCCCTCACGGTCCTCGCAGCTCACATTCCTCTAGGCTCAGGAGTGATTGTACTGCATAAGGGGATTCTGTCAAGGGGGGATAGGGTTGGAGGGGCAGAAATCATACGGCGGACATACTACAGGATGCGGGGCGATTGGGTTTACCCCTGGCTCCGTGTGAGCTTAATCCCATTTAGAATAATCACTTACGGACGTAACGCGGGGCGATTATTCGCTCGGTTCTTCCGAGCCAACAGGAACGGTATGTTCGTAGAACAGCTTGGCGATCCGGTCGGCCATGCCGTCGGCCAGCAGGCGGGACAGTTCGGCGCCATAGGTGGACGAAGTGTTGGCGGATTCCGGGATCGTCTGCTCGGGCACGGGATAGCCTTCCTTGCGGTCGAGCGGCCAGAGACGCAGATCCTCGTTCTGAGGCGCGTCGGAGCGGACCAGGCGGACGGTGGCGTGCAACCGGCCGTGCCACAAAGGGTTCGCGGGATCGTCCCTCAGCGAGAACCGGTCGATCTGGACATAGAGCACCATGTCGGCGCCAAGGCGGTTTCCGACCTCGCTGACCCGCAGGCGGTTGAAATCGGGCGTGGCGGCGAGCAGGTCGATGAACCGGTCGTAGGGGATCGTGGCGGCGGCGACCTTGTTGGCGACCAGGCGCTGGCTGATGCGGTTGGCCAGTTCGACCTTGAGCGGCTCGTAGTCCACCTTGTAGAACGGGTCGTCCACGAAGACGAGGATCTTCTTTCCGGGCGGGGGCGTGAACTGGGCCTTGACCTTCTGGGGCGGCGCGAACTGGGCCACGAACCAGGAGAAGACGGCACAACCGCCGGTGGCGAACATCGCAGCCGTCAGCGTCGCGGCCAGGAATGCCTTTCGAATGCTCATCCCTGCTCCTTGGGCACCTTGTGGGTGTAGAACTTGCGGACCAGTTCCTGGGCGAACAACTGTTCCGCGCGGTAGCGGATTTCGCGGTCGTCCTGGGCCAGGCGAGCGGGAGTGCTCTCCGGGTAGATGACGCGGATCGGTTTGCTTCGCCAGACGCAGGCGGCGCGTTCGGCCAGCGAGGTGTCGAACACGCTGGCACGGGCGCTGATCCGCCCGCGGAAGAGGCTCATGCTGCCCGGTTCGAGCGTGCTGTATTCCTCGACGGCGACATACAGCACGTAGTCGGCGCCAAGATCCTTGCCCACGCGCGTCCGATCGACCGAATTCCACTCGATGTTCTCGTCCTGGTAGCGGATGACCCGCTGGATGGGAACGACGTCGATCTTGCGGACGTTCGCCTTGAGGGCGGCTTCGATCTGTTGCGAGAGGGTCCACCGCGCGAAGGGGTAATCGACTTGGGTGGCCTCGTCGGTGAACAGGACGACGGCGACCTTCTTTCCCTGGAGGCGGTCGAACTCCGCGGGCACGGTGACCTTTCCGAGGTCAGGGGCGAGCAGGTACGCCAAGTATCCCAGGGGTTTGCAACCGCCGGCCAGGCAGGCCAGCAGCAACAGCGACAACAGGAGTCTCTTGTTCATGATGGCTCCGCCAAGGAAAAACGCGGTGTCCGCAGCCTGTCAGCGAAGCGGGAGCGAGCCGTCGGCAAGACCCGCCGCGAGCTTTACACCCCACCCGGTGAACATCGCCAAGCCCCCCGTCCAGACCCATCGCCAGGACGGTTTCAGGCGGCGAAACATCGCTCGCCCCGTGACGGCCTGGGCCGCGCCCAGCAGCGCTCCTCCCACGGCCGCGACGAACAGCACCAGTCCGAACGGCTGGGCCGACAGCGACAGGTCCCATTGCCCGTGCGCCGCAGCCGAAACCGACGTCGTCAGCCCGCAACTCGGGCAGGGATAACCGGTCCTGGCCAGGAACGAGCAGCCCGGCAGGCCCATCTGCACATGCGTGCCGGTTCCGCCCGCTTGCGGCGACAGCGACCACGCCGCAGCCAGCAGCGCCCCGCACGCCGTCGCCACCGCCAGTCCTTGCAGCCGCAAGGGCAAAGAACGCCCGCCCGGCGGAAAGGCGACCTGGGCCATGTCCAACTGCATGAATCCGTCCTCGTGAAAGGGAGTATCTTACCGGGCGGACTTTGCGCAGGTCAACGGAAACCGTTTGCGGCCCGGGCGAAGGCGAGACGGCGGAGGCGCGATCTCAATGAAGCTGCCAGCTCCGGCGGAGCAGCCACTCGACCGTCAGCAGCGCCACGAACAGCACGAACAGCACGGGGAAGTGGTACAGCGCGTACTGGCGGGACTGCGGCGCGGGCGGCGCCAGGGCGGCGGAACGCTCCACCAGACGGTCGATCATCTCCGGCAGACGCGTCAGGTCGTCGCAGGCGCCCTGGCTGCGGGAGGCCAGGTGGGTCAGCAGGCCGTCGTCGCGATCCGTGTTGTCCATCTCCGTCGAGTGCTTCTCGACGGTCAGCGACATCTCGTCGGAGCCGATCTCCTTGCCCTGCGCGTCGCGGGCGAGCAGGCGGACCGCGTAGACGCCGTCGCGCGGCGGGCGATACGTCAGTTCGAATTGCCCGGCCGA
>DNAS01000064.1:356-13732 GCA_003485185.1 Phycisphaerales bacterium | reverse complement strand
CGAGACGCTCGCGCCGGCGGCGTCCGCCGACTGCTCCTGCCGCACGCACGCCAGGATTTTCACGCTCTCGCCGATGGCGAGGTAGGTGCGGTCGAGGCGCAGGATGGCCGCCGACGGCGCCTTGCGGGCCTTCGTCTCGGCGCCGGCGAGCCAGCGGATCGTCTGCCCCCAGAAGCGGCGGTACGGGCTGTCGGCGCCGAGTCCCTGGAGGGGCAGGAACCACTGCCAGGTGGTGTCGGCCGTGAAGACCACCGCGCGCCCCGCGCCGAACCGCTGCGCCGCCAGCACCGCCAGCGGGCCCGCCTCGTTCTGGCGCGTCGGATGCACCGCCAGGGACGTCCGGGGCTTGGCGCGGACCGCCTGCACGCAGCCGAGCAGTTCCGGCAGGGCCGTCAACGCGGGGTCGGGTTTGCGCCCGCCGGGGCCCGAAAAATAGCCGGAAATCCCCTCGAAAATCGGGTGCGATTCGCCGTCTGCCGTCAATTGCGGGACAAAAGGCGTCGTTTCCTGCCCCTGGCTGCGCGTGCCGACCTCGACGGGCAGGACTTCCTCCAGGACCGTCTGCCCGTACCCGCCGGGCCCGAGGCTGTTGTGCCCGCCGAGCATGAGCAGCCCGCCGCCGTCGTTGACGAACTGGCGGATCCGCGCCAGGCGCGCGTCGCCGAGGAACGTGCTGTCCAGATCGCCCAGCATCAGCACGTCGAACAGGCGGAAGTCCTCGGCCTCGGTCGGCAGGCGGTCGAGCGTCTGCCCGCCCAGCGACCCCTGCGCCCAGAACCGGTTGCCCGAGACGCGCACCAGCGCCTGCAATTGCACGTTCGGGTCCGAATCGAGCAGGCGGCGCAGGAACTTGTATTCGGGGCGCATCGAGCCCTCGACGTACAGCACGCGGATTCGCGGCTGGGCCACCAGCACGTGCAGCTCGGTGCGGTTGTCGTCGGCGACGGTCTCGTCGCGGTCGGCCGGCACGGCGATGCGGAGGACGCGGACGACGTCGTCGCCCCCGCCCGGCGCGTCGCGCGGCGTCCAGCGGAGCTGCGCCTCCCACAGCGAGCCGCCGACCTTGCGGAACGCCGCCGTCTCGACGGGCGTGTCCGAGGCGCCTTCCAGCAGTTGCGCCGGAGCGGGAGAGGCGATCCCCGTCACCTTCGCCTGCACGGTCAGCGAGGCGGTGTTGTTCTTGACGACCTCCAGCGGCGCGTCGGCCGCGACGATCCGAATGTTGGGCCTGCCGGCTGCGGCACGCCCCTTGGAGCCCACGGCAGCGGCGTAGACCGGCACGCCCGACTCGACGGCTGCGTCCACCACGCGGTCGGGGGCGTTGTGAGCGCCGTCGGTGATCAGCAGCACGCCGGGAATCCGGTCGCGGCTGAAGTCGTCCGCCGCCGCCCGCAGCGCCAGGGCGATGTTCGTGCCGTCGCTCCCCTCGCCGCGCGGCGCCAGCTCGGACAGCTCCTCCAGCGAGCCCGCCGCCCGCAGCGACTCGCCGAAGTGGTAGTAGACGGGTGTGAATTTCCGCTCGATCCGCGACTGCTGCGACAGGAGCATCTGGACGGCCTGCTGGTACCGCGAGGGGGTGCTGGGGTCGTCGGTCACGGACATCGACGCGCTGCGGTCGACCAGGACGGGCAGGCGGATACGGGCGTCGGCGGCGCCGGGCGTGCAGCTGATGGCCGGCTTGAACAGCACCAGCAGCAGCATTCCGACGGCCAGGCAGCGCAGGACCATCAGCGCCGCCAGCCTGGCCTTGCCGAGATAGGCGTAGACCGCGCGGTAGAACACGGCCACCGCCAGCGCCAATTGCACGCCCAGCAGCGCCATCCACGCGCCCGGGCTGGCGGACTTCGCGGCCGCCAGCGCGCCCAGTCCCGCGGGCAGCAGCCCCGCCGCCACCGACGCCACGGCGTACCGCACGCGCCGCTGCAACAACTGGTAGACGCCCCAGCCCATCAGGACCAGCGCGACGATCGTCCCGACGCCCAGCAGCAGCGCGAAACTCCGCACGCCCAGAAATTGGAGCGACGCCGTCTCCATGAGTATTGAATGTAGACCGGCCCCGGCGGTTCCGCAAGCGGGGGGATAAACAAGGGGGAAGGGCAAAGGGGGAAGGGCAAAGGGAAAAGCGGAAAGCTGAAAACGGAAAGAAAAGCGCGGGGCAAATCGAAACGCAGAAATCCAAAATCAAAAATCAGGATCGTTTACGGGTGGTAGAGCAGGTCGGCGACGTCGCGCCCGGGAGCGATGCGGTGGAGCAGGTCCAGGTGCGGCCCGAAGGAGGCGGCTTCCCGCAGCTCATGGGCGTCGGAGCCGAAGCTGATCTTCACCCCGCGCTCGAGGCACACGGCGAAGAATTCCTCCTCCGGCTGGTTGCAGTGGAAGTTGATCTCCGCGGCGCAGCCGTAGGCGGCGAGCATCTCGGCCACGGGAACGTACAGGTCCGCCGGGGCCTGGCGCTTCTGCCAGGCGAAGACGCGGAACGGGTGCGCCAACACGTCGATGCCGTTGGCCAACAGCTTTTCGTTGGTCCGCAGGAAGCACTCGGCGAATTGCGATTCGGTCATTCCGCTCGGGTCTTCCGGCAGCCAGTGGATCGCCCCGACCAGCGGGTGGGGCCAGTCGCGGTCTTCGTCGCGGAGCGTCAGCGCGCCGTCGGCGTCCAGCTCGACCTCCAGCCCGACGCGGACGAATTCACCGCGCTTCGGGGGGATCGCCTCACGGAATCGGGGCATCCGCGCGTCGGCGCCTTGTCGCCAGAGCGCCGGTTCGACGACGTGTCGGCCGTCCCAGAATTTCTCCCGCGCGCAGTACAGCTGCGGGGCGTGCTCGACCAGGCACACGCCGGCCAGCCCGAACGCCCGCGCCCGCTCGATGACGGCATCGGCCGTCACGTCCTTGGCGCAGTAGGCGAACTCGGTGTGGGCGTGACAGTCCCAGATGTCCGCCGCAGCCGGCGCGACCAGCGGGCGGACCTCGGCCGAGACTTCCCGCCCGCGCAGAAAGAGCATCGCGTAGCGGAAGGGCGGCTCGCACAACGCCGGCGCGGTGAAATATTGCACCCCGCCGACGCGGTTGAGCGCCTGCCCGGCGTGGTAGTGCCCGCTGATCGACAGGTTCACGCCCGCCCGTTTGTAGCCGAGCAGGATCTCGTCGCGGTTGACGTGCATGTAGGGGTAGTCCGCCTCGATGAGCGGACTGAGCGGGTTGTGCTGGACGGCCACGAGCGGCGCGCCGCCGTCGCGCAGGGTCTGCGTCCAGGCCAGCGCCTCGCCCGGGCGGGTGCAATATTTGGCCTCGACGTACGGGTCGGCGAAGACCACGAAGCGATACGCCGCGCCGTCCCGATCCGCCAGCTCGTGCAGGCCCGCGCGGGCGCCCAGGGCGCGCAGCAGACGCTCGGGGTCGCCGTCGTGGTTGCCCGGCGCGACCAGCAGGGGCGCGTCCGGGGCGGCTGCGTCCAGCTCCGCGCGCAGGCCCGCCAGCAGTTCGTCAGCGTCGTCGCGCGTGCCGTCGTCCAGCAGGTCGCCCAGCAGCGCCACCGCGTCGAAGCCGCCCCGCAGACGGGCGTCGTCCAGCGCGCGGCGGAACAGCTCGCGCCCCAGGCGGCAGCGACGGTTCGCCTCCGGCGCGTCGCGCGTCGCGGAGTGGATATCGGCGATCAGAAGCAGGCGAAACACATCCGGCATGGACGAAGGCTCTCCTCGCCGGCCGGCGGAATCCGTCGGGAGTCCCTTGGCCGGCGCGACGGGGACGCCTTATAATCCCCCTCGCCGCCGACGGCAAGGGCAAACCCCCTCGCGGAAAGGGTGACATCATGGCCGAAATCACGTACAGCGCGGTCCTCAGGACCGTCCTGGGCGGGGAGAATCTCTCCCGCCCGCAGGCCCACGGGGCGTTCACGCAGATCATGGACGGGCAGTGGACCGAGGCGCAGATCGCCGGATTGCTGGTGGCGCTGGCTGGCAAGGGCGAAACGGTCGACGAGATCGCCGGCGCCGCGATGGCCATGCGAGAGCACGTCGTCCGCATCGATACCGCGGGGCTGGACGTGCTCGACACCTGCGGCACGGGCGGGACCGGGCTGAGCACGTTCAACGTTTCGACGGCTGCGGCGCTGGTGCTTGCCGGCGCGGGCGTGCCCGTCGCCAAGCACGGGAACCGCACCAACACGCGGGCGAGCGGGTCGGCCGACGTGCTGGCGGCGCTGGGGGTCAACCTGGACGCCCCGCCCGACCGCGTGTCGCGGTGCCTGCGCGAGGCGGGCGTGTGCTTCTGCTTCGCCATCCGCTGCCACCCCGCGATGAAATACGCCGCGCCTGTCCGCAAGCAGCTCGGCGTGCGGACCGTCTTCAACGTGCTGGGCCCGCTGACCAACCCCGCCGGGGCAAAGCGCCAGGTCATGGGCGTCTTCGACGAGAAGCTCACGGAGACGATCGCAGCCGTCCTGGGCGCGCTGGGCGCCGTCCGGGCCTGGGTGCTGCACGCCCACGACGGGCTCGACGAGATTTCCACCACCGCGCCGACGAAAATCTCCGAGTGGCGCGACGGCGCGGTGCGGACGACAACCGTCCAGCCGGAGGACTTCGGCCTGAAGCGCGCGTCGCTGGACGATCTGGCGGCGGACAGCCCGCAGGCGTCGGCGGAGGTGATCCGCGCGGTGCTGGCCAGGCAAACCGGACCCGCGCGCGACATCGTGCTTCTGAACGCGGCCGCGGGGCTGGTCGTCGCGGACCGCGCCAAGAGCCTGTCCGACGCCCTGCCGCAGGCGGCAAAATCAATCGATTCCGGCGCCGCGCGCGGGGCGCTGGAAAAACTCGTCGCCCTCTCCAACGAATAAGAAACGGCTTACCGCAGAGGGCGCAGTCCCGAAGGGATGCCTTCGGCAAGATCGCAGAGGGGGAAGGGTCAAAAGACGCCGCCAAGGCGACTCGACACCCACGCAGTGCGATTGTTTTCCCGCATTTCCCGCGATTTTTCCCGGGGGCGCTACAATGGTGCGCGGGCGGAAAGTATGCCCGCGTAGGAGCCTGCGCAATTCCAATCAGCCCAGGCGCGTCATGAGCAATTATAAACCATCTTCGCGCGCGGCGTTTAGTGTCGCGCTGCCCTCGCACCTGGCGTGTAGGCCGCTGATCGAAGGCCTGGACCGGCTCGCCGACGTGCGGGTGGAATTCGCCCCGCCGGCGGCGCTGGCGACGCTGCTCCAGGCCGGGCACGTCGACGCGGCGCTCGTGCCGCCGATCGACCTCCATTGTCCCGGCGAACCGCTGGCGATTCTCCCGGCCGGGTGCCAGGCCAGTTGCGGACCGTCCCTGACGGCGCGGGTGTACCTGCGGATTCCCGCACACCAGGTGCGCATTCTCTGGACCGACGACGAGTTGCGCAGCGAACCGGCGCTGGCGCGCGTGTTGTGGCGCGAGTTGTTCAGACGGCGCCTGACGGTGATCCCGTTCGACGCCGGACGGCTGTATCCACCCGAGTCGGCCGAAGCCGTCCTGCTGGCGGGCGACCGCGCGGTGACGGACCCGCCGCTGGGCTTTTACGTGCAGATGGACCCCAGCGAGATCTGGTTCGAGGCGACGGGCCTGCCGTTTGTATACGGCGTGTGGGCGGCCCGGGCGGACCGTGACAGCCGGAGACTCTGCGACGTGCTGACGCGCGCCCGCGACCGGGGCCTGCGACGGCTCAAGACCATCGCCCGGCGGGAGGGGCGAAAACTGGGCTGGCCCGCCGACCTGGCTGCGCGCTGCCTGTGCGAGCAGACGGACTACGAGTTTTCCGACGCCTGCGAGGACGGCATGGAGGAGTTCTTCCAGTTCGCCCGGCGGGCGGGGGTGATCGACAGCCTGCGTGACGTGCGCGTCCGCGAAGGGTGAACGTCCGGCAGGCTTCAGACCTCAGGCTACAGGCGTGTTCTCCCAAAATTCGGCAACACGCTTTGCAAGCAAAGCGCGCCACCCCACCGCGCTGGTAGTGTGCCCGCGAGGGCATGGGAAAACGCCTGACGGCGTCACTACAAGCAGCGACGGATCATTTTCCGCGGAGCAGGTGGACCAGCGGGCGGGGGCGATCCACCCCGGCGATCCAGGCCGGCCGCTCCACCCACGGGCAGATGCTCAGCACGTCGGTCATGTCCATCCAGTGCTCCAGGCGCGCCGGTTTGAGGTTCCACGTCATGTGGAAGTGGTTGGCCGGGGCGTACTGCTTGTACTCAGCCATCGTGGCGTACCGGGGCACGACGAACGTGTGCGGCCAGGTGGGCGTGGAGGTGTTGGCCACCGCCTGGGCGAGCGCCGCGGGCATCTCGGTGGTGCAGGCCTCGTCCCAGACCAATCCGAACCGCCCGGTGTCATGGCAGAAGGCCATCCGCGCGGCGATCCCCTCGATTCCGCCGGGGGTCATGAACGTCACGCTGTTTCCGCCGCCGGGGAAGTAGCCCGGGTCGGCCAGCGGCATGGAAACGCCCTTCATCAGCGTCTCGTCCTTGGCGCCGGGCTTGCCCGCCCAATTGAAGCTGGCCGAGCCGCTGTTGTCGCCGTCGACGAATCCGCGCTTCGCCCAGAGTTCCTTTCCGGTGATGGAAATCTTGAGCTTTTTGGCCAGTGCCTCGATCTCCCACGGTTCCCAGACCTTTCGGAAGTCCATGAACAGCGGCGGGTTTCCGCCCGACAGCCAGGTCATGAACAGCATCGTCAGCAGGCCCTGCATGTCGGCCTCGGTGGCGTAGGGCAGGGCGGGCTTTTCACCGCGGTGGTCGAAGGTGGAGTTGAACAGGCTCTCCATGGCGTCGGCGACCGGCAGCGGCAGGCCGCGCGGATCGCTGCCCCATTCGAGCTGGCTCATGAACCCCCCGCCGACGGCATTGAGGTCTTCCATCAGGTCGCGGACGATCAGGTACATCGCCAGCGACTGCTCGAAGCGCTTCGAGTCGTCCTCGCCTTTAAGCTCCAGGCGCTTGCCGACGAGCTTGTCGATCCACGCCCGCAGGGCGGCGAGTTCCTTCTTGTCGTACGCGCCCTTCTCGAGCATGTCGCGCAGGAGCTTCATGTCCAGGCGGGCGATCTCCAGGCCGAAGATCCGCCGGGTGGGGATGATGTGGCTGAGGGCGGTTTCCATGCCCATCGAGTCGTGTCCGAAGACGACGACGCGCCGGCCTTTCAGCCCGGCGAAGGTCAGGGCGGCATAGCACCAGTCGATCAAGGCTTCCGCTGTCGCGTCGGTCATCCTGGGCTTGGCGCCGGTGTCGGGCCAGGTGCCGACGTTCAACGCGGCCAGCCGCCCCATCTGCGCCAGCGCGCCGTTGACCGCGTGGGCGTAGACCACGCCGGGCTTGGGCCCGCTGTTTCCGCAGGTGATGTTGACCGGCAGGTCGGCGGGGAAGTGGCTCAGCAGGCTGACGAGCGTCAGCTGGGGGAAGGCCCAGGTGTCCGGCGCGAGGACGATCGCGTCGACGCCGGCGTCCTTGAACTGTCGGGCGACGAGGTCGGCCTGCTTCTCCCCGTCGATCAGGACGGTGGAGTAGACCACGCGGACGGGCGAGCCGTCGGGCATCTTCACGGCGCCCGCGACGACGGACGCGACCATCTCCACGATGTTCACGCAGCGCTCGCGCGAGGCGGCGTCGATGCGGGGGTCGCTGGTGGCGCAGACGCCGAAGGTCACAGCCCGGGCGCTGGAGCCTCGGGGGACGGGAAGCCGGGTCGCGGTGGTCGTGTTCGTCATGACGAATCTCCTCTGAGGTTCAGGAATGTCAGCCGCCTTCCCGAAGGAAGCGGGGCGACCATCTTACCCCTCAGCCGGAAAGCAACTCAATACCCGGATTGCGGTTTTTAACCGCGTGCGGCGGCGGGCTATAATGCGTCGTCCGCAGGAATCTGCGGTCGCAACCAACGGAAAGGAGTGTCGCGATGGCCTTCACACTGCAAATCGGAGACGAGGCGCCGGACTTCCAACTGCCCGGCGTGGACGGAAAGACGTACCGGATGGCCGACTTCGCCCGCGCGAAAGTGCTGGTCGTGTTCTTCACCTGCAACCACTGCCCGTTCGTGGTCGGCTCGGAGCGGCGCATCGCCGCGCTGCACGACCGGTTCCACCCGAAGGGCGTCGACTGGGCGGGCATCAACTCCAACGAGACCCAGAAGCACCCCACCGACAGCTTCGAGCACATGAAGAAGCGCGCGAAGGAAGCGGGCCTGCGCTACCCCTACCTGCGGGACGATTCGCAGGACGTCGCACGGGCCTACGGCGCGCTGCGCACGCCGCATTTTTTCGTCTTCGACGCGGAGCGGCGCCTGCGGTACACCGGCCGGCTGGACGACAACCCCCGCGCGGAAGGCAAGCAGACCACCCACGAGCTTTGCGACGCCCTTGAAGCGCTGCTGACCGGGCAGACCCCGCCGACGCCCGTGACCAATCCCATCGGCTGCAACGTCAAGTGGAAGGACAGGCCCGAGCACTGGATGCCCCCCGAGGCATGCGACCTGGTGTAAAATTTGGAGACATAAGGGAGTGTAAGTTTTAATCTTTACATCGGTAAGCTATTTCAATAGAAGGATATACGTTTTGGACTGGCAAGTGTTGCGTAAACATTTTTACCCATAGGGTCAATAGCCCTTGACAATAATTTTCTCACAACCTACAATTGGGGAGACTGGGAAGTGAAGCACATCTTCGCCAGTAAAAAGTTGCAACGTCTGTATTCGGAAAAGGATTATTCCGCAGGATATTCCCACGAGATTGTCAAGGCATTCCGGAAACGGGTGCAACAGATCGCGGCGGCGAGAGATGAACGCGATCTCTATGCTCTCAAATCACTGCATTTTGAAAAGTTAAAAGGCTCCAGGTCGCATCAACGATCCATCCGCCTCGACAAGCAGTACCGTTTGATCCTTGAAATCCAACGGGACGCTGGCGGCAACGTGATGATACTCATCGACATCGAGGATTATCACTAGGTCAGGAAGAAAGTACATGACAGACAATGCCACATCTCCGGCGGAGGTATTTCCTCCTGGAGAGTTCATCCGCGAAGAGCTTGAGGCTCGCGGTTGGACCCAGGAAGACCTTTCGCGAATCCTCGACAGGCCCATCAAGACGGTCAATCAGATCATCACCGCCAAGAAGCAAATCACTCCTGATACGGCGGTCGAGTTGAGCCAGGCGTTTGGAACAAGCGCGGAATTTTGGCTGAATCTCGAGTCTGCCTATCGACTGTCCTTGGCTCGACAGGACAAAAGTGATGTTGGGCGAAGGGCGATAATCTATTCCTTCGCTCCCGTGAAAGAGATGTGTATACGTGGCTGGCTTAAAGCGAATCCCCAAACAGAACTGGATAAACTGGAACGCGAACTCTGCAAATTCTATTCGGTGGAATCTTTGGCGCACAAACCCCCCGTTCGCTATGCAGCCCGTTCCTCCGCCATGGGACATGTTGCCATGCCGGCGCAGTTGGCTTGGGTAACGCGCGTGAAACACCTTGCTTCCCGCATGCGGGCAGGCAAATATTCCGAAAAAGCACTTCGAGAGCAGATTCCGCGGATTCTTGGACTTTCTCGCCTGGAGGGGCAGGTGGCGAAGCTTCCGGCCGTTCTCTCCGAGTTGGGAGTGCGATTGGTTTTTGTGCCGCATCTTTCGCAGACGAAAATAGACGGAGCCGCCTTGTGGCTGGATGACGATTCGCCTGTTGTTGGGCTTTCGCTCCGGCACGATAGGATTGACAATTTCTGGTTCACCTTGATGCACGAACTAGCTCATATTGTATGTCGCCACTCAAAAAACGAGGCCATTGTTGATAACCAGCTTGTCGGCGCAGACAGATGTGATCCTGAGGATATGGCAACCATCGAAAAAGAAGCGGATCAGTTGGCAAGAAAGTGGCTTGTGCCGGAAAAGGAATTAAAGAGCTTTATCGCCGGGACTGCGCCGTATTTTAGCCGGCAACGCATCGAAGAATTTTCCGAAAAACTGGGGATACATCCCGGGATCGTAGAGGGGCGTTTACAATTTGAGCAACAAGTGCCCTACTCTCATTTGCGAGGTTTACTCACTCCCGTGCGTCGGTTCATTGTAAATGGCGGGCTACTTGACCAGTTGCCTTCCTCTTTAACCAGCGCAGCTTGATTCCGTATTTATGTTTTCGCATTGCCAGCCCCTGTTCCTTGACAGGTTGGCGGCGTGAGCGTATAGGTTCCGGCCATGAATGAGACCCTCGAACCATTGCGGAAGCGTTTTGCGGAGCTGTACGGGCGTTCGCCGGCCGGGGCGGTTCGCGCGCCGGGGCGCGTGAACCTCATCGGCGAGCACACCGATTACAACGACGGATTCGTGCTGCCGATCGCCATTGAGAAGCGCACGGCCGCCGTGTATGCGCCGGGCGCGGGGCGGCGAGTGCGGCTGGCGTCGGTCCAGCAGCCGGGCCAGGACGCGGTGATCGACCTCGACGGGCGGATCGTCAAGGGCGAGCCGAAGTGGGCCAACTACTGCCGGGGCGTTGCGGCCGGGCTGGCGGCGCGAGGACTGAAGCTCGCCGCCTGCGACGTGCTGTTCGACAGCGACGTGCCCATCGGCGGCGGGCTGAGCAGTTCGGCCTCGCTGGAGGTGGCCACGGCGCTGGCGCTGCTGGGCAGCGCGGGACTGGCCGGCGCCGTGCCGCCGTACGAGCTGGCCAAACTCTGCCAGAAGGCCGAGCACGATTACGCGGGCACGCCCTGCGGGATCATGGACCAGGCCATCAGCGTGATGGGCCAGGCCGGACACGCCCTGCTGCTGGACTGCCGCGACGGGGCGGTGCGCCAGGTCCCCTTCGACGATCCCGACGTGGTGCTTCTGGTGGCCGACACGCAGGTCAAGCACGACCTGACCGACGGCGGGTACGCCGCGCGGCGCGCGCAGTGCCATAGCGCGGCGGCCAAGCTGGGCGCCGCGAGCCTGCGGGAGGTGGACGGGCCGGCGGTGGCCGCGGCAGGGGCGGCAGGGAAGCTCGACGCCAAGGAAATCATGCGGGCGCGGCACGTCGTCGGGGAGATCGAGCGGACGGTGCAGTCCGTCGAGGCGCTGGAGGCGCACGACTACGCGCGGTTCGGCGGGCTGATGGTCGGCTCGCATGAGTCGCTGCGGGACGACTACGAGGTCAGTTGCGAGGAGCTGGACGCGATCGTCGATCTGGCGCTCGGGCAGCGCGGGGTGTTCGGGGCGCGGATGACCGGCGGCGGGTTCGGCGGGTGCGCCATCGTGCTGGTCGAGGCGGCGCGAGCCGACGCGGCGTCGCAGGCCGTCCGGGAAGGCTTCGCGAAACGGTTCGGGCGGCGCTGCCCGGTCTTCGCCACGCACGCGGCTGCCGGCGCGGGCCCGATCGGCTGAGGCTCCCGCGAAACAAGCGCAGAACAAGGCCCGCGGAGTTCGCCTCCGCGGGCCTTGTGGTTTGCGTCCTGCGTCAGCGAAGCGTCAGTCGGCTTTTTCTTCGGCCGGCTTGTCCTTCTTCTTCTCGCCTTCGGCCTTCTTTCCGCCTTCGCGTCCCTTCTCGTCGTGGGCGGTCATCTTGGCGCGCTGCTCGTCGTTCAGGATCTTCTCGGCGATGTCCTTGTTGAGCTTCCCGAGCATCTCGCCCTTGGCCTTCTTGTCCGCCTGAGCGGCGAAATCGGCGCCGGCGGCGCCGCACATCTCGCGCACCTTGGCCTTCTGCTCCTCGGTGAGGTCCAGCCGGCTGTAGCGGCGCATCACCAGTTGGAAGAGCTGGAATCCCTGCCACTTCTTGGTCTGCTCCGGCGTGAGGATGCCCAGGATCGCGTCATTGTGTTTCTTCTCAACCTCGCCGCCCTTAGCCATCAGGGCCTTGAGGTCTTTTTCGGCCTGCTCGGCCTTTGCCTTGTCCTCGCCCTTCATGATCTCCCGGAGTTCCTTCATCTTCTCGCCGTTTTCCTGGCGGAAGGCGTTCATGGCCTGTTCCTTGGCCTTGACGAGCTCGGTGAGTTTCGCCTGCTGGGCCTCATCCAGACCGAGCTCCTTGACCATGATGGCGTACTGGCCTCGCAGTCCCTTCTTCTCGCCGCCGTCTTTCTTCCGGGCGACCTTGGCGTCTTTCTTCTTGCCTTCCTTGCCGTTGTCGCCCTCGGCCCGCATCGCCATCGGCGAAATCGCCAGAACCAGCACCGTCAGACCTGCCATCCACCAACGCAACGTTTTCATCATCGAACTCCCACAAGGGGCCCGATACGCAGGAGGATCGCACTTGGCCCGGCGGGTGCGATTCCGTTGATGACGGCCGTAAGGCCACCCCGGCCCCGCGGAATGCCGTCAGGAACTGTGATTATAGTGTAACGCAGCCGGGGCAGCGATGTTTCGTCGAGTCGGAAAACTTCCATCAGGCCGCTGGCCTGCCCGTCGTTGTGACGGCCGGAACGTTGCGGTACGATATCTTTGTAGAAAGCCGGACTCGCCCGGCGCGGAGCGGATATGCAACTTGTTGTTTTGGTGGCGTTTGTGGTCAGCTTTGGGCTGGTGGACCTGCTGGGCGCCGACCCGCAGGACGCCACGGCCGCGCTGCGGACGCCGCCGGCGGTGTTCCTGTCTGCCGTCGGGGGATACCTGCTTATCGCAGCCGCAATGGCCTGGCTGAACACGCGACTCTCGCTGCGCCGCCTGTCTTCGCAGGAAGGCCTGCCCCCCCGCGCGCTGCGCCGCCACCACCTGCTGGCCGTGGCGACGGGCGTCTGGCTGGCGGCGGGGCTGGCGGGTGTGCTGCTGACCGGGTACGGGCGCTGGCTGGTCGAAGACCTCCACCTGTCCGGCGTGCCGCTGGTGCCCAAGCTGCTGGCCGTCGCGCCGTTCCTGGCGGCGCTGGAGTTCGTCTGGCTGCTGGACTACCCGTACTACCGCGCGGTCCGCCGGCGCATCTGGGCCGGGCGCGACGACGCGCCCTGCTGGTCGCCCGCCGAATACCTCGACTATAACACGCGGCACCACGTGCTGTTCATCGCCGTGCCCGTGTCGCTGATCGTGCTGGGGGTGGACCTGCTGGCCTTAGGCGCGCCGGTCCTCGACCGCGCGCTGCCCGCGCCGGCGGGGCAGATGGTCCAGGCCGCGGGCAGCTTCGCCGTCGCCGGCGCGG
The DNA here is from genome assembly GCA_003485185.1 of Phycisphaerales bacterium. GTDB lineage: Bacteria > Planctomycetota > Phycisphaerae > SM23-33 > SM23-33 > UBA12270. The sequence continues at coordinate 630 of DNAS01000064.1, read as the reverse complement.
TGTTCCTCCTGTCGCCGCTGCTGATCGTCCGCGTCTGGCGCACCGAGCGCCTGCCCGACGGCCCGTTGCGCGCCCGTCTCCAGGACACCTGTGCCCGCCTGGGCCTCCACGTGCGCGACCTGCGCGTCTGGCGGTCGGGCGGACAGATCGTCAACGCTGCCGTCATGGGCCTGGCCGCGCCCGTGCGCTATGTCCTGCTGACCGACGCCCTGCTGGAGTACCTCGACGAGCGCGGCGTGGAGGCGGTTTTCGCGCACGAAGCGGGGCACATCGT
>DNAS01000064.1:0-162 GCA_003485185.1 Phycisphaerales bacterium | reverse complement strand
ATCTCGCACCACATCTTCTACTCGGTGCTGCTGGTGCTCTCGGCAGCGGTCGGGTGCGCGACCCTGGCGGAACTCGCCGCCGGCGCGACGGGCCTGGGACCGTGGGTTTCCGACCTGCTGGCCGTGGCGATGCTGGCGGCGGCGTGGGGCGTGGGCTTCGGG
>DNAS01000105.1:12054-21195 GCA_003485185.1 Phycisphaerales bacterium | reverse complement strand
CTCGAAGGCAAAGCGGCAATTGCCCGCTTTGGCGGCGAGGAAATAGCACCCCTCGGACTCGTCGAACCCGTCGTGCGCGGAATCGCCCTCGGCTGACGCGCTCTCGTCGGCGATCGCGGGGATCAGCCGGCCGGGGCGGATGTATCCCTCCTGCATCGCCTCGCAGCGCGGGCCCGGCGGAGCGAAAATCCATTGCCACTTGCGAACCGGGCCCCGGAACGTCCAGTCGGCCACCGACCGCGTCTGCCCGTATGAATGCCACATCGTCGGCGGCGGCGGGGTGATGCTGACGCCCCGGATCTCCTGCCCGCCGGAGTTGTTCAACTCCACCTGCGTCACCCAGCGCCCGTCGCCGTAGAACGAGTATTCCCACCGCACCTGCCGCACCGCCAGCGACGCCCACTCGCCGACCCGCGTCGGGAAGTACCACGTATTGGCGATCCGGATGCGGACGGGATTGGACTCCAGCAGCTCGACGCGCCCCACGCGGCGTTCGCCCATCGGGCCCAGGCGCTCCGTTTCGTCCGCAACCGGGGCGTCTCCCGGGCCGTACAGCAGAAACGACGCCTGGTGATCCCCCAGGCGCCAAAGCCCGTCCGGGCCCTGGGTGATTTCAATCGACTTGTCCAGCCCAGGCAAGATCAGCGTGTAATCCAGGCCGGACTTGCGGAGCGTCACGCCCTCCGGGACCGGGTGGATTTCCCGGCGGTTATCGATCAGCATCAGGTCGTCCAGGTGAAAGCGAACGGCCTCCGTCGCGTCGGCGAATTCCAGGACCACCGACTGGACGTTGCGCGTGTCGAAGTCGGGCATGTTCTTGAGGCGCTGGATGTCGATCAGCACGTTGTTCCACCCCGGAAGGACCAGCGTACGGTGGCTTTTCCAGTTGCCCAGGCTGCTGGTGAGCGTCACCCGTAGGTCGTCGCGGAGCACCTCGCTGTGCAGCGCCACCGACAGCAGCGTGTATCCGCCGAAATCCCGCAGCCAGGGAACCTGGAACTCCAGTTTCGCGCCCGCCGGAAGGTTCACTTCCATGGCCCCGGCGCCGGTGCGGGTGACGTTGACGACGAATTGCCGCTCGCCCTTGCCCGACGGAACGATGCGGAAATACTCGACCTGCTGCTCGCCGCGGGGGCGGTCGGGGGCGTTTTCAAAGTCGGCCAGCGAGACGAACACGCCGGTGGAGGTTTCCGGATAGGCACGGGCCTGCTGGACGGGCAGCGGCGCCAGGGTGGGCTCGTTGGAAGGCGGCGCGGCGGGTGTCGGGGCAATAGGACCGTTGCAGCCACACGCCAGGGCGCACGCAACCGCGAAGATTCCAAACTGTCCGGCGTGCCTCATGACCCCTCCGGCCAGTACTCTTTCGACATGGATTTTGTCAGTACAAAATCCATGTCGAAAGACTACAGAGCAGGCGAGGAGTTGAACAGGGGAACAGGAGAAAAACGCCATCGAGCCTGCGGTCTCCTGCTCTCCTGTTCACCTGTTCGACAACCCGCAAAATCAAAGTTAAAGGATTATTCGTACAAAAACATTCGCCGCGGTTCATTCTGTCAGGTGCTTTTATTCTGTCGCGGCGACTCCCACCACCTTGTGCACGAGGGCCTTCTTGAAACCCATCAGCAGCGGGCTGGCGACCGCGATCGACGAGTACGTGCCGAACAGGATGCCCACCAGCAGGGCGAAGCTGAACGGGCGGATGCCGTCGCCGCCCCAGACGTACATGATGACCACGACCAGCAGGGTGGTGAACGACGTCAGCAGCGTCCGGCTGAGCGTCTGGTTGATCGACATGTTGATCACCTGCCCCGTGACCGTGGTGAGCTTTCCGCGGTTCTCGCGGATGCGGTCGAAGACGACGATGGTGTCGTTGACCGAGTATCCGATGACGGTCAGGATGGCGGCGACCATGGCCAGGTCGATCTTGAACGACTGGATTCCGAGGAACCCGATGTGTTCGTGCAGCCAGCCCGACGCCGCCACCAGCCCGACGACGATGATCGTGTCGTGGATGAGGCACAGGACGGCCGCCAGGCCCCACTGCGCCGAACCGAACCGGAACCACAGGTAGAAGATGATCGCCAACCAGCTCAGCACGACGGCGACGAGGGCCTGCTGGGCGGCCTTGCCCGCGATGGCTGCGTCAAACACCGTCGCGACGATGGATTCCCCGCGCTCCAGCGAGGCTTCCACCAGCCGGACTTCCTTGGCGGCGAAGGCGTCCCAAGCGTCGTCGGCCTCTGCGACGGCGACGTCGTCCGACCGGACCAGCACCGCGAAGGCGGAGAAGGTGTCTCCCTCGGCCGCCGTCAGCGGGATGACCTCGGTCTGGTTATTCTGTCCCTGGAAGTCCGGCTGGAGACGCATGTCGCCGATGCGCTCCCGCATCGACCGGGCGGTCAGGGCGGGCGCGATGTCGCGCACCACGAAGATCACCCCGCCCTGGTAGTCGCGGAGCTGCTCGCGATACGACGGGTCGGCGTTCTCCACGACCTGGGCGCTGATCTTCTCGTACCCGCGGTCGTCAATGTCCACGCCCAGCGAGCGGAACGACGCGCCCTTCGCCAGGGCGTACTTGCAGTCGGGGCGGATGTCCAGGGCGGCGCCGAAGGCCGTCGCAGACACGTCGCGAATCTTCTGGAGCTTCGTCTCGGTCGTCGTGATCTGGTACGACACGGTCGGCCAACGGTCGGCGTCCATCTCGCCGCGGTCCAGCAGCCCGTCGCCGTCGCGATCGACCTTGGCGAAGAACTCCTCGCCGAGTCCCGCCTGCTTCCACTCGTCGCGGGAAACCTTCCCGTCCTCGTTCCGGTCGTACTTGCGCAACAGGTCGCGCGCCTGGAACGGATTGATGAGCTTCTCCACGCGGGCGGTGTCCAGCAGCATCTGGAGATCGCCCCGCGTCTTATTCATCTCCCGGGCCTGGTCGAGGAACATCCTCCGCACCAGGTCGTCGGTGGGCAGCTCCATCTTTCCGCTCTGCGGGTCGCGGAGCAGTTGCCCGTCCCGCAGCGTCACCACCGCCTGCGTACCGGAGCTGAACTCGATGCCCCAGATCGCCGACTTCTGCCAGAACAGCGAGACGACTCCCAGGACCATGAAGGCGGCCGACATCGTCCAGAACGCGTAGCGGTACTTCATCCAGTTCACCGTCGGCGTTCCGATGATCCGCAGCATGTGCAGCGGGTTGACCACCACCCGGGCGTCCAGGAGCACCTGGAAGACCCAGCGCGTCACCACCAGGGCGGTGAACATGCTGAAGACCACGCCCAGCGAGAGGGTGATGGCGAATCCGCGGACCTCCTCGGTGCCCACCCACCCGAGGATGAAGCAGGTCACGAGGGTGGTGACGTTGGCGTCGAGAATGGCGCTGAACGCCCGCTCGTAGGCGTTCTTCAGGGCCATGCGGACCGACTGCCCGCGCGCCTGCTCCTCGCGGAGGCGCTCGAAGATCAGCACGTTCGCGTCGACGGCAATGCCGATCGTCAGGATCACGCCCGCGATGCCCGGCAGGGTGAACACGGCGCTCATGAGGCTCATTCCGCCGAGGATGAGGATGATGTTCAGCAGCAGCGCCACGTCGGCGATCGCGCCGCAGAGCAGGTAGTAGACGAGCATGAAGGCGGCGACGGCGATCAGGCCCCAGTAGGCGGCGCGGATGCCCATGTCGCGGTTGATCGCGCCGAGCGTCGGGCCGAACGTGCGCTCCGCGACGGGTTCGGGGTTCACACGCGCCGGAAGCGAGCCGGCCCGCAGCGTGCGGACCATCTCGTCGACCTGCTCTTCCGTGAAGGTGCCCGTGATGATGCCGCTGGAGCCGATGGCTGACTCGATCGACGGGGCGGAATAGACCTCGTCGTCCAGCAGGATGGCCATTGCGTGATCGATGTGCGCGCCGGTCAGGCGGCTAAAAATCTGCGCCCCGGCCGCGTTCAGGGAGAACCCGATCGCCTGGCGCCCCATCCGGTCGATGTCCGGGCGCGCGTCCTTCAGCGCCCAGCTTCCCGGGCCGGTCTCGTGGAGCATCGCCTTGTCGGGCTCATTGTACAACAGCAGGTACATCCGGCCGTCCGGGCCCTTGGCGGTGATGAGGTTCGAGAACTTCTCCTCCCCCTCGCGGATGGGGAACCACAGGAGCTTGGCGTTGCGCTTGCGGAGCCCCTCCGGGCCGTCTTCCTGGAGGCTCTTGACGGCGGCTTCGTATTCGCTGCGCTCGATGGTGAAATCGCGCCCGATGCCCGGAAGGTATGGGGCGATGCGGAACTCCAGCACGCCCGCCTTGGCGATCATGCGCTTCAGGTCCACGGGGTCTTCCAGCCACTGGCGGACCTTGGCCCAGTCCTGGTAGAGGTCCACCGCCTTCTGTATCTGTGCGGCGCGGGCGGGATACCGGGCGAGGAACTGCCCGAGGCGCTCGGCGAACAGGGCGCGGCGGGTTTTCACCTCATCGCTCTTGAGCCCGGCGGCCTCGGCGTCGGAGACGTACAGGCCCAGGATTTCCTGGAGGGCCGGAATGTTGACGTTGTGACTGAGCGCCTCCCGCATCTGCCCGCCGTAGGCGACGCGCTTGTTCTCGAAATCGGCGGTGGCGGCGTCGATCTGCTCCTTGGTCTTGGCGTCCTTGAGGCGTTTTTCCGCCGCCTGCATCTCGGCGTGGGCGGCGAGGAGGGTTTCGAGGCCCTTGCGGAGCTGCTCGTCGGCGCCGGACAGTGAGGCGATCTGCTTCGCCTGCTCCTGGGAATCGGTCGTGGCAACCAGGCGGGCCAGCTCGCCGCGCTGGAGGTTGCCTTCTTCCAGGTTCTTGCGTGCTTCCTCGTAGGCCCGGCGGCGGAGCTTGCTGTCCTCGCCGGCCGCCGGCATGCGCACCTCGAAGCGGTCGCGACCCACCGGTTTCCATTCCAGGTTGCGAAGTCCGTTGGGGTCGATGCGGTCCTTCAGCACGCCGATGACCTGCGGGACGATGCTCGCCCCCGTGGATTCCTCGCCCTCGAGGCGCTTGATCTCCGCGTTGATGCGCTCGATGCGCGACTGGAGTTCCGCGCGGGCCTTGTCGTCTGCGGCGGCTTGGAGTTCCTGTTCCACCTTCTCGCGCTCGGTCTTGAGGTTGGCGATGTCCGCCGCGTAGGTGCGGATTTCGAACGTCAGGCTGTGCCCGCCCTTCAGGTCGATGCCCTGCTTGAGCCCCCCGCCGCGGAGCAGCGACCAGACGCACACCAGCACCACCGCCAACACGAACAGAAACTTCAGCCAGAGGTATTTCGCGTTCATATCCGTCCTGAGTGCCTTCCTGTTTGGCCGCGGCTCGGCGGGGTCGCCCCGCCACAAAACCGCCAGGCCCGAACCTCGCGCCTGGCGGGATTATCGGCCGTTCGCCGACCAGGCGCGCAAAGTTCCTTCGAAAGAACGGGCATTTTCATCGCCCACCGGGAGGCGGTCAAGCAAAACATTGCCGCGCGGCGGCGCCGGAGCGCGACGCGCCGCCCCCTCCGGATGCGCCCCGAAAACGATACAGTCCACGGAATGTTTTCCGTGGGCTGTTTTCCCGATTCCCCGCGGATTTTCGCGCTCTTTTTCGGCAAAGCACTGCTTGCAAGCAAGCAGTGCCACCCTTCGTAGCGCGGGAGAGTTCCTCGCACGCTAATGGTTGAAATGCCGCGTGCCGGTGAAGATCATCGCCAGGCCCAGCTCGTCGGCGCGGGCGATGACGTCGTCGTCCTTCTTGGACCCGCCGGGCTCGATGACGGCCGTCGCGCCGACGTCCACCGCCCAGTCCAGGCTGTCCGGGAACGGGAAGAACGCGTCGCTGGCCAGCGTGCACCCGGCTGTGTCCACCACCTTGCCCCCGCCGTACGCCCGGGCGATCTGCGACGCCAGGCGGGCGGAATTCACCCGGCTCATCTGCCCCGCGCCGGCGCCCAGCAGGGCGCGGTCCTTGGCCAGCACGATCGCGTTGCTCTTGACGTGCTTGCAGACCAGCCAGGCGAACCGCAGGTCCGCCAGTTCCTTCTCGGTGGGCTTGCGGCGGGTGACGACTTTCCACTGGTTCTCGTCGAGCCCCACCAGGTCTCGGTCCTGCACCAGCACCCCGCCGACGACGTACTTGAGGAACTTTTCGCGGTTCCTCGCACCGGTCAGCTCGCCGGTTTCCAGCAGGCGGACGTTGGGGCCCCAGCTCTTCTTCTCGCGGATGATCTGCACCGCGCGGTCGTCGAACGACGGGGCCAGCACGATCTCGGCGAAGAACCCGCCCGCGCCCGCGTCCTTTCCCCATCGCGCGTAGCAGTCGACGATCGCCTCGGCCAGTTCCGGCGTGACGCGCCGGTTGACCGCGATGATTCCCCCCATCGCGGCGTTGACGTCGCCGAAGTAGGCCTTGCGATACGCCTCCACCAAATTGTCGTCGACGGCGCACCCGGCGGGGTTGGCGTGCTTGATGATGGCGACGGCCGGTGCGTCAAACTCCTTGACCAGCTCCAGCGCGCCGTTGGCGTCGAAGTAATTGTTGTACGAGATCTCCTTTCCGCCCAGCAGCCTGGCCTGCCCGACGCAGGCCTCGGCGACGTCGCCGCTGACGTAGAACGCGCCCTTCTGGTGCGGGTTCTCGCCGTAGCGCAGCTCGCACGCCTTGCGGAAGCTGAAGGTCAGGCGCTCGGGGAATTCCTCGCCCAGTTGGCCGGCGAGATAGGCGGAGATGGCGCTGTCGTAGTGGGCGGTCAGGGCGAACGCCTGGCGGGCAAGTTTCTGGCGCAGCTCGAAGCTCACCTGTCCGGCGTTGGCCTGCATCTCGTCCAGCACGGCGTTATACTGCGTGCGGTCGGTGACGACGGTGACGTATCGGTGGTTCTTGGCGGCGGCGCGGACCATGGTCGGCCCGCCGATGTCGATCATCTCCACCGCGTCGGCCAGCGAGCAGCCGGGCTTGGCGATCGCGTCCTCGAACGGGTACAGCCCGACGCACACCAGGTCCACCGGCTCGATGCCGTACTTCTTCATGTCCGCCTGGTGGGCCGGGTCGTCCCGCAGGGCCAGGATGCCCCCGTGCACCTTCGGGTGCAGCGTCACCACGCGATGCCCGAGCATCTCCGGAAAGCCCGTCCATTCCTGGACGTATCGCACCTTCACGCCGGCGGCCTCGATCGCCTTGGCCGTTCCGCCGGACGAGATGATCTCAACCCCCATCTCCGCCAGCGCCGCGGCGAACTCCGCGATGCCCGTCTTGTCGTAGACGCTGATCAGCGCCCGCCGGATCGGCTGATTCATCTCCGTTCCCTTCCTGCAAATCGTTTGCGTTGCGAAAACGCACCCTCAATCCCGATTCACAACATCGGGATTGAGGGTGGCACCCCGTTTTCGGGACGTCTACTTGGTTCCGCGGATCATGTCCGGTGTCAGGTGTCCCGCGCCGAGCAAGCGGATGCATGCAAGCTGCCCGTCGGCCGTGCCGACGTAGACCGCCGGCGCGTGGGTGTTGGGGGTGAACAGTTCCCAACCGGTCAACGGCAGGGAGTGCTTGACGGTGCCGAGGATCTCGTTGACGATTCTCAGGTCGCGCCCCGCGGTCAGGACGTAGGTGTTTCCTTCCATGGCGGCCAGCACCAGCCTGCCCTGGACCGTGTCCCAGCGTTTCTGCCCGTCAGCGATGTTGATGGCGTAGAAGCGGTCGCCCTCGGCGTACTGGTAGACGGTGTTGGAGGAGACCTGGACGGCCTGGCGGAGCGGTCCCTGACAGACGAAGGGCTCCCAGAGCTTGGTGCCCGCACCGGGTTCATAAGCGTAGAGGCGGAAGTCCTCGCTGGGGACGTAGCAACCTCGCTCACTGACGTGGATTTCGGCGGTGGCGGGGCCCTGCATCTTCTGGCGGAAGACGCGCCGGGGCTTCTGGGACGAATCGAAGCAGTAGAAGTATCCGTCCTGCCCGGCGAGGTAGACCAGCCCGAGGTAGCATTTCGGGGCGCTGGCGAGCATGTCGTCGGTGCTGACGTCCCACATGCTGACGCCTTCCATCAGGCTGAAGGCGTGGCACCAGCCCTTGCCCGAACCGACGAAGAAGGACTGCCCGTTGGTGGCGCCGCCCGTGTTGGCGACGAAGGGGAACGACAGTTCCCGCAGGACCGCGCCGGTGGCGCGGTTCAGGACGACCGCCTTGCGAATGGTGTTGAAGGCGACGATGGCATAGCGTTCCAGGACGGGATTATCGCTGGCAAGGCGCATGGCCGCGGGGAGGATCGCCTGTTCGGTCAGCAGCGCCTCGGCTGCATGACAGGGCGGGAAGACCTTCTCGTTGGCCGGCGCAACGTCGTAGCTCCAGAGCGGGCGTCCCATCGCGGCGTCTACGGCGATGGCGCGGTTCCGGTCGGTCATGCAGTAGAGGGTTTCATCGAGCAGGTAGAGGCGGACGACGCTTTCGCCCTCGCGAAGCTGGAGGGGGAGCTTCCAGTAGTACTGAAGGTCCGCCTTGGCCAGGACGTCCGGATGGAGCATCCGGTCCGCCTGGAGTCCGGAGGCGCAACCCGCCGACGTCAATCCGATCAGAATCCCGATGCCGATCTTCGCCAAACCACGCATGCGTCACTCCTCAAGTACGCCCGGGCCCGCGCGGCGAGCCGCGGGGGCGGCAGGAAAGCCGCCGCAGGATTTCCGTCACGTTTCCAGCTCGATGTAGTCACCGAGGTCCACGTTGTTCTGCCGCTCGAAGTCCCGGAGACGGTCGATGCGGCTCAAATCGTCCACGATGCGGTGGGCCAGTTTGAAGATGTAAGGACGCCCCTCGAGGCGGGCCCGCAGGTCGGAAACCATGTCCTGCCAGGAGCCGTCGTACAGCTCCCGCTTCAGGACCACCAGCATGCGCTCCTCGCGAGAAAGGCTTTCCACGAACCGGCGGGTCCTGTCGTCGGCTTCTGCCGTCGAGGAAGTCACGTTTCGGTCCTCGGCCGCTCCGTCGGCGGCGCCGTCTCGGCGCAACGAGCGGCTGCATCCGGGCCTTACTCTAAGAACGCCCTTGGGGATTTGCAACTGGAATGTTCGCCGCGGCGCTTGTGGCGCCCGGTCGGCGCGCGGAACGGGCGTCGCGAAGCAAAGGGGGCACCGGAATCCCGGGGCGAGTTCAGCGTGTCCTGTTGAAAACATCCGTTCACGGGATGG
>DNAS01000105.1:0-11968 GCA_003485185.1 Phycisphaerales bacterium | reverse complement strand
GCAAAGCGTGTTGCCGAATTTGCCAAGAACACGGCTTGCAAGCAAGCCGTGCCACCCTGTTTTGCAGATGTTTTCAACAGAGCGAGTTCAGCCCTTGACGGTCGCCAGGTCGCTCGCAAGGGACCGGCTGGTGTCCGGGAGACGCAGCAGGTCCTCGCCCAATCGTTCGGCGACGGCCTGGAACGCTTCCACCACGGCAGGATCGAACTGCGAACCCGCCCCGCGGTGAAGCTCGTCCAGGGCCTCGTCCCGCGGTTTGGGGTCGCGGAAGGCGCGGGGCGAGATCATCGCGTCGAAGGAGTCGGCCACCTGGAGGACGCGAGCGGTCAGCGGGATCGTCGCCCCCGCGATGCCCTCGGGGTATCCCTTTCCGTCGTATCGCTCGTGGTGGTAGCGGACGGCGGGAATCTCCTGCTCCAGGAACTCCATGCCTTCGAGCATCCGCACGCCGATGAGCGGATGGCGGCGCATGACTTCCAGTTGCTCGGCGCTGAGCTTTTCCTTGCACAGGAGGATGGAGTCGGGCATGGCGACCATTCCGATGTCGTGGAGCATGGCGGCGACCCGCAGGCGCTGGATAAGGCGCTCGGGCAGGCCCATTTCCTGGGCGATCAGTTCCGCGTAGCGCCGGACCTTTCGCGCGTGGTCGGCCATGAACGGGTCGCGCCGCTCGAGCGTCTCGACGATCTCCTCGATGGCGCGGATGAACAGGTCCTTGAACTGGGTGTCCAGCCCGGCGAGCTTGCGGCACATGGCGTCGGCGTTGCCGGACTGGGCGTCGCTTTTCCAGTCCACCCCGGTCAACTCGTGTGCCTGGACGACGCGGTTTCGCCCCAGTTCCTTGGCGGTGTACAGGGCGCGGTCGGCCAGGTCCACCATCGCCGAGGGGGAGTCGATCTCGCCGGAGTTCAGGTCCGCCACGCCCACCGAGGCAGTGACGTTGACATGGGTTCCCTTGACCTGGACGGCGGAGGCAGCGACGGCGGCGCGGATGCGTTCGGCGACGGCCCCGGCGTCGGCGGCGCTGGTTTCCGGAAGGAGGATGGCGAACTCGTCGCCCCCGAACCGTCCGGGCAGGTCCGCCTTGCGACAGGCGTTCTCGATGGCGCCGGCCACGTTCTTCAGCAGTTCGTCCCCGGCCGGGTGGCCCCCCGCGTCGTTGACGGCCTTGAAGAAATCCACGTCCATCAGGATCACCGACAGCGGGCGATTGTAGCGCCTCGCCTGGTGGTAGAAGCACTCGAGCACTTCCTCGAAGTAGCGGCGGTTGGACAGCCCGGTCAGCGGATCGGTGCGGGACATGGTCGCCAGTCGGTCGAAGGCGGATTCCAGCCGGCGGGCGAGCACCAGCGGTTCGCCGTGCAGGTTGCGCCCGAGTTCCTCGGCGGACCCGTCGCCCCGCTCCAGGTCCTGGAGCCGCCGCAACAGGCGGACGACCGGACCGGCGATCAGGATGTGCGTGCCCAGGATGACCAGCAGCACCAGCCCGACCGACAGGGACAGGATGATCAGCACCATCCGCCGCGAGGCGACGGTCTGCCGGTGGATGTGCCCGACGGACAGCGCGCAGCGGAAATAGCCCAGTTGTCGTCCGAGGATGTCCTTGGCGGGCCAGGCGACGACCAGCGTCTCCTCGCCCGACAGCCAGCGGCGTTGCGGCGGACCCGTGGGCGACGAGACGAGGATCAGCCCCTGGGCGATGCCCGAGGAGATTCGCGTCAGTTCGTTGACGTCCAGCATTCGGCAGACCCAGAGGAAGCCCGCCGGTTTGGCTCCGTCGCGGTTGGAGAAGTGGAACGGCTGGCGGGCGAACATCGCCACGCTGTTGTCCAGGCGCAGCAGTCCCACGGGCTCGACGCTGTTGGCATCGCGGACCGCCTGGACGACGGTCACCACCTGCTGGCGCAGCGATTCGATGCCCTTTTCGCCCCCGCCCCGCTCGCCGTGCCAGACGCCGACGACGTTTCCGGACTCATCGACCAGCCAGGCGGCATCCACCATCGACAGTTCCAGCGTCTGGCGGCAGAAGTCGGCGAACGTTTTCTGCGAAGGGCCCTTCAGCAGCGCCCGCACGGGCGGCGACTGCGACCAGGCGCGGGCGGCGGTCAGCAGGTTCGCCTGCTCCAGGCGCAACCCCTGTGAGGCGGCCTGTTCGGCCCGGGCGGCCTGCTCCTTGAACGCGGATTCCTCGTGCCCATCGACATAGGGACGCAGGTAGAACACGTCGAGAAGGAAAATCCCGCCGGCCAGGGCGATGGCCAGGATCAAAAGCAGCCCAGGAGATGTCAGTTTCAATCTTCCCACAGTCATCCTCGCATAAAGGAACAAATCGGCCGCGAGCGAACGGCCTTTCCGGGTCGGAGTCCAGCCTTATTGCTTCTTGTATCGGCAGGACAGGTGGTGACTTTAGGAACTCTGACAAAACCTTCCAGGAGCCGCGTTTCGGCAAAAACCCACAGAAGCCTGACGCCGGGAGGCGTTGGTCCGACGCCTTTCCGGGCGCGCGACCCGTCCCGCCGGCTCAGGGGGCAAGAGACGATCATTTCGCGGAGACGGGAACGCGTTTCGTGGCCGCCAGTTCGTCGCGCAGATCGAGGATGCGCTGCGCGTTCCGCAGGCGAATCTGGAGGTCCACCGGCTCGAACGGCTTGATGAGGTAATCGTCGGCGCCGGCCACCAGCACGCGGATGATCTCGTCCTTCTTGTAGCTGCCGGTCATCAGGATGATGTAGGTCTCGGCGAGCTTGTCCCAGGCGCGGATTTTCCGGCAGAGGTCGAAACCGTCCATCTTCGGCATCATCCAGTCCAGCAGCACGAGTCGCGGGGCGGAGGCCATCTGGAGGACGTTCCAGGCGCTCTCGCCGTCGCCGCAGCACTCCACCTCGTAGCCCCACTGTTCCATCAGGTCGCCCAGGAGGGTCTGGTAAGTCTGGTCGTCATCGGCAATCAGGATTCGCATGTGTGTTGTTCCTTTCCCACCGAGGTCAGTGCCGTGCAAAGTTCAGTCATCTGCGGCGTGAGCAGACCCAACTGACGGTTCGCCTCGTCCATCTTCCCGTCGGCCAGGGCCGTTTCGATCGCTTCGATCGTCCCGGTCAGCGGAGCAGTCGCAAACACCTTCACCGACCCCTTGAGCTTGTGCGCCGCGCGGCGCGCCGCTTCGACGTCGCCGTCGGTCAGCGCGGTCCGCAGCGAGGAGACCATGTCCTCGGCCGTCTCGACAAAGACCACCGCGATCTTCCGCAACGTCTGCCGGTTCCAGCCGACAAAGCCCAGGGCCTTGTGCTCGTCATACACGCCGGGTTCGCCCGCGGGACGAGGCCCGGACGGATTCGCGGGCGGTTCGGCCGACACCGGCGCCTGCGGGACCAGCCGGAGAATCTCCCGCGCCAATTCGTCGGGGCGGATCGGCTTGGAGAGGAACGCGTCCATCCCCACCGCCAGGCAGGTCTTGCGGTCTTCGCTCATCGCGTGGGCGGTCATGGCGATGATCGGCACGTGGCGTCCGTCGGACTTTTCGGCCTGGCGGATGCGGGCGGTGGCTTCCAGCCCGTCCATTCCGGGCATCTGCACGTCCATCAGCACCAGGTCGAACGCCTGGCGGGTAGCCGCAGCGACGGCCTCGTATCCGTCGCCCGCCGTCGTCACCTCGTGCCCCCAGCGGCGCAGGATCGCCACCGCCAGTTCCTGGTTGACCGGGTTGTCCTCCGCCAGCAGTACCCGCAGCAAACGGCCCATCTGTTCGCGCAGGGCGTGGCGCGTCACCAGGTGCCCGCCTGTGGGCTCGTTTCGCGCGCCCAGGGCCGAGCAGACAGCCTGTCGGAACATCTCCATCCCGATGGGCTGGGTCAGGTAAGCGGCCACCTTCAACTCGCGGCAGCGGGCGGCGTCGCTTCGCAGCCCGGCCGTCGAGGTGATCAGCACCGCCACGTGGGACAGCAGCCTATCGCGCAGCACCTCCGCCGCCACGTCAAAGACGCCGGGCTCGCGCAGGCTGGTGTCCAGCATGGCTACGGCGAACGGCGAAGTTTCCTCGGCGGCGCGGCGCAGTTCCCCCAGCGCCTGGGCGCCGGTCTCGACGCAACTGGGCTTCATGCTCAGTTCCATCGCCATCTCAGCCAGGCGGACGCGGTTGGTCTCGTCGGAATTGGCGATCAGGATCCGCAGGCCTCGCAGCGCCGCCGGGTCCACCGACGCCGCCGGCGCGGACCGCCCGCAGAGCCCCAGGCGCATCGTGAAGTGGAACGTGCTTCCCTCCCCGACCGTGCTGTTCACCCACATTCGCCCGCCCATGCGTTCCACCAGTTGGGCGGAGATCGTCAGCCCCAGGCCCGTGCCGCCGTACTTGCGCGTCGTGTACGGGCTGCCCTGCTCGAACGCCTTGAAGATCAGTTCCCGGTTCTCCGGGGCAATTCCGATGCCCGTGTCGCGCACGCTGAAATGCACGACGGCGTGGGTGTCGTTGCGGCTGTCGATCGTGGCGGCCACCACGATCTGCCCGCGCTCGGTGAATTTCACGGCGTTGCCCGCGAGGTTGGTGAGCACCTGGCGCAGTCGCCCGGGGTCGCCCTCGAGCACGGTCGGGACGTCGGAGGCGACCTGGCAGATCAGGTCCAGGCCCTTGACCCCCGCCTGCACCCGCAGCGGCTCCAGCGTGCTGGACAGGCAGTCCCGCAGGTCGAATTCCTCGCAGGTCAAAGGCATGCGTCCCGCCTCGATCTTGGAGATGTCCAGGATGTCGTTGATGATCGTCAGCAGCGACTCGGCCGACTGCCGGGCGAGGTTCAGGTAGCGGCGCTGCTCGTCGTCGAGCGACGTGTCCAGCACCAGGTCGGTCATGCCGAGGATTCCGTTCATGGGGGTGCGGATCTCGTGGCTCATCTTGGCGAGGAACTCGCTTTTTGCGCGGTTGGCGGACTCGGCGGCCAGCCGGCGGTATTTTTCCAGGCGGCTGTGCGCCCGCTCGCTGCGGAACGACGTGTACCCCGTCGCGAAATACAGCAGCGCCAGCGCGCCCAGCAGGACGTAGGTGAGGCGCTCGTGCGAGGCCATCGGCACCGAGATGTTGCTCTTGGGCGTGCCCAGGACCAGCGCGTAACGACGGTCGCCGAGGGTCAGGGGCGTGTAGGCGACCAGCTCGGTCATGCCGCGGTCGCGGGCGCCGGAGAGTTCGGCCGTCCCGGAGGTTCCCATGGCGATTTTTCCCAGGATGTCCCGAGGGATGCGGGGCGGCAGTTCCCCGTCCGGGCCGTTCGGCGTCGACCGGCCGGCCCCGGCCTCGCTGTCGAACAGCACCTGCCCGTTCAGGTCGGCGATGCACCCGTTGCTCGACCGCGCCGCTTCCGGACGCAACACGCACTTGGCGTACAGGCGGACGAGGTTCACCCGCGAGCAGATCATCCCCACGATCTTGCGATCGCGACGGACCGGCACGAGCACCTGCACGACGGTATGGTCCTTCCCGTTGCTGTCGCCCGAGAGCGTCAGGTGCCCCCGCTTCGAGGCGATCAGGCGGTCCAGCCAGAGGCGATGCGAGACCGTCGCAGGCTCCTCGGGGCTGCCCTGCCGGTAGAGCACCTTGCCCTCCGCGTCCGTCAGGGCGATCGAGTCCAGCACGTCCGCGTAAGTGTGGAAATGCACCTGGACCATCTTGTCGGCGTCGGGAGAGCCCTCCATCACGTCCGGGTGGGCGCTGAGGGCGGTCAGGTTCCGCAGGACGTTGTCGAACACCTGCTCCATGGCGCCGGCCGTGCTATGGGCGGCGTCCATCTGGATCCGCTGGAAGTTGTCGGTCAGGTCGCGGAGGAACCGTCCGTGATGCCAACGAAGCAGCATGGCGAACGCGACGGCGGCGATGGCCGCCAGCGTCACCGGACGCGCGGCGCGAAGAAGATCCCCCCACCGGGAATGCTTCCTGCCGTTCTCGATGCCGTCAAACTCGACTTGCGGGCCTGTTGCATGCTTCACGGGTCGGATCTCCGCGTATCCTCACGAAACGGCCAACGGCCGGCCTCACCGCATTTGCCCGATAGCGGCAGGCTTCAGTCACTCCGTCCGTTTCCCTGCGGCAGCCGCTTGAACCTCCCCGACCCGTGTTGTATCGACCCGCAAGAAGCCCCACTTGATTAGCAGTCGTCTTCCGCCCGGATTTCCCGTCGGCACAAGAATCTGCCCGTCTCGTTTGTGAATAATCTGATTTCTTAGAATTGTTAGAAGATCATTTTGGTTCTTGTCGATATACAACATGTGCAGACGAGGCTTTGCTTCCGGCACAGTGTCCAAATTCCGGGATGGGCAGACGGATCGGCCTGGTGGCAGTACCGGCCGGGATAGCCGGTCGGTGAGTTGATGCGGCAACAAGAAGCCCGTTACGCGAAACCGAGAAGCAGGCATTCTGGCCTGTTGGGGAATTGACGGGGCTTCGATACGTTCAAATCCAGTGTGAGCTGATTTGGCAAGTTTTGCTGGCAACCGCAAGGTATCAATACCCCGACCCCTGCTCCTATGCGGATGCGCAGTTCCTCGTGGAACTGGCGGCGGATTTGCCAAATTTTTGGCCGGTCGCTTCGCGTGACCGGCCTTTTTTTGCGCTTATCCTACCGAACGCAGGGAATCGTCTTGAGGTTCCTTGACAACTGAGGAATTCATATACGCCCGATTCCGCCAACTATTCCCCCAATTCGTGGTTTCAGGCAAAATCCCCTAGAGCGTTTTCGGTCTCGGTGTTCTTTGTGCCCTTTGTGGTGAGTCGTTTTTACTTTTCCGCCGTGGGGGGAGGTGTTTTTACGGGATCGGCGGCGGGCGCCGCGATCGGCTCGCTCTCGGCGACGGGTTTTCCCTCGGCTGAGGCGCTGGCGGTCTCGCCGGCTGGCGCGGGTTTGCGGGGAACATACTTGGGAACTTCCGGTTCGGCAATCGCCTCGAGCAGGCGGCGGACGATCTCCACCGAATCCACGCCCTCGCTGCTGGCGGCAAAGTTGCACCCGATGCGGTGCCGCAACACCGGCACGGCGACGCGGCGGATGTCGGCCGTCGAGACCGTGAACCGCCCTTCCATCGCCGCGAACGCCTTTCCGCCCAGGATGAGGTATTGCCCGGCGCGGGGACCGGCGCCCCAGTCCACCATCTGCCGGACGAACTCCGGCGCGGTGGAGTCTTTCGGGCGCGTCGCGCGGACCAGGCGGGCGACGTACTTGATCACGTACTCGCTGACCGGGATCGACGCGACGACCTTCTGCATGTTCAGGATCTGGCGCGCGTTGAAGACCCGCGTCAGCTCCGTGGTCTTTCCCGCCGTCGTCTCGGCAAGGATCTTCTCCTCCTCCCCCAGCGACGGGTAATCCACGAAGATGTTGAACATGAACCGGTCCAGCTGCGCCTCCGGAAGCGGGTAGGTTCCTTCCTGCTCGATGGGGTTCTGCGTGGCGATGACGAAGAACGGTTCGGGCAGCGGATACGTCTCCTGCCCGACGGTGACCTCGCGCTCCTGCATGGCCTGGAGCATGGCCGCCTGCGTCTTGGGGGGCGTGCGGTTGATCTCGTCGGCGAGGATGATGTGCGCGAAGATCGGCCCCTGGACGAATCGGAACTCGCGCCGCCCGTGCTCCGGCTCGTCGATGACGTTGGTCCCCGTGATGTCCGAGGGCATCAGGTCGGGCGTGAACTGGATGCGCTTGAAGCTCAGTTCCATGATCCGCGACAGCGACGAGACCATGAGGGTCTTGGCCAGCCCCGGCACGCCCACCAGCAGGCAGTGCCCGCGGGCGATGACGGCCGCGAACATCTGGTCCAGCACCTCGCGCTGACCGATGATCATCCGCCCCAGCTCGCGCATCATGATCTGGCGCGACCGGGCGAATTGCTCCATCAGGTTCTCGTAGGCTTCCTTGGCCATGACTTTCCCTCGGAGTGTACCGTACCCTTGGCGGGATTCGGCCGTTACAATAATCGCGGGCCGAAGAAGACTTTCGCCAGGGAGCATGATACCCATGACCGGCGCGATCGACAAGAACCTGTGGCGGATGTTGGCGGTGGCGACGCTGGCGGCGGTCGTCGCGGCGGCGCCCGCGCGCGCCCAGCAGACCGTCAGCAGCGAGCAGGTTCGCTCGGCCATCCAGAAGGGCGTTGCCCGCATCCGCCAGCTCCAGAGGCCCGACGGCAACTGGTCCGGCGGGGGGCACCGCGGGGGAATCACCGCCCTGAGCATGCTGGCGCTGCTGAACGCGGGCGTCTCGGCGCAGGATCCCGCCCTCCAGAAGGGCCTGGACGCCCTGCTGAGGGTTCCCGACGACAAGACCTACGTCGTGGCGCTGAAGTGCCAGGTGCTGGCGGCGATCCGCGAATCGCTCGCGCCGGCCGACCGCGCCCAGATCGACGCGCAGCTCCAGAAATCCGCCGACTGGCTCGTGAACGCCCAACTGCCCACCGGGATGTGGAGCTACGGAAGCAAGTCCGGGCGCGGAGACAACTCCAACACGCAGTTCGCCGTGCTGGGCCTGCACGAGGCCGCCAAGGGCGGCGCCAAGATCCCCGCGCGGGTCTGGGCGTTGTCCAAGACCCATTTCGAGAACACCCAGAGCGACGACGGCGGATGGGCCTACCACGGCAAAGGCAAGAGCTACGGCTCGATGACCACCGCCGGGCTCGCCAGCCTGTTCATCTGCGGACAGCAGCTTCACGTCAGCGCCGACCGTCGCTTCGTCAACGGCGTCTACCTCGGCTGCGGCAAATACCTCCAGCACGCCGCGCTGGCGGCCGGGCTCAACTGGATGAGCCGGAATTTCTCCGTGGAGACCAATCCCGGACGGGGCGCGACCTGGCTGTACTACTACCTCTACGGCATGGAGCGCGTCGGGATGATCTCGGGGCGGAGGAACTTCGGGAAGAACGACTGGTACCGCCAGGGGGCGACGTTCCTGGCCGGCGAAAATCTCCAGAAAGACTCCGGGCAGTGGAACAACGACGTGGACACCGCCTTCGCCCTGCTGTTCCTGGCCAAGGGAAACCGCCCCGTCCTGATCCAGAAGGTCCAGTGGCTGGGCAACTGGAACCGCAACATCCACGACCTGGAGAACCTCACCGCCTTCATCGGCGACAAGCTCGGAAAGCGCACCACCTGGCAGACCACCTCCCTGGACCTGCCGCTGGAGGACCTGCGCCAGAGCCCGATCCTGTTCATCACCGGGCACGAGTTTCCCGTCCTGACGCCCGGACAGGAGCGTACGCTGCGGGAGTTCGTCGAGGCCGGCGGAACGCTGCTGTTCGAGGCCTGCTGCGGCAGCGAGGAGTTCGCCAAGGGCTTCGGCGCGCTGGCGAAGAAGCTCTGGCCGGAATACCTCCTCCGCCCGCTGGCCAAGGACCACCCGCTGTTCAGCAGCTACTACAAGCTGGACGAGACGTACGACATTCAGGGCATCGACGTGGGCTGCCGGACGAGCGTGTTCTTCAGCCCGCACGCGCTGAGTGCCCTGTGGGAGCTGAAGGACGTTCCGGCGCTGTCGGAACTGGCGATGAAACTCGGGACGAACCTGGGCGCCTACGCGACGGGGCGCGAGCAGTTGCCCGACAAGCTGGACGTCGTCGTGCTGCCCGCGCAGGACAAGCGGGAGGGTCGCCCGGCCGAGATCCCGCGCGGCGCGGTCCGCATCGCGCGGCTCCAGCACGGTGGACACTGCAACGCCGACCCCCACGCGCTGATCCGCCTGGCTGAGCATCTCCGCGACAAGGCCAAGGTCGACGTCGTCGCCAAGGACCGCTATCTCAGCGCGGACGACGGGAAAATTTTCGAATATCCCGTGGTCTTCATGACCGGGCATTACAACTTCAGCCTGTCCGACAAGGAGATCGAGAACCTGCGGGTGTATCTCCAGCGCGGCGGATGCCTGGTGGCCGACGCCTGCTGCGGGGAAAAGGCCTTCGACAAGAGCTTCCGCGAGATGGCGGCCAAGCTGTTCCCCGACGCCCCGCTCGAACCGCTCGAAGAGGACCACCCCATCTACTCGGGCAAGATCGGCGTGCCCCTGGGCGAGGTGCGATACCGCGCCGTGCTGGCCGAGCAGCTCAACAGCCGGGGGACCCAGAAACCGCCCCTCGAGGCCGTCCGCCTTGGCGGGAGGACCGCCATTCTGTACAGTAAGCACGATTGGTCCTGCGCGCTGGAGGGCGACCGCCCCTATTCCTGCCGCGGATATCAGGACGAGGACGGCACGAAACTGGCGATCAACATTTTCCTGTATGTGATCAGCTATTGAGGACGACGGTGAACGGCAGGACGGGATTGGCAATCCGCGCGGCGATGTGCCTGGCAGCGGTGGTTTCGGCGACCGGCGCGGCGCGCGCGGCGGGTCCGACGGACGAGCAGGTGGACAACGCGATCCGCCGTGGGCTGGCGTATCTGTACCGGCACGTCAAGGGCGACGCGCCGCCGGCGCCGCAGTTCGACGGTCAGCATCCCGGCGGCGCCGAGGCGCTGCTGCTCTACACGGCCTTGTGCGCCGGGGAAGACCCGTCGCTTCCGGCGCTGGCGGTCCTGAAGGCCCGCCTGGAGGCGGCCGACCCGCAGACCGTCTACGCCCGCTCGCTGCGGGCGCTGGCCTGCTCCCGTCTGCCCGGCGGGCAAGACCGCGACCGGGCCGTCGAGGACGTCCGCTGGCTCGTCCAGCAGATGCAGTCCAACGGCGGATGGGGATACGGGCCCGACCACCCGACGACGCGAACCCGCCGCGACTGGACCGACACCTCCAACAGCCAGCTTGCCACGCTCGCGCTGTGCCAGGCCGACCCAGCCGGGCAGGCGACGACCGCCGGCCACTGGAAGCGGGTGAACGCCTACTGGCTGCTCGCGCAGAACGCCGACGGCGGGTGGGGATACGCCGCGCCCCCGATCCGCGGCGTGCGCCTCCGCGCCGACAGCTACGGCACGATGACCGCCGGCGCCGTCGCCGCCTGCCTCTATACGCTCGACGCCCTCGCGCGCGACGAGGAAGCCCCCTTGCCCTCGCGCCGGCGAGCGCCCAACGTGCCCACCCGCCAGCAGCTCGAACCGCTGGCCAAGGCGCTGCGCTGGCTGGACAAGAACTACGCCGTCGACAGCATTCCGCGCTGGGGATACGGCATCAACGAGCACTGGCTGCAACTGTACCTGTACAACCTGGCGCGGGCGGCCAACGCCGCCGGGCTGGCGCGCCTCGGCGGAAACGACTGGCGCGAGCAGATGACCGCCTTCCTGCTGACCCAGCAGCAGCAAGACGGAAGCTGGGTCGGGCCCGTCGGCGCCGGCGACGCGCCGATCCGCACCTGCTTCGCGATCCTGGCCCTCCGCGAGGCGCGCCGGACGGTGCTGATCCAGAAACTCGCCCTCGACGGGCCGTTCGCCCTCGACTGTCGCGACGCCGCCAACGCCGTGCGCTGGCTGGAAACGCAGCTCCACCGCCCGCTGGCCTGGCAGTCGGTCGATCCGGCCGAGCCGGGCGCGATCGGCGGCGCGAGAATCGTCTATCTCTGCGGAACGGGCGAGCTGCGCCTCTCGGCGCCGCTGGGCGCGAAGCTCGTCGAGCACGTGCGGCGCGGCGGAGTGGTGCTGGTCCAGGCGTTCGCGGGCGACCGGCAGTTCGCGGCCTCCGCCGGCAAGGCCTTCGCCGAGCTGCTGCATGCGGCGCCGCCCGCGCCGCTGCCGAAAGAGCATCCGGTGCTTGCGTCGCCGCACCGCGTGGACGGCGCGGAAATCGCAGCCGTCACCGTCAAGGACCGGCAGGTCGTCTTCGTCGCCACGAGCGACCTGAGCGGGCGATGGCACCAGCAGCGCGTCGACGAGCGGAACGTCTGGGCGTTCGAGGCGCTGGCCAACCTGGCGGCGTACGCCGAGGCGGGGCGGGCCGTCGCGGCTAGGCCCACGACGAAAAAGGCGCCGCTCCCGCCGCCCCAGCCCCCCGCGCGCCAAGCGCGGACGGTCCGACAGATCCCCGTCGCC
>DNAS01000116.1 GCA_003485185.1 Phycisphaerales bacterium | reverse complement strand
GCTCGCCCGCGCGGGCGAGCTTTACGACCGGGCGCTGGAGGCGCGGATGGACCGGCACGGCGTGATCGTGGCGCTCGGCGGCGGGGTCGTGGGCGACCTGGCCGGCTTTGTCGCCGCCACCTACCTGCGGGGCGTCCGCCTGCTCCAGGTGCCGACCAGCCTGCTGGCGATGGTGGACAGCTCGGTCGGCGGCAAGACGGCGGTGAACCTGCCGCGCGGCAAGAACCTGGCGGGCGTGTTCCACCAGCCCGAGGCGGTGGCGGTGGACCTGGATACGCTGCTCACGCTGCCGGCGCGCGAGTATGTCTCCGGCCTGGCGGAAGTCGTGAAATACGCGGTGATCCGGGATCGCGGCTTCCTCGAGGAACTCGAGCGAGGGACCGTGGCGCTCGTGGCGCGCGATGCCGGCGTGCTGCAGGCGGTGGTTGCGCGCTGCTGCCGGATCAAGGCCGCCGTGGTGGGGAAGGACGAGCGCGAGAGCGGGTTGCGGGCGATCCTGAACTACGGGCACACGCTGGGGCATGCGATCGAGACGGTGGGCGGCTACGGGGCGCTGCTGCACGGCGAGGCCGTGGCGCTGGGCATGACGGCGGCGAACCACATCGCCGTTTCCCGCGGGATGCTGGACGCCGCGGCGGCCGGGCGAGTCCGCGCCGCGCTGGAACGCCTCGGACTGCCCACCCGGCACGACGCGCTCGACGCCGACGAAATCTGGCGGATCATGCAGCACGACAAGAAGAACGTCGGCGGGAAGGTGCGGATGATCCTCGCCCGCGCGCTGGGGCGGGTGGACATCTTCGACGACATCGCGCCCGACGAAGTCCGCCAGGCCGTCGCGAGCCTGCGATGAAGAACAGTCCACGAATTACACGAAAAAACAGGACTGCGGACTGAGGACTGAGGTTGCTCTGTAGAAAACATTCGTTTCCGGGATGGGTGGCACGCTTTGCTCGCAAAGCGTGTTGCCCGAATTTGCCCAGAACACGGCTTGCAAGCAAGCCGTGCCACCCTCTCTTATTGATGTTTTCTACAGAGCAGACTGAGGTCTGAGGACTGAATCGATGAAATCCGAAATCGACCTGTCGGTGGAGATCGCGGGGGTGAAGCTGGCGAACCCGCTGATGACAGCCAGCGGGACGTGCGGCTACGCCGACGAGTACGCCGACTTCGTGGACCTGCGGCAGCTCGGGGCGTTCGTGACGAAGTCCATCACTCGCCAGCCCCGCGCGGGCAACGAGTATCCGCGCGTGGTGGAGACCCGCGCGGGAATGCTCAACGCCATCGGTCTGGCGAACGTCGGGCTGGAGCGGTTTGTCGCCGAGAAGGTTCCGCTGCTGGAAGCCCTTGGCCTGCCAGTGTTTGTGAACGTCGCGGGCACGACGATCGACGATTACGTGGCGGTGGCGCAGGCCCTGCGCGACGTGAAGATCGTCCGCGGGCTGGAGCTGAACATCTCCTGCCCGAACGTCAAGGCCGGGGGCATCCAGTTCGGGGTGGACCCGGAGCAGGTCACGCGGATCACGCGGGAGATCAAGTCCGTCGCGGGCAAGAACATCCTGATCGTCAAGCTCTCGCCGAACGTGACGGACATCGCGCAGACGGCCCAGGCCACCGTCGAAGGCGGCGCCGACGCCCTGAGCCTGATCAACACCTTCACCGCGATGGCGATCGACGTGGAGAAGCGCCGCCCGATCCTGGGCAACGTCACGGGTGGGCTGTCCGGCCCGGCCATCCGCCCCGTCGCCGTGCACATGGTCCACCGCGTCTATACCCGCGTGGCCAAGCCCGCCGGCGTGCCGATCATCGGGATGGGCGGAATCCAGTACGCCCACGACGCGCTGGAGTTCCTGCTGGCCGGGGCGACGGGGCTGGCGGTCGGGACCGCCCTGTTCGTCAACCCCGCCTGCCTCGTGTCCATCCGCGACGGGATCGCCGACTACCTGGCCCGGCACGGCTGCCGAAGCGTCCGGGAAATCATCGGCGCGCTGGAAACGGCCTGAGGCGCGAGTGACTGCCTGTCCCGTCCGGCGGCCCGAGCGCCGGGCGGGCGCATCTTCCGCAAATTCCGGCGATTGCCACGCTAACGCTTCCCCCCGCCCCTCGACGCGTATATAATGCCAGCGGTTCGTTCGGCGGAGAAACCTATGCGCGTCTTCATGCTGGGGTGGGAGTTCCCCCCGTTCATCAGCGGCGGTCTGGGCACCGCCTGCTACGGGATGACCAAGGGTCTGGACGAAATCGGCGTCCAGGTCGTTTTCGTGCTTCCGACGGCCGTCCCCGTCAGTGCCGCCAGTCACGTGGCGTTCCGCACGCCGGCGGACCTGGCCTCGCCGGAGGTGCAGGCGGTCCGCGCCTCGCGCAAGGCCCGCACCGAGACGTTCGAACGCGTGGAGTTCCACCGCGTGCCGGCGGTGCTCCAGCCCTACGGAACCCCCGAGAGCTTCGAGCAGGCGATCCGCAGCCTGGAGGCCCGCCAGGCCGAGGACCTGTTCTACCACTATTCGCACGAGGGTTCGCATCCGCCCCACGCGGCGGCGCCCCCGCCGCAGGCCCTGCCCAGCGGCACGTTCGTCTCCGGCGCGGGGGCCAATTACGCCGGCGACCTGTTCTCGCAGATCTACCGCTACGCCCGCATGGCGACGGAGATCGCCGAGGCCTCGCAATTCGACGTGATCCACGCGCACGACTGGATGACGTACCCAGCGGGCCTGGCGGTGGCGGCGGCAACCAAGAAACCCCTCGTCGTCCACGTCCACAGCACCGAGTTCGACCGCTCCGGGGAGAACATCAACCAGCAGGTCTACGACATCGAGCGCATGGGAATGCACGGCGCCGACCGGGTGGTCTGCGTCAGCTACCTGACGCGGAGCATCGTCCTGTCGCGCTACGGCGTGCCGACAGGAAAGACCGAGGTCGTCTACAACGCCGTCGAGCTGCCCGACAGCGACCAGTGGGAGATGACGCCGATCCGGCACAACGAGCGGCTGGTGCTGTTCCTCGGGCGCGTGACCATGCAGAAAGGCCCGGAATACTTCCTCCAGGCCGCCGCCAAGGTGGTCCAGAAGTTCAAGAACGTGCGGTTCGTGATGGCCGGCAGCGGGGACATGATCACGCGGATGATCCGCCTGGCCGCCGACCTGAAAATCGGACGCCACGTCACCTTCACCGGTTTCCTGCGCGGAAAGGACGTCGACCAGGTGTTCCGGATGGCCGACCTGTACGTCATGCCGTCGGTGTCCGAACCGTTCGGAATCGCCCCGCTGGAGGCGATCAGCCACAACGTCCCGGTCATCATCTCCAAGCAGTCCGGCGTCAGCGAGGTGCTCACGCACGTGCTGAAGGTGGACTTCTGGGACATCAACGAGATGGCCAACAAGATCCTGGCGGTGCTGCGCCATCCGCCGCTCCAGCGGACGCTGCGCCAGCACGGGCACATCGAGTTGCGGAAGCTCTCCTGGCGGGACAGCGCCCAGCAGCTCAAGGGCATCTACGAGACGATGTCGCCCCCGCCGGCGTGAAAATCCGCTCTTCCGGGCGATTTTCCTTGACCCCGCGGCCCCCGATTGGCGATTTATACCTTTATGGCATCGGTGGTATTTTATTTCCAGGTGCACCAGCCCTACCGGCTGCGGCGATACACGATTTTCGACAGCGACTCGAACTATTTCGACGACAAGAAAAACGCCGAGATCGCCCGCAAGGTCGCCAACAAGTGCTACCTGCCCGCCAACGCCGTCATCGAAGACCTCGTCCGCCGGCACGACGGGCGGTTCCGCGTCAGCTATTCCCTGACCGGCACCATCATCGACCAGTTCCGCCGCTGGGTTCCCGAGGCCCTGGACAGCTTCCGCCGCCTCGCCGAGACCGGCTGCGTGGAATTCATCTGCGAGACGTACTACCACTCGCTGGCGTTTCTCTACAACCGCAGGGAATTCATCACCCAGGCGCAATTGCACCGCAAGCTGATGCAGGAACTTTTCGGGCAGACGCCGCGGGTCTTCCGCAACACGGAGCTGACCTACAACAACGACGTCGCCGGCGCGGTCGAGGAAATGGGCTTCGACGCCATCCTCACCGAGGGCGCCGACCACATCCTCGGGTACCGCAGCCCGAACTTCATCTACAATCCGCCCAACTGCTCCAGCCTGCGGATGCTGATGAAGAACTACCGCCTGTCCGACGACATCGCCTTCCGGTTCGGAAACCGCGGCTGGGCCGAGTGGCCCATGACGGCGGAAAAATTCACCCACTGGGTCGACCAGATCAACGGCAACGGCTACGTCTGCAACCTGTTCATGGACTACGAGACGTTCGGCGAGCACCAGTGGGCCGACACGGGCATCTTCGAGTTCCTTCGGACCCTGCCCGCCTGCGTGCTGGCGACGCGGAAGAACGACTTCTTGACGGTCTCGGAGGCCGTCGCCCGCTACCCCGCCGTCGGCGAGGTGGACGTGCCGCACATGATCTCCTGGGCGGACACCGAGCGGGACCTGTCGGCTTGGCTGGGCAACAGCATGCAGGCCAACGCCCTGCACGACGTCTATGCCGCCTCCGAGACGGTCCTGGCGAACGGAAACGAGACGCTCCTGGACGACTGGCGCAAGCTCCAGACCTCCGATCACTTCTACTACATGTGCACCAAGTGGTTCGCCGACGGCGACGTGCACAAGTACTTCAACCCGTACGAGTCGCCCTACGACGCGTACATCAACTACATGAACATCCTGGACAACGTCCGCAACCGGGCGGCGACGGCCTGAACAGGCGGGCGGGAACGCCCCGTTCCCGCGCGGATGCCGCGAGCCTATAATCAAGCGTAAGACCCCCGACGCGGAGCCAAGCATGAGCCGAGAGAGCAAGGACAGCCCCCTGCCGCCGATCGTCGTATCCGGCGGGGAGGGCGAGCTCGAATCGCTGCTGGGCAGGGAGTGGCTGATCGCCAACCGCCTGGGCGCGTACGCCTCGTCGAGCGCCGCCGGGTGCAACACGCGCCGCTACCACGGCCTGCTCGTCGCCGCGACGAAACCGCCCGTCGGTCGCGTGACCGCCCTGTCCACCGTCATGGAGGTCCTGTCCCTCGACGACGCGGACTACGCCCTGGCGACCAACGAGTTCGCCGGGACGTTCAGTCCGCGCGGGGTGGTCCATCTCGTCGAGTTCCGCAACGACGCGGCGCCGACGTTCGTCTTCCGCTGCGGGCCGGCGACGCTCACCAAGGAAATCCTGCTGGCGGACCGCGCCAACGCCGTCGCGGTGCGCTACACGCTGCGGGGCGCGTCGGGCGAACTCCGGGTGCGCCCCTTCGCGGCGCTGCGCGACTACCACCATCTCCGCCGCGCCGACGGCGGCGGGCAGATGACCTTCGAGGTGCGCGACGGCGCGGTGGCCGTCCAGGACCGCGCCGCCGGCGGCGAGCCGCTGCTCTGCGCCGCCACCGACGCCGAATTCCAGGCGGACCCGCAGTGGTGGTACCGATTCCTCTACCGCGTGGACATCCTGCGCGGGCAGGACGGCATCGAGGACCTCTACTCGCCCGGGCAGTTCGTCTACCGCCTGATCGACGGGCAAACGTGCCAGTTCAACGCCTCGCTGGGCCCGCCGGTGCGGATCGGGTTCCAGACGACGCTGGAGTCGCGCCGCCGTCGCCTGGGCGAGCTGGCGGCCTCCGTCGCCGGCTGGGGCGACGAGACCGCCCGCCGGCTGGCCGCCGCCTCCGACGCGCTCGTCGTCCGGCGGAACTTCCCCGGCGACAAGTCCTCCGCCACCATCCTGGCCGGGTATCACTGGTTCGCCGACTGGGGACGGGACACGTTCATCGCCTTGCCGGGGGTGCTGCTGGCGACCGGGCGGTTCGACCAGGCCCGCGAGGTCTTCCGCACCTTCACCGCCGCCCTGTCCGAGGGCATGCTGCCCAACCGGTTTGACGATTACACGTCGGCCGCCCACTACAACAGCATCGACGCGTCGCTGTGGTTCGTCATCGCGGCCGAGCGATACCTCGCCGCCACCGGCGACGCGCGCTTCTGGCGCGACGAGCTGCTGCCGGCCGCCCACGCCGTGCTGACCGCCTACCGCGAGGGCACGCGGTTCGACATCCACGCCGACGCCGACGGGCTCCTGCTCGGCGGCTCGCACCAGACGCAACTGACCTGGATGGACGCCAAGCTCGGCGACGAGGTCGTCACGCCGCGCCACGGAAAGGCCGTCGAGGTCAACGCCCTCTGGCACAGCGCGCACCGAATCCTCGCCGAGCGATGTCGCGGCGCCGACGACCGGCTGGCCGATCACTACGCGCAACTGGCCGAGACGATCGCGCCGGCGTTCGTGCGCGCGTTCTGGGACGAGCCCCGCGGCTGCCTGTACGACTGCGTGGGCCCGAACGGCCCGGATGGGTCGGTGCGGCCCAACCAGATCTTCGCCGTCTCGCTGCCCCACAGCCCGCTGTCGGCGGCCCAGCGGCATGCCGTCGTGGCGACCGTCGCGCGCGAGCTGCTCACGCCGGTCGGCCTGCGGTCGCTTTCGCCCCACGACGGGCGGTACCGCCGCCGCTACGGCGGAAGCTGGGAGTCGCGCGACCGCGCCTACCACCAGGGCACGGTCTGGGCCTGGCTGATCGGGGCGTTCATCGAGGCGCACCTGAAGGTCGCTGGTGACCGCCCGCTGGCCGTCGCGCAGGCGAAAGAATACCTCGCCGCGTTCGACGACCACCTGCGCCAGGCCGGCCTGGGCTTCGTCAGCGAGATCTTCGACGGCGACCCGCCCCACGCCCCTCGCGGATGCATCTGCCAGGCGTGGTCCATCGGCGAGGTCCTCCGCGCCAAGCAACTCGTCGCACAAGCGGAGAAGACGTAGCCTGTAGCCGGGAAGAAGGAACACGGAACAAGGGAACCGGGAACACGGAAATGCGGCGCGAGCGGATGGTTCTTCCCAGGTTCCCTGTTCCTCTGTTCCGGGTTCCCGTTTTACGACCTACGACCTTCTTCTCTATCCTCACTCCTCCGGCGATTTGTGATTCCGGATCGGGGGTTCCTCCACTTTTCCTTTCCTGCCGGCCGAAGCGTTCTTCGCATACGTCACGAAGAAAAGCACGGCCCCCAGCACTCCGAAAGGCATGGAGAGAATCCAAAAGTTTACGTTCAAGTCAGACCGGCAGAACGCAAAGCACACCACAAACACTCCGCCGGCGACAACGGAGATCGCAATGAGCCCATACAACCACGCCGGCAATGCAGCCGGCCCGGCGCGCTGCTCCGGCCGGCTCGGGTGGCTCGTGGCCCGCGAGTTCGGAGGTGCAGGCAAGGGAGGGGGAACCGCCGCCCTGCCTTTCGACGCTTTCACGTGGGCGACGATCCCGATCGGAACGAATACGAGCATGGCCAGGACGCTGGGAAACCAGCAACCCCAGAAACCGTAGTTTTCGATCCGCCGCTCCGTATCGTAGGCCTCCCTGGAAATCTCGAAGCGGGGACACTGCTCCATCGGCTCGCCCCTGCGGGGGATCCGGTAGTATCTCCCGTTCTCCTCAAGGACCATGTTGTCGGCAGGCACTTCGGAGTGGAAATCCACATAGGCATACACGGATAACGAAACCAGAGGGATGCCCAAGGCCAAACCCCACGCGATGATCGTCACCCAGGTTGCCGTTCTCGGCGTCATGTCGCAACGCTCCCCGAACAGAAAGGCCTCGCGGGCATTATGGCCGTGCCCGGCGGACGGCACAAGAGGACTTCATAAAGACAGGGACGAGGGACCGGGGACCAGGGGGCGATTGCCCATTGCCAAATGCCCAATTCCTAATGACCAATGACTAATTCCATTTCGTATCCAGGAACTTGGAACACGGAACCCGGAATCGCGGCGCGGCGTGGGGCGCGCTGCCTTTTCGTCGCGCGAAATCTCATCCCCTACGGAAATTCCGATATTTTTATCATTCGCACCAGCCGCGGGTCGCGCCGTCGTTCGGGCGGTTTTCGCGCGGCAAACGGGCAGCGCACCGCCGAGCACGCCGGGAAGTATGGGGGCGCGTTGCGCGCCCGGAACGAAGAAGAAGGAACCCGGAACATGGAACTAAGGAACCCGGGAAGAAACATCCGGTCGCGCCGCGATTCCGGGTTCCAAGTTCCTGGATACGAAAATGAGAAAACCCCCGCACAAAGCGCGACGCATTTGGGAACAAGCCGGGTCGAATCGGGCAGCTCCGGGCAGATTCGGGCAGTTGCGGGCAGGGGAAGGGGTGAATAACCCATGAAATCG
>DNAS01000047.1:2432-3101 GCA_003485185.1 Phycisphaerales bacterium | reverse complement strand
CGATCGCCTCGGCCAGTGCCGCCGCGGGCGAGTCCGCCTGCGACTGGACGGCCAGCGCCCCCTGCCCCGCCGCCGGGAGAAACGTCGCGACGTCCAACGGGCGGACGCGCGTGGCGTGCTCCTGCGCCAGCCCGACGCGCTCCAGGCCGGCCATCGCCAGCACCACGGCGTCCAGCGCGCCGTCCAGCGCCGCGCTCAGACGCGTTTCCACGTTGCCGCGCAGCGCGACAATCTCCAGGTCGTCCCGCAGCGCCAGCAGTTGCACGCGCCGGCGCTCGCTGCCGGTTCCGACGCGCGCGCCGCGCGGCAGGTCCGCGGGAGCGAGCCCGTCGCGACTGACCAGGGCGTCGCGCGGGTCGGCGCGGTCGGGCACGGCCGCAATCACCAAGCCGGCAGGCATCTCGGCGGGCATGTCCTTGGCGGAGTGGACGGCGAGGTGAATCCGCCCGGCGCGGAGCGCGTCTTCGAGTTCGGCGGTGAACAGGCCCTTGCCGCCCGCGTCGGCGAGCGGGCCGGTGCGGCGGTCGCCGCGCGTCAGAAGCGGCGCCAGTTCGCACGCCAGCCCGGGGTGGGCCCGGCGGAGCGCGTCGACGACGAGCGTCGCCTGCGCCGTCGCCAGGCGGCTGCGACGCGTGCCGATCCGGAGGGTTTTTGTCACAACGCGGCTCC
>DNAS01000047.1:0-2330 GCA_003485185.1 Phycisphaerales bacterium | reverse complement strand
TGCAGTGATCCGGATAGGCTCTTACTCGCGGAACTTGCCGGCGGCCTGTCCCTGGGCGCGCCGGCGCTTCTGCGCCAGGGCGAACTTGACCCGCGCCGCGTGCAGGGTCTCGCGCCGGCGGGCGTAGGCCAGGTCCGTCGTCGGGCGGATCGCCCGCGCCCGCTCGATTTCGCGCCAGGCTTCCTCGGCGTCGAGCTTGCGCACGGGGATGGCCTCCTCGGCCAGCACGGTCAGGTCGTTCTCCCGCACGTGGGCGAACCCTCCGGCCACGAAAAACTCCTCGCTGCGCCCGTCGGCGGCGGTGAGGGTCATCGCGCCGGCGCCGAG
Source organism: Phycisphaerales bacterium (assembly GCA_003485185.1). GTDB lineage: Bacteria > Planctomycetota > Phycisphaerae > SM23-33 > SM23-33 > UBA12270. The sequence continues at coordinate 2,003 of DNAS01000047.1, read as the reverse complement.
CACCGCCACCAGGGCCGCGTGCCCGCCCAGCACGCCCGCCTGCCCGTCGGCCGCCGGGTAAATCGCGCTCACGGCATCCATCGACGCGACCGTCCCCTCGGGGGTCAGCAGCTCGACGCGGAATGGTTTGCGATATCCCGGCAACGTTTTTCTCCAGTTTCTCCGGTCTGTCGGGCGCGGGGCCGCGGCGGGTCTCACGCGAACGTGTCGTGGCAGACCACCTCGTCGAGCGGTTTGCGGGTCCGGGGCGGCTGGTCCGACGCGGGGTAGCCCATCGCGAGCAGCACGATGATCTTCGCCGCGGGCGGCACGTCGAGGATCTCGCAGCAGCGGTCCTGGTCGAAGTGCCCGATCCAGCACGAGCCGAGTCCCTCGGCGACGGCCGCCAGCGTCATGTGGTCCGCCGCGATGGCGCAATCCACCGGCGCCGCGGGCACGCGGCAGTGCATGATCCGCTCCGGATTCGTCGAGACCACCGCGACGATCACGGGCGCCTTGGCCAGCCAGGGCTGCTCCGACGCCTCGGCGAGTTTTCGCCGCGTCGCGCCGTCGCGCACGGCGACGAACTTCCAGTCCTGGCAGTTGCGGGCCGACGGCGCCAGGCGTCCCGCGTTCAGCACGCGATCGAGCTTGTCTTCCTCGACCGCGCGGTCGCGGTACGCCCGCACGCTGTAGCGTTTCTGGACGGCTTCGTAGATGTCCATGCTCTCGCTCCCGCGGCGCACTGTCGCCGTTTTCTGCTTCGTCTTTCCCGCTGCTCCAAACCCCTCCCTGACGGTCGGGGCGCGGAAAGTGACGCGCACATCCACGGCGCGGTTCTCACCACTCGCCACTCACCACTCGGCATTCTTTTCCGTTTTTTTTTACGCTTGCGGCGGGGGTTTCAGGTGCATGGCCTGTTCGGTTTCCTGGGCCAGCTCATCGACCATCGGCAGCTTTCCGCCGTAGCACGCGGCGATCCCGCTGCCCAGCGACACGATGCTCAGGATGGTCAGGAAGATCGCCCCGGTCACCTGCGCGCCGCGCGAGGCAATCGAGCCGAGAATCCCCGCCAGCAGGATTCCCACCAGCAGCGCGCCGGCGCCGATGACGTAGCAGCTCGCGCGGCGGACGTACTGCCACCGGACGGCCAGGTACAGGTAGAACACCACCACGATGCACGTCACGATCACCAGTAGTGCTTCGCCCATGATGCGTTTCCTTTCCTTGCCTGGGACATGTCTGGACGACACTTCTTCGCCGCCACTGTATCGCGCGAGCGGCGCGGAAGGTAGAGTCTATCCGAAATCACGCCTTGGCGGCGGGCCCGGCGCCCTGGAGCTTTTCGGCCGCCGCGGCGGCTTCTTCCACCGTGCCGACATACATGAACGCCTGCTCCGGCAGGTGGTCCCACTTTCCGTCGCAGATCTCGCGGAAGCTGCGGATGGTTTCCTTCAGCGGGGTGAAGTTGCCCGACTTGCCGGTGAACACCTCGGCCACGAAGAACGGCTGGGAGAGGAACCGCTCGATCCGCCGCGCGCGGGCGACGGTCTGGCGGTCCGCCTCGGACAGCTCCTCGACGCCGAGGATGGCGATGATGTCCTGGAGGTCGCGGTAGCGCTGGAGGATTTCCTGCACGCGCCGCGCGACGGCGTAGTGCTCCTCGCCGACCAGTTGCGGGTCGAGAACGCGCGAGCTGCTGGCCAACGGGTCGATGGCGGGGTAGATGCCCTTTTCGACGATGGACCGCTCCAGGACGATGAAGGCGTCGAGGTGGGTCACAGCCGCCGCCGGCGCGGGGTCGGTCATGTCGTCGGCGGGCACGTAGACCGCCTGGACGCTGGTGATGGCGCCGGCCGTCGTCGAGGTGATCCGCTCCTGGAGCTCGCCCATCTCCGTCGCGAGCGTGGGCTGATAGCCCACGGCCGACGGCATGCGCCCCAGCAGCGCGGAGACCTCGCTGCCCGCCTGCGAGAAGCGGAAGATGTTGTCCACGAAGAACAGCACGTCACGGCCTTCGTCAC
>DNAS01000093.1 GCA_003485185.1 Phycisphaerales bacterium | reverse complement strand
CTCGACGGGTACGACCCCGGCAGTTCGCAGCAACCCAACTCCGCGTACCAGATTCTGCGAAATGTCGTGATGATGGTCGCGGACGAGACGTCCAAGTCCCCGCCAGCGACCACCCAGACCGCTTCGTCGGACAAATAAGAGCGATTCCCTTTCGACGTGGAGGTGATCGGGATGGACAGAATCGCAACTCTTGCGATTTTCCTGTCGCTGTTGGTTTCGTGTTCCGGGGCGCTGGCCGCCGACAAGAATCCGCCGGTGGTATACAGCGACCTGGCGGTGGACCAGGCGATCGAAAAAGGCATCGCCTACCTCTGGTCGCAGCAGGCGCCCGACGGCAGATGGGGCGCCGTGCCGGGAGGCCCTGCGAACAAGGGTGAAACCAACGTCGGCGCGACGGCCATCTGCGCCTACGCCCTGCTGGAGAACGGAATCAGCCCCCAGGACAAACGCCTGGCCAAGGCGCTGGATTTTTTGGCCAAGACGCCGGGGGAATCGACCTACGGAATCGGTCTGCGCGCCTGCGCCTGGGAGGCCGCCACGCGATACGACCCCAAGTTCCGTCGCTACCTCGCGGCGGACGTGCGCCTCCTGGTCAACTCCATCAGTCGCCAGGGACGGTACGGATACCTGTCGCGCGGGCAGACCCCGACAGCCAACGCTTCCTGGTCCAACTCGCGGAGCCAGTACGGAAACCTGGGCGTCTGGGTCGGCGCCCGCGGCGATGTCGAGGTGCCGGCGGGATACTGGCAGCTCGCGATGAACCACTGGATCAAAGACCAGAAGAGCGACGGTGGATGGGGTTATAACCGCGAGCACGACGACTATTCCCACATCTCGATGACCCTCGCGGGCGTCGCGAGCCTCTACGTCTGCCTGGACAACCTCTACGCGGCAAGGTTCGCCAACTGCCGCGCGAACACCGAGATCCCCGCGCTGGACAAGGGCATGGCCTGGTTGGAAAAACACTTCCTGGATGCCTTCAAGTCCGCCGGCAGGAACTGGTTGCTCTACTCGCTCTACGGCATCGAGCGCGTGGCGTTGGCGAGCGGATACAAGTATTTCGGAGAGCACGACTGGTACAAGCTCGGCGCCACGAAGCTGCTGGGTTTGCAGGCCAAGAACGGCTCCTGGGTCGATCCGTACTCGATGGGGCTGCTCGGACCGCATGTCTCCACCGGATACGCGCTGCTGTTCCTGGTGCGCGGACGGCACACCGTGGTCTTCAACAAGCTCCAGTACGACGGCGACTGGAACAACCGCCCCCGCGACATGGCGACCCTGACCCGCTGGCTCAGCCGGACGTTCGAGGCCACCCTCAACTGGCAGATCATCAACCTCAAAGTGCCCGTCAGCGAATGGCACGACGCGCCGATCCTCTACCTCGCCGGCGACGAGACGCCCAAGTTCACCGACGAGCAGATCGACAAGCTCCGCCAGTACGTCCTCCAGGGAGGCACGCTCTTCAGCGTCTCCGAGTGCTCGGGGCAGGGATTCCGAAAAGGCATCCGCGAGCTGTATCAGAAACTCTTTCCCGACTATCCGCTGACGGCGATTCCGGCGGACCACCCCCTTTACTCGGTGCATTTCAAGATTCCGGCCCGACCGGCGATGTTTGTGGCCTCCAACGGAATCCGCCCACTCGTCGTCCACGTCGACGACGACCTGGCGCGCCACTGGCAACTCGACCTGAGCGCGACGCAGAAATATTCCTTCGAGGCCGCTGCGAACCTTGTGATGTATATCACCGACAAGCGGTTCCGCCACCGTGGCGTGTCGCCCTGGCCCGAAAAGCCCTCCGTCAAGCCCGAGCGAACGGTCAAGCTGACCGTCGTGCAGCACGAGGGAAACTGCAACCCCGAGCCGCTCGCTTACGAGCGATTCAGCCGACTGCTCTTGAAAAACACCAAGACGGCGCTGGAGATTTCCGGACCGGTTGCGGCGGACAAGCTGCCCGCCGGCGCGGCGTCCGTGGCGGTGCTGACGGGAACGCGGGCGTTCGCCCTTCCGGCGCAACAGAAGGCGGCGCTCAAGACGTTCGTCGAAAGCGGCGGGCTGCTGGTCGTCAGCGCCGCGGGCGGATTGGCCGGCGAAGCCAAGGAATTTGACGCAGCCGTGCACAAGCTCCTGGACGAACTCTTCGGCGCCGACAAGCTCCGCATTCTGGCGACGACCTCGCCGTTGTTCCAGATCAAGAACATGGAGATCGAGTCGGTTAAGTATCGCCCGATGACCCGGCGCAAGCTCGGAGGCATGAAGGGCCCGAACCTCCGGGCCGTCACGGCCGACGACGGGAGAATTCTCGTGCTGTACAGCTCGGAGGACCTGACGGCCGGGCTCTTGGGCTATCCCGCCTACGGCGTGGATGGATACGACCCCGGCGAGGGAGACGAGGGCGGCTCCGCCTACGAGATCATGCGAAACATCGTCCTGTTTGCGGCGAAATCCGCGAAAAGTTAAGGTGCGTCCACTTCGTCGGGCGGCGCGGTTTTCTGCCGGATCGTCAGCTTGCGCAAGAGCAGCAGCAGGACCGCCCCGCCGCCGAGCCCGACGCCTGTCGCCATCAGGCGGACCTTCGCACCCCACGCGGAATGGCGCGCCGCCCAGCCGGCTGTCAGCAACCCCGCGACGGAAACCGCCATCGCCACAACGGCCAGCACGCACGCGCCATCCTTCGGCGACAGCGCCCGCGCCGTCGCGAGGTGCGCGATCAGGACCAGCGCGATCAGCACCACTAGCTGCGGGGGAATCCCGGCGATCTCGATCGGAACGGTGTTGAGCCACCAGACGGTCGCCAGCAGCATGGTCGGGGGCAGGAGCACGGCGGCGAGCATGGCTCGCCCGCGCCCCCCGAGCAGCATTCCCCCCGCCATCGCGGCGGCCGCGGGGAGACGCAAATCCCCCACCCACTGCGAGGGAACCGGCGCGGAGCCGTAATCGATCAACCAGACCGCCCCGGCCAGCGCCGCCAGCGCTCCCGACGCGCAGAGCCCCAGGAACA
>DNAS01000100.1:37261-44457 GCA_003485185.1 Phycisphaerales bacterium | reverse complement strand
GCCGCCGCCCGCCCCCGCCGAAACGCAGGCTCCGCAGGAACACGTCGCACAGGATCACCAGCGTGCCGACCAGCACGGCCACCAGCGTGGCGTACAGGATGTCGTAGTGGCGAACGTGGCTGAGTTCGTGGGCCATGACGCCCTGGAGTTCGTCGCGACTGAGGCGGCTGCGCAGGCCGGTGGTGATGGCGACGGCTGCGTGCTTGGGATCGCGTCCCGTGGCGAAGGCGTTCATCGCCGTGTCGTCGATGAGGTAGATTTTCGGCAGGGGCAGCCCCCCTGCCAGGCACATCTCCTCGACCACGTTGAACAGTTGGGGATCGTCGGCTTTGGTGATTTGCCTCGCCCGGCTCATGCCCAGCAGGACGGACTGCCCGCCGTAGTAGCTGCCCAGCGTCAGGAGGAACGCCACGCCGGCCGCGCCGGCCGCCACGGAAATGCCCCACGTCCAACGGGCGTTCTCCACCTGCTGCGCCTGGCGAACCTCGTATACCTGCCGGTCGCGCTCGCGGGTCCCGGTCATCCTTCCGTGGGGCCTGTCGGCGCCCCAGAACCCAGCCAGCACGTATCCGATCAGCAGCCCCATGCCCACGAAGAACAACAGGAACGCGGCGATCAGGATCGCGCTGTTCCGCTTGTTGCGGGCGATCAGGGTATGGAAGGTTTCAACAGGCACAGGAACTCCAGGAAGAGACACTCACCCATGCCCAACGTGCAACGCCGTGCCGTTCAGACATTGGGCATTCGTCATTGGGCATTTGGCATTGGCGATTAGAACTTCACCTTGGGCGCTTCCCGTTCGGCCTTGTCTTCCAGCTCGAAGAACTCCTGCCTCTGGAACCCGAACACGCCGGCCACCAGGTTGTTCGGGAACGTCTCCCGGGCGGTGTTGTAGACGGCCGCCGAATCGTTGTAGTGCTGGCGGGAGAAGGAGATCTTGTTTTCGGTGCTGGTGAGTTCTTCCTGGAGCTGGGCGAAATTCTCATTGGCCTTGAGGTTCGGGTAGGCCTCGGACAGCGCGAAGAGCTGCTTCAGCGCGCCGGTGAGCATGTTTTCCGCCTCGGCCTGCTGCTTGACGCCCTGGGCGGCGATGGCGGCGTTGCGGGCCTGGATCACCCGCTCGAGCGTTTCCTTCTCGTGCGCCGCGTAGCCCTTGACCGTCTCGACCAGGTTGGGAATCAGGTCGTAGCGTCGCTTGAGCTGCACGTCGATCTGGCTCCACGCCTCCTGGCAGCGGATGCGCTTCTGCACCAGTCCGTTGTAGATCGCCACCAACGCCAGAACTGCCAGTACCACGATTGCCAGTACGATCCATCCCCACATATCGGTGCCCTTTCGCCAAAGAGTCGCGTGTCGGAGTCAGACTTCCAGGACGTCAGAATATCGCCTCGTTCCGCGCGGTTCAAGCCCCGCGTCCTCGCCGAAATTGCCGGTTCGGAATTGACGCCGCTCGCCCAGCCGCTACGATGCACTCTCCGGAAAGGAGCCACCACGATGGCATTGGGCGATCCGCACACGACGGGGCAGGGAAGTGGCCGTCCCAACATCGTCGTCATCCTCGCCGACGACATGGGGTATTCCGACATCGGATGTTTCGGCTCGGAAATCCGCACGCCGAACCTGGACGCGATGGCCTCGCGCGGGGCGGTGTTCACGCAGATGTACAACTGCGCCCGCTGCTGCCCGACGCGCGCGAGCCTGCTGACCGGCCTGTACCCGCACCAGGCGGGCGTAGGGCACATGGTATCCAACCTCGGCGACCGCGCCTACCAGGGCTACCTGCGGGACGACTGCGCCACGATCGCCGAGGCGCTCCGCGCCGGGGGGTACCGCACGCTGATGTCCGGCAAGTGGCACGTCGGCGGGCACTACCAGCCCAACAAGCCCGAGGATTGGCGGATCGGCGGTCCGGAACACCCCACGCCGATCCAGCGCGGATTCGACGAGCACTTCGGGACCGTCGCCGGCGGCGGCAGCTATTACAAGACGCCCACGCTGGCCCGCAACGACAAGCTCATTCCGCCACAGGAAGGTTTCTACTACACCGACGCCATCAGCGACGAAGCGTGCGGGATGATCCGCCGGGCAGTCACCGACGGCATGCCGTTCTTCTGCTATGTCGCCTACACCGCGCCGCACTGGCCGCTGCACGCCCCGCCGGAGGACATCGCTCATTACGAAGGCAAGTACCGCGGGGGGTGGGATGCCCTCCGCACGGCCCGCCATGAGCAGCTCAAGTCGCTGGGCCGGCTGGAAAGCCGATGGCCGATCTCGGCCCGGGACGCCCAGGCCCCGCCCTGGACCGACCTTCCCGCCGCCCGTCGCGACTGGGAAGACCTGCGGATGGCCGTCTACGCCGCCCAGGTCGACCGCATGGACCAGGGCATCGGGCGCATCCGCAACACGCTCCGCGAGCTGGGTGTCGAGGACAACACCCTCGTGATGTTCCTGTCGGACAACGGCGGGTGCGCCGAGTTCCTCGCCGAGGATTCCGGCGACCGGGGCTTCCCCAGCCGCTATCAGATTCCGACTGTGGACGGCCGGCCGATCCGCATAGGCAACATTCCCGGCCTGCGCCCCGGCCCGGCGGACACGTTCATGAGCTACGACCTGCCGTGGGCCAACGCCTCCAACACCCCTTTCCGCCTCTACAAGCACTGGGTGCACGAGGGGGGCATCTCCACGCCGTTGCTGGTGGACTGGCCACGGGGCATCGCCCGCCCGACGGTTTGCCACAGCCCGGCCCACGTGATCGACATTCTCCCGACGTGCCTGGCGGCCGCCGGTGTGCCCTGCCTCGAAAGCCGCGGCGACATGCCCGTCCAGCGACCTGAAGGCGAGAGCTTCCTGCCCGCCATCGACGGGCAGCCTTGGAATCGCCAGCGGGAAATCTTCTGGGAACACGAGGGCAACCGCGCCGTCCGCCAGGGATCGTGGAAACTCGCCTCCAAACACCCCGGCGAGTGGGAACTGTACGACATGAACGCCGATCGCACCGAGTTGAACGACCTGGCGGGCGGCAACCCTGCCAAGGCGCGGGAACTGGCCGGCCTGTACGACTTGTGGGCCCAGCGATGCGGCGTGATCCCCTGGCAGCGACTGAAATCGCGATAAACCGGGAGTTTTGAGGATATTTCCCCACGATCGGCGTATCGCCGGTATAATCAGGGCACACCGATCGCACCTGGCAGAATCGTGGATTCCTTCACCCTCAGAAAAGTCGAGTTCGACATCGTCCGCCGCATCCTCGCCCGCTACGCGAGCTGCTCGCTGGGCAAGTCGATGGCGCTGCGGATCGCCCCGTCGCGCAACCCGTCGGTGATCGTCCGCTGGCTGGAGCAGACGTCGCAGATGGTCGCCGCCATTCGCGACGTCGGACTGCTGCCGTTCGGCGGGGTGACGGACATCACCGACGCGCTGGTCCGCGCCAAACCCGGCGGCGGCGCGGGCGGAGAGGATTTTTCCGCCATCGGATCGACGCTCAAGGGCTTCGCCAACGTCCGGGCTTACCTGCACGCCCTGCCGGAGAACCTGTCCGCCCTGCGCGAGCTGGCCGACGGAATCGGGAACTTCGAGGGCGAAATCCGCGCCATCGAGAGCGTCATCGATCCCGACGGGCGCGTGCGCGACGACGCCTCGGATCGCATCGGCCGGATCCGTCGCGAGATCGAGCAGCTCGCCCAGCGGATTCGGGACGTCATTTACGGATACCTGCACAACGCCGAGGTGGCCAAGCTGCTGACGAATGTAGCCGTGACGGTCCACGGCGACCGCTACGTGCTGCCCGTCCGCGTGGACAACCGCGGGCGACTGCCGGGCGTGGTCCACCGCGCGAGCAACACCGGCGCGACGGTCTTCGTCGAGCCCAACGAGTGCGTCGAACTGAACAACCGCCTGGCCGACCTGCGGCAGGACGAGCGTGACGAGGAGCGCCGCCTGCTGGGCGAGCTGTCCGTCCGCGTCTCGCAGCGGACCGACGAGATTACCTCGTCGCTGCACGCGATGGCGCAGGTGGACCTGCTGTCGGCCAAGGCGCAGTACGCGTACCACTTCGACATGACCTGCCCTGCCGTCAGCGAGCACGGCCCGCTCCAGTTCCACCAGGCGCGGCACCCGCTGCTGGTGGAGCAGGCCCATCAGCAGGAACAGGCGGGCCTGCCCCCCGAGAAGCGCCACGCCGTGGTGCCGATCGACGTGCGCCTGGGCAGCGACTTCGACCTGCTGGTGATCACCGGCTCGAACACCGGCGGAAAGACGGTGGCGCTGAAAACCGTGGCGCTGCTGGCGCTGATGGCGCAGTCGGGAATGCACATCCCCGCACAGCGCGGCGCGACACTGCCGGCCTACCGCGACGTGTTCATCGACGTCGGCGACGAGCAGTCGCTCGAGCAGTCGCTCAGCACGTTCGGCGCGCACGTCAAGCGCGTACGCCACATCCTCGCCAAGGCCGACCGCCAGAGCCTCGTGCTGCTGGATGAACTGGGCAGCGGAACCGACCCCGAGGAAGGCGGCGCCATCGGGCAGGCGATCCTCGACGAGTTGCGTCGCATCGGCTGCACGGGCATGGTCACCACGCACCTGAGCGTCCTGAAGGCCTACGCCTACACGCACGAGCGCGTGGACAACGCCTCGGTGGAGTTCGACACGCGGACGCTCTCGCCCACCTACCAGTTGCGAATCGGAACGCCCGGCGAATCGCACGCGATCACCGTGGCGCAGAAGCTCGGCATGCCGAAGCGGATCACGGCGGTCGCCCGCCAGTACCAGACCGACCAGGGAAAGCAGTTCCGCCGCGCCGTCCAGGCGACGACGCTGGCCCGGCAGTCGGCCGAGCAGGCCCGTTCCGACGCCACCGCTGCCCAGCTCGCCGCCGAGACCCAGCAGGAGATGTACGAATCGCGCCTGGCCGACCTGCACCGACTGAAAGAGGAGTTCGAGCTTTGGCTGGCTCGCTTGGGCGAGATGAAGCCCGGTGAGCCCGTCTTCGTGCCCTCGCTGGGCAAGCCCGGAAAGCTCGTGCGGATGGAGTTGCATCGCCAGCGGGCCGTCGTCGATTGCGACAACGTGCAGGTGGAAGTGCCCCTGAGGGAGATGATGCCGGACCTCGGCCAGCCCCGCGTGCGGGAGGAAATCGCCTCGCTGCGCGGGGAGATTCTCCGGCAGGTCGCCGAGACGCAGCAGGCCAAGGAAGAGGCTCAGCGCATCCACGACGAGTATCACCGCAGCCTGGAGATGCAGAAGCAGCGAGCCAGGCAATTCGACACCTGGTTGGGGGCGATTGCGCGGCTGAAGATCGGGGATGAGGTTCCCATCGCCCACAAGGGCGGCGTGGGAGTCGTCACGAAAGTGAACCTTCCCGCCCTGCGCGCCACCGTCAAGGTCGGGCAGGAGGAAGTGGACCTATCGATCCAGGACCTTTTCCCGCAGACCGGTCCGTTCGCTCGGCACACGCACGAGACGGGCCCGAGACACCATCGCGGCCGGCGGCACGAGCGCCCGCGCCACGACGAAAAACCCCCACCGCCCAAACCCCTCGAACGCCGCAGCGCCGACACCGCCGTCGCACGCGGAAACCGCGAGAAGCTCCTGGCGGTTCAGCCGGGACAGCAGGTCTACGTCGTGCCCTTCCACAAGCGGGCCACGCTCATCCGCATCAACGCCGAGAAAGACCAAGCCATCGTCCAGAGCGGGGTGTTCGAGGTGGAAATTCCCCTGGCCGATCTGGAGCCCGTCCACTCGAATCGCTGAGCCCCGCGACGGGTCCGCGCAAAAAACAAGGCCGCACGCGACGTCTGCCGCAGCGCGGCCCTTCCCTCCAGTTTACCTTCCGAGCAATCTCGTCCTCACTGGCAAAGGGCGATGCTTCTGTCCGATGAATCGGCAGGGATTGGGCCCGACATAAATACCGCGCGGAAAAATCACGCCGGCCGCGCGACGGTCGGCTACCGCCCCCGACGGATGTCCCGGCGGAGTTGCCAGAGTTCACGGAACGCCCGCAGGATCACGCGGAGTTTGGCGCCGGTCTGCTTGCCCGCCCGGCGGGGAAGGTGCGTCACCGGCACGGTGACGATGCGACAGCCGCATCGCACCGCGCGGGCCAGCACTTCCGCGTCGATCAGCGCGCCGGTGGATTTCAGCTCGAACCGGCCGAAGATCTCCCGTCGGTAGAGCTTGAAGGCGCTGTCCACGTCGCGGCAGCGGAACCCCAGTGTCCGTTGCGTCAGCCAGCTCCACCCGGCCGCGTTCAGGCGACGCAGAAACCCGTCCCGCCGGCGAGCCCGGTATCCGCTGACGATCTCCGCCTCGCCGATCCGCTCCAGCAGGCGGTCCAGTTCAGAAATGTCAAACTGTCCGTCGCCGTCGGTGTAGAACACGTACGGCAGGCGCGCGGCGGCGAAGCCCGTCCGCAGCGCCCGCCCGTATCCGCCGTTGCGCTCGTGATGCACCGCGCGGATGCGGATGTCTTCGGCCGCCAGGCGGTCGGCGATCCGGCCTGTCTCGTCGGCCGAGCCGTCGTCCACGAGGATGATCTCCCACTGGCGGACCAGGCGGTTCAGAGCCTCCATGGCCCGGCGCGTGACGCGCTCGACGTTCTCCTGCTCGTTGTAGCAAGGGAAAAACACGCTCAGCGCGACGTCGAACCGCGGCGCGGGCCTGGAGGGCGCGTCATTCATGGGCGCACACGGCGGACTCGACCAATTCGCAGAGGATGTGATAGGTCACGACGTGGCATTCCTGCACCCGCGCGGTGGGCGAGGCCACGGGCGCGTCCAGCAGCACGTCGACCAGTTCGGCGCAGCGCCCTCCGCCGGCGCCGGTGAAGGCGATGGTCTTCATTCCGATCTTCCGCGCGGCCGCCAGCGCCGCTACCACATTGGGCGAATTGCCCGACGTGCTCAATCCGATCGCGACATCCCCCTTGCGCCCGTTCGCCTCGACCTGCCGGGAGAAAACCTGCTCGAAGGAGTAATCATTGCCCACGCAGGTCAGGATCGACGTGTCGGTGTTCAGCGCCTGCGCCCGCAGCGGGGCGCGGTCGAACAGGAACCGCCCCACCAACTCGCCGGCGATGTGCTGCGCGTCGGCCGCGGAACCCCCGTTTCCGAACAGCAGCACCCCGCCGCCCGCGCGGTACGACGCCGCGATGATCTCGGCGGCCTGGGCGATCCGATCGGCCAGGCGGTCCCGCCCCTGAC
>DNAS01000100.1:33672-37219 GCA_003485185.1 Phycisphaerales bacterium | reverse complement strand
GTCCCGCCCCTGACCGAGAACCTCAATCGCTTCGTCAAATCGCCTGCAAATCAGCTTCCACATGCCGTCATCCTTCCTTTCGCCGTCCGCGTTCGCTTCCGGCTGCGCCATCATCCATCCCCCCGCAGAAAAATGCAACCGTCTGGCCCCCGCCGCTCCCGCAAACGAAATCTTCATGGAAATCCCGCCCCGCATGACGATAATCATGCCGGTGGGAGGGCATATCCGTAACAGGGAAAGACGATGACCGAACCAGTCGAGAAGCAGCCACGCAAACCGCGATTCGATCGTTGGGTCAAGCTGGGTTTCGTCGCCGTGATCGTGATCGTGGTGGCCGTCGTGTATCTTGTGCAGCAGAAGGCCCCGGAACTGGAAGGCTGGAGCAGCGACCTGCCCGGCGCCCTGGCGGCCGCCAAGGAACGCCAGACGCAGGTCCTTCTGGTCTTCACGAACAATCCCCCCAGCCAGGAAGATCGCAGTTTCATCGAAAAGTGCCTCACATGGCGCACCACCCGGAATGTCCTGACGCACCTAGGCTATGAGCGGGTGCACCTGACGATCGCAGACCACCCTTCAGCGGCCCAACGATACCAGGTTTCCAACGTCCCTGCCGTGTTGCTGCTGGACTCGGCCGGCACGATCCTGAAACAGCGAAGCGGATACATGTCGGACCTGGCGTTCTGCAACGAGTTCCTCGGCATCAGCGTGGCCGAGATTCGGAAGTTGCAGGAGCAGGACCAGACGAACCCGTGACGTCGGGGCCTGTTTTCGCGGCGTTCCATCGGACGCGGTAGAGCACGGCGCCGTTCGGTCGGGACACTTCCGCATCCTCTTCCAGATTGCGCGGAGCGTAGGACGCTCCCGGCGAAACCAGGTACACCGCCCTCCCCGCCGCCTGCGTGCGAAACTCCTCCGGTGATTTGTCATACGCAGGCAGCGGTCCGAAACGCGACGTGACGGTGACGCCGGGGGCGAGCGACTCGCTTTTCTGCGTGAACAGCAGGGCGTGGAACGGGATGCCGTCGGTCACAATCACCCCCTCGGGCGACGCTTCCGCCAGGGCCGTCCGGGTGAATCGTTCCGCCGAGTCTTCATTTTGCTTCCACGGGACCAACCAGTAGCGCACCTCGTCGCGGAACGGGAGGGTTCGTCCCCGGTGCACCTCCACGCGGGCGGCGCGGAGTATCGCCGGCCCAGTCGCATAAAAGATCGGCGGCAGGACGATCGAAAAGCCCGCCGCCGCCATCGCCAGGACGGTTCGGCGGCGCGTCTGTCCCCCGAGCGTCTTCAATCCCACGCCCGCGGCCAGGGCGACCATCACCAGCGAGGGAAGAAGAAACGTGAACTGATCCGCCACGTTATACCGTGCGACGAAGACCACTTCGATCAGCGTGATCGCCCCCAGCGCCGCTGCAACGGTGAGCCCGGTCACACGCCGCAGGGAGACCCACCCGCACACCGCCAGGGGCAGCAGGAAGCTGACGAAATTCAGCGAAGCCAGCGCGGCGTTGACCTTCAGGGAACTCGCGGACCAGGAGACATTGGTCACCGCCGAGGTGAACTGCCCGACCAGGGCGGATCGCACCGCCCCCGCCGGGTCGCCCGTTTCGACGGCCAACCAGACGATCATGAAGACATACGGGCCTGCGCCCACGAAAAACGCGACGGCTGCGACGCCTGGAGCCCACGCAGGCAGCCTGCGGCGGACCACAAGGGCCAAGGCCGTCGCCGCGTAAACCGGAATCGCCAGAAGCGCGACGTTATGGATGCTCCAGTGGACTCCGACGGTAAAGGCCAGGCCGATCAGGACCGTCCATCGCGGCCGCAGCAGCAACGACACCAGCAGCATCAACTCCACGGTCAGCGCCGCCGCCGACCAAGTGTAGACTTCCGCCACCGTGGACAGCCACCACACCGTGTGCGCGACGGACAGCATGGCGGCCGTCGCCACGCCGATCCATCGCCGCCCCGTCAGCAGCGTGACGATTGCCGCCAGGTTCGCCAGCGCGATGGCCATGCCCAAGCCGCTGAAGAAATTCACCCTCCCCGCCAACGTGCCAAGAGGAATCGCCGCGAACGCCCTGGCGGCGGCGATGTAGAGTGGATGCGCCACGGCCAAGCCCCAGTCCCCCGCGTAGTTCCCCGTGCCGCGATAGTCGCCCTCCAGCACCCGCAACTGGTACCACCCGCCATCCTGCCAGGAGACCCCTCGCTGACACGTCGCCAGGTACAGAAGAGAGAACGCAACCAGGCAAACCAGCCAGCCTTTCACCCCAAGCTTCGCGGTCTCCGTGGCTGCCGATGGGGAATTCATGCCGCCTCTCGTTTCTTTTTCGGTTTCTCTACCAGCCGTATTTCCCGATGCACCAGATCGCCTTAAGCCCGTCGCGCCAGCCGATCTTCTTGCCCTCCGCGTGCGTGCGGGCGTTGTAGGAGATCGGCACCTCCACCAGCCGCACGCCCAGGCGGGCGATTTTCGCGGTGACTTCCGGCTCGAACCCGAACCGGTCCTGCTGGAGTTCGATCGACTGAATGATCTCCCGGCGGAAAAGCTTGTAGCACGTCTCCATGTCGGTCAGCTTCAGACCGGTCATGCGGTTGGACAGGAACGTCAGGAAACGGTTGGCGAGGTAGTTCTTGAGATAACCCTTGCGGCTGCGAGCCTCGCGGAAACGGCTTCCGTAGACGACGTCGGCGCGTCCTTCGACCAGCGGCGCCAGCAGGCGGGGGTAATCGGCCGGGTCGTATTCCAAGTCGGCGTCCTGGATGAGCACGGCGTCGCCCGTGGCGGCTGCGAAGCCCGTCCGCAGCGCCGCCCCCTTTCCGCGGTTGACCTCGTGGAACAGAACGCGATACCGCGCGTCGGCGCACGAAGGGGAAATCCTGCCACTTCGAACGTCCAGATCGAACGCCTGGAGCTGCTCCCGCGTACCGTCAGTCGAGCCGTCCTCCATCAGGACAATCTCGCGGGCGAGCCCCCCGACGTCCGCCGCCTCCACGCGGGCCAGCACGTCGCGCCACGTGTTCAGTTCGTTGTAGACGGGAATGACGATCGAGAGCGTGTGAATTGCGTTGTCTGTGGAAGCCATCTCGCGGTTCAGTCCTTCAGCGGCCTTGGGGGGCGTATTCGGCGAACAGCCGGCCCCACGGGCTCGTCGCCAGCCATTCGTTCACGACGCGCTTCCCGCGCGTCGGATACCACACGTAATCGTGATACACTGCCGACGCCAGGATGAACAGATACACGATGGGCGTGTGGAACATCAAGCGCTGAAACCAGCGGAGCGGACCGAACCACATGAGCTTGCCCACGCTGCTGGCGGCGTTGTCGCCCGTGTGGAAGCGCCAGTTTTCCGCGGCCGCATCGCCGTCGCCGACGATTTCGATCTCCTCGGTCCGACCCGTGCCCAAACCCCGCTCGTGCGCCAGGCGGATGAAATCGTGCCCCATCGGGTCGAAGCCCATCATTCGCGCGGCCACCGCGTCGATCGCCACGCAGTCGGCGGACGCCAGCAGCACGTTTTTCGTCACGGGGATCATCGTGCGT
>DNAS01000100.1:13362-33565 GCA_003485185.1 Phycisphaerales bacterium | reverse complement strand
TCATCGTGCGCGGGCCCGGGCCGTTGCCCGCCGTCGTGCCGTCGGTCAACGTGAAGATGCCGGGGTGAATCTCCTTCTGGATCGCCAGCAGGTCCACCAGCGTCTCGTGGATGCGCGAGTGGCAGTAGTGGCGGCGGTTGGACAGCAGGCCGCCGAACGCGTTCTTCATCGACCCGGTGACGTTCGTGTAGATGTGACACTTCGTCGTGGGAAGGTGGACGACGTTCCGCCCGACAAAAAAGTCCGGGATGCGGATTCCGCGCGGGAAGATGCGGTCCAGCACGAGCATTTCCGCGCGGGGCTCGTAGACGGTCCATCGCATGTCGGACTTGTGGAAGTTGTAGCGGATCGGCACGCCGTGCGCCTCGCAGACGGGGCGCTGCTTGTTGAGGCGCTCGCCCTTGGCGGCGCTGGTGACGACGGTCTCGTTCTCCACGCACACCAGCTTGTCGAAACCCGCCTCGCGGAGGAACGAAATCGCTCCTTCCAACTGCCAGGGAGTGGTGTTGGCGCCGGGATACATCAGGTGCCACGAGAGATTGTTCTTAAGGATGGTCTCCGCCGACCGGTCCAGGGCGTCGGGCGCCCCGCCGAGCGACATCACCCGCCGGACGTCGTCCAGGACCGTCTCCGGACGGGTGCGAACCACGGCTACCTTGCTGGCCATGCACGGCCTCCCATCGGGCGCTTCCGCCGCCGCCCGAGCCCATTAGAGCAGGTTCCGCCAAGGGGATGCAAGGCCCGCTGCTTATTCCGCGTCCGCAACGTGCCGATAACACCGGTGAGGGAGACCGTCTTGACGCGGCGCATCGCGCGGACAACGTGGCGGCAGGTGGCGATGGCGCTGGGCGCAGGCTGCGCCCTGGCCCTGTCGCCATGCGCCTTTGGCGCGGATGATCTGGCGGACCAGGCGGGCAGGACCGCCCGCAAGTGGCTCGCCGACCTGCCGCAAGGATACTCCGCCCGGTACGACGGCCAGCGGCGCCTTCTCTACCTCAGCGCCCTGGACGAGAACCACCTCCGCGAGACGATGCAACTGCTGGCGGCCTACACCGACGCGCAGCGGGCGTACCTGCTCAAGTCGCCCCTGACCTGGAACGTGACGATCCTGCTGCCGACGGCTGCCGATTACCGCCGGTTTCGTCCGGGCGAGTCCGTCAACGGTTTCTACCGCAACGAAGACCGGACGCTGATCTCCCTCGATCGCGGGCGTGTGCTGGTGCACGAGTTCACGCACGCCCTGCACGACGCCGACGCCTCGGCCGCCGGCCAGATCCATCCTGTCTGGATCTGCGAGGGCCTGGCGACGCTGTTCGATTCGGCGCACATCGGCCAGGAAGGCCTGGAACTGCGGACGTGCGACCGCCTGCTCACGCTCCAGCGGGCGATCCGCCTGGGGACGACGATTCCCCTGGACAAACTCGTTTCGATGGGGCAGGAACGGTTCCTCCGAGAGGCGGACCTGTGCTATGCCGAAAGCCGCTACCTGCTGCTGTACCTGCATGAATCGGGCGTCCTGGCGAAATGGTACGAGGCGTACAAGGACGGCTACTCCGAGGATTCAACCGGCAAGCGGGCCCTGGAAAAAACGCTCGGCAAGCGCTTGTTCCAGGTCGAGGACGACTGGAAGAAATGGGTCGCCGCGCAGAAACTTCCGTGGGGCGAGCTCTCCCGCGGGCAGGCCCGTCTCGGCGCGGAACTCCAGGACGACCCGCAGGGCGCAAAGGTGGTCTCGCTGATTCGTGGGGGATCGGCCGAGCGAGCCGGACGCATACGCGCCGGCGACGTCATCCGGGAATTCAACGGCCACGCCGTCCGCAACGCGGCGGAACTGGTCAACGCCATCCGCGCCGCCGGCGCCAAGCAGACCGTCACCATCCGCCTGGTGCGCAACGGGCAGGCGCTGTCGATCGACCAGCCGCTCGGTTCGCCGGCGGACGACTGACGGCGCGGCGTCAGGGAATCAGGAACACCCTCACCAGGTATTGCGCCGCAAACAGCACGGCGAAGACATAGACCACCACCGGGCACTGGCGGAATCGCCCCGTAATCGTCTTTCCGAACGCGTACGACACGAACCCGATCGCGATACCGTCGGAGATGCTGTACGCCAGGGGCATGGTGATCATGGTCAAAAAGGCCGGCAGCGACTCCGTCACGTCGTCCCAGTCCAGGTCGCGCAGGGTGCGGATCATCATTGAGCCGACGATGATCAGGGCCGGGGCGATCAGGGGGTACTTGTATTCTCCGGCGGCGATCTCGATTCCGCCGCCGATCATCCTTGCCAGGGGCGTGAAGAAGACCGCGAGCGCCATGCACGCGCCGGCGACGATGGCGGCCAGGCCCGTTCGCGCCCCCGCTTGCACGCCCGTGATGGACTCGATGTAGCTGGTGACGGTACTGGTGCCCAACACGCCGCCGATGATCGTGCCGGCGGCGTCGGCGGCCAGGGCCCGCTCCGCCTTCGGGAGCTTTCCGTCGCGGATGAGCCCCGCGCGCTTGGACACCCCGATGAGCGTGCCGACGGTGTCGAACAGGTCCATGAACAGCAGGATGAACGTGAAGGCCAGGATTTCCAACCCGCGATGGCTCCAGATCGCCTTCCAGACCCCTTCCAGGCCCGGCAGGAAGCCCCCGGCGGTTTCGCCCAAGCCGCCCGGCCAGGACACCGGGCTGCCGCACCAGGAAATCATGCCCGTTGCCAGCGCGATGGCGGCGCTGGCGAAAATCCCCAGCAGGATGGCCCCGTGCACGCGGAAGGCCATCAGCGTCATGGTGATCGCCAGCCCGCCCAGCGTCAGCAGGCCCACGGGATTCTCGCGGAACCCGGGAAACTGGATCAGCCCCCCACCCGGCGCTTTGACGACGAGGTTTCCGTAGTGGAATCCGATGACGGCGATGAACAACCCGATGCCCGAGGCGATCCCGCTCTTGAGGGCGTCGGGAATGGCGTTGAGCACGCGAGAGCGGAACCCCACCACCGACAGCAGCAGGAAGATCGTGCCGGAGATGACGGTCAGCGCCAGCGCCATCTGCCAACCGGCGCCGAAGCCCATCGCCGCCAGCGCCGGGACCATCGTCATCGCGAAAAAGAAGTTCTCCCCCATGCCCGGCGCCAAGGCCACCGGATAGTTGGCCAGCAGGCCCATGAGGATCGAGGCCGCTGCGGCAGACAGGCAGGTGGCCATCATCACGCCATCCGGGTTCATGTCTGGCACCTTATCCCCGTTGGCGTCGATGCCGCCCAGAAGCCCCACCTGGACGAACAAAATGTAGCTCATGGCCATGAATACGGTCAGTCCGCTGATGACTTCCCGTCCGACGGTGCTGCCCCGCTGGCGGATTTCGAACATGCGCGGCTCCTTTGAAATGCCCCCGGTCGCCCCGGGCAACAGCGATTTTTCCGCGCCGCAGCACGATTTGTCAACCATGCAACCGTCCCAGGCAGCGTATAATGCCCGCGCGCCGCACGGCGGGCGCGGCGCACGTCCACTGTGCAGGGAATCCGCATCTTGGCTTCGCTGAAACGAAAACTCGGTTTCTGGGACGTCTTCTGCATCGCCTCGGGGGCGATGATCAGTTCCGGACTGTTCATCCTGCCCGGCCATGCGTATGCGCAGGCGGGTCCGGCGGTCGTGCTGGCCTACGCGCTGGCCGCCGTGCTCATGATCCCCGCCATGTTCAGCCAGGCCGAACTCGCCACTGCCATGCCCCGAAGCGGCGGAAGCTACTTTTTCATCGAACGCTCCATGGGCGCCCTGCCCGGCACATTGGCCGGACTGGCCAATTGGCTGTCGATCGCCCTGAAAAGCGCATTTGCCCTGATCGGCATCGGTGCGTTCGCCGGCATGGTCGGCCTGCCCGAAGACGAGTGGACGATCAAGCTCGTCGCGATCGCTTTCTGCGTGCTGTTCACCGTGCTGAACCTCCTGAGCGTCAAGGGAACGGGGCGCATGCAGGTGGCAATGGTGGCGGTTCTGTTCGCCGTGATGGTCGTCTTCCTCGTCGCTGGCTTCCCAGCCGCCGACCATCGGCGGTTCGGGGGCTTCATGGACAAGGGCCCCTGGGCGCTGATCGCGACGGCGGGACTGATCTTCGTCTCCTACGGCGGGCTGACCAAGGTCGCCTCCGTCGCGGGCGAAATCCACCACCCCGGCCGCAACATTCCCGCGGGGATGTTCGCCGCAAGCGTCGTGGTCTCGGGGCTGTACGTGGCGGCCGTCTTCGTCACCGTCGGAGTGGCGGGGCCCGCCGTGGCCGGGGGCGCCGGCGACCCGTCCGGCGGCCCCCCCCCCCCCCCCCCCCCCCCCTTTCCCCCCCGGGGGGGGGGGGGCCCCCGGGGGGGGNNACACCGTCGGAGTGGCGGGCCCTGCCGGCGCAGGCGACGCCGACGACCTGTCCGGCAGCCTCACCCCCCTGACCCTCGCCGCCGGACGGACCGCCCTGGGCGGCGCGGGAGTCCTCCTGTTGGCCGTCGCCGCCATGCTGGCGTTCTTCACCACCGCCAACGGAGGAATTCTCTCCGCCTCGCGCAACCCGATGGCCATGAGCCACGACGGCCTGCTGCCCCAGTTCGTCCGCAAGATCTCCCGATTCCAGACCCCATGGGTCAGCATCCTCATGACCAGCGCCTTCATGGTGACGATCATCCTTGCGCTGAAGATCGACACGCTCGTCAAGGTCGCCAGCACCATGATGCTGGTGGTGTTCCTGTTGGTCAACCTGGCTGTCCTCATCATGCGCACCAGCCGCATCCAGAATTACCGCCCCCTGTTCCGCTCGCCGATGTTTCCCTGGTTCCAGGTGGCGGGCATCTGCCTCTACACGGTGCTGATCGCCGGCATGGGCGCCGCGGCGCTGCTCACGACTGCGGTGTTTGCCCTGCTGGGGCTGCTCTGGTATGTCCTGTACGTCCGCGCCCGCATCAGCCGGGAGAGCGCCCTGGTCTACATGGTCCGCAAGGCGGTCTCGCGTGAAATCTACCGCGCGGAACTGGAAGAGGAACTCCGCGAGATCGCCCTGGAACGCGACCAGGTGGTGCACGACCGGTTCGACCGGCTCATCCAGAACGCCGCCGTACTCGACCTGCCGGGCCCGATCGACCCGGAAGAGCTGTTCCACAAGACGGCCGCGGCGCTCGCCCAGCGCCTGCCCGTCAGCGAGCAGGAACTGTTCCGCCTCTTCGTCGAGCGGGAAAAACAATCCAGCACGGTCATCCAGCCGGGGCTGGCCATCCCGCACATCATCGTGCCGGGCAAGGAACTCTTCGACGTGCTTCTGGTCCGCTGCCGGGAGGGCGTGAACTTCCCAGGCCGGGAAGAGCCCGTGCGCGTGGCGTTCGTGCTGGCCGGCTCGCTCGACGAGCGCAACTACCACCTCCAGGCGCTGATGGCCATCGCCCACGTCGCGGGGCAGCACGAGTTCATGGCCCGCTGGCTGGCCGCGGCGCACGGGGAAAACCTGCGCGACCTTGTCCTGCTGTCCGACCGCAAACGGCAGCACTAGCGGTAGTAGGCGCTCCGGGGGCGGGGCGCGAACAACTGGAGAAGGGTCTTTTCGTCTTCCGTGGGCTGAATGACCTTCAGCATCGCCAGCAGAAGGGCAACGGAAAAGCCCGGGGCGAATCCCCCAACGTGAGCCCAGTGCCCTACCCCGATATCCGCCCCAAACCAAATCATCAGCAGGTCCCACAGGACGTATGCGACCACGACGAAGATTCCCGCCAGCTCGAACTTACCCCACCGAAACACCAGGAACCACCAGAAGAAATAGGCAATCCGCACGTCGTTGAGCGGATAGAACACGAGGAATGCCGCCATCACCGCGTAGATGGCCCCCGACGCCCCCACTCCCGGGCTTCCGGTCAGGTTGTAATGCGTCAATCCCGCCAGCATCGCCATGGACAGGTAGAACAGGACATACCCCAAATGGCCGAACTTGCTGTTGATCGCGTTGCCGAACACCCACAAGAACAACAGGTTTCCCGCCAAATGCAGTATGCCCCCATGGAGGAACGAGGAACTGATCGCCACTACCGGCCAGAGGAGGATGCTTTCCGTAAGTCGATAATCCGACCATAGGCCACCCAAACCCGTCTCCTCCATACCCGCCAAGGTGTAGAAAACATCCGCATCACTGAATCCCCACAGACTTATGAGAACGATGAGGGCGAGCAAGGCGTAATTCACCCATGGAGTTCGCCACTTCATGACGTCAACCTGGTACGGAATCAGCATGGTTTCTCCCCTGTCCAACCCCTGTCGAATCTTCGGATAGGATTCTATCCCGGCCGTGTCGATGGGACGTGGCAATTCACAGGGCAATTGGGACATGCCTATTCCCACTGGTTGAGCGAAACGTTTTTCCTCCCCACCAGTCCATGACAATTGCTAAGATACCCGCATGGCGGATTTTCCGACAAGACGGCTTCGGCGGTTGCGGTCCAGCGCCGCCCTGCGCGACATGCTGGCCGAGGTGACGCTCCGCACGGAGCAGTTGATCGCCCCGTTGTTCGTGCGTGAAGGCAGCGGTGTGCGGCGGGAAATCGCCTCGATGCCCGGGCAGTTTCAGCTTTCTGTGGACACGGCCATGGAAACCGTCCGCCGCTGGTCCGACCTGGGTCTGCGGGCGGTGCTGCTGTTCGGCATTACCGACCACAAGGATGCTTCCGGTTCGTCCGCCTGGAACGAGCAAGCCGCGGTGCAGCGCCTTTCGCGGCGGATTGCGGAAGAAGTGCCCGGCATGGTCGTCATCACCGACGTATGCCTGTGCGAATACACCGACCACGGGCACTGCGGCATACTTACGCAGGGCCCCGACGGCGCGCCCACCGTGGACAACGACGCGACGCTGGAGTTGCTGGCCCGCACGGCTGTCTCGCACGCGCGGGCTGGCGCGGGCGTCGTGGCGCCGTCGGCCATGATGGACGGACAGGTGCGCGCCATCCGTCAGGCGCTGGACGCGGCGGGGTTCGCACAGACCGCGATCCTGTCCTATGCCGTGAAGTTCGCGTCGGGGCTGTACGGTCCGTTCCGCGACGCGGCCGAAAGCGCCCCGAAGTCCGGCGACCGGCGATCGTACCAGATGGACTGGCGCGCCCCCCGCCAGGCGGCGTTGGAGGCAGCGGCTGACCTCGACGAAGGGGCGGACATGATCATGGTCAAACCCGCCGGGACGTATCTCGACGTCATCGCCGAGCTGCGTCGGCGGTTCGACGTGCCGCTGGCGGCATATCACGTCAGCGGGGAATACGCGATGGTCAAGGCCGCCGCGGCGGCCGGCTGGCTGGACGAGCGGACCGTCGCCGTGGAACTCACCGGCGCCATCCGCCGGGCCGGCGCGGACCTGATCATCACGTATTTCGCCGAGTCGCTCGCCCGCTGGTTGGGGGAGGCGTCATGAGCCAGGTCGCGCCCGACGCCTCCGGCAACGGCCCGCGCGATTGCGGGCTGTTCTTCCTCGACGTCATCGGGCAGTACGCCCCTGACCGGATCTCCGTCCGCTGGTGCGACACGCCCCGGGCCACCAACGACAAGCTCGAAGCCCTCATCGAGCAGACCTGGACCGGCGAAATGGAGCGGGCCCGACAGACCGAGCGTAGGCTGTTCGACGGGCGCCTCTGCCGACTGGTCCACTGCGAGGCCTCCGAGCAGCGGCTCGAATTGACCGTCGGGGCCGTCAGCTACCGGGAATTCCTCGGCACCAACCTCCGCCAGGCCCACGTGCGATATCTTTACGGGGGCGACGTGCTGGCCAATCCGCTGGGCGTCTCGGCCGCGTTGGCCACCAACGACGGGTTCCTGATCTTCGGACGTCGCAGCGAGCGCGTCTCGCACCATGCCGGGCGCATTCATCCCCTCGGGGGCATGGTCGAACCCCCCGCCTCCAGCCGGGAAACGCCGGACCCCCTCTCCGACATGCTCAACGAACTGCGGGAAGAGACCAACCTGCCCGATTCCTGTGTCCGGGAGTGCGTCTGCCTAGGTCTCGTGCGCGACAAGCACATCGTCCAGCCGGAACTGGTATTCGACATCGCCGTAGACGCCGATGCCGCGACCATCCGCCAGAGCTTCGGCGAAGCCGTCGACGCCGGCGAACATTCCGAGCTGCTGGCCGTGCGGTCGCATCCGTCGGTGGTCGTGAACTTCATCGAGCAGCGATTCGGCGAATTGACTCCCGTGGCGCTGGCGACGATGCTGCTGTACGGCCTGCGGCACTGGGGCAGCGGGTGGTTCGCCGCGGCGCGGGGATACCTCCGCAGCGTGATCTGACCTTCAAGGGCGACGGTGCTAGCCCCGCGCGTGCTCGCATCGGGACACTTCCGCGCGAATGCCATCGATGAGGTTCCGGAATTCCTCGCGGTTCCGGTCGTTCAGCGCCGCCAGCGCCTCGTGGGCTTCCAGGAGCCTTTGGGAATCCCGCACGTCGTCCGCTGCCAGCTGCGACAGGGGCAAAATCGGTTCCGGCAAGGGCAGGGTCTCGGAGGAAATCCGCCGGATCACCCGCTCCATCCCCAATTCCTCGAACAGGCGTCTCACAGCCGGCCGGATGCCCTGAATCCGCAATTGCACGTCCTGGGCGAGTGAATCATCGACGAGTTGCTGGACCGTTCCGAGGAATGTGCTGTCCAGATACTCACACTGCGAGAGGTCGAATGTGAGATCCCGATTGGCCTGGACCGCGGCGAGGGAGATCTCGTGGACCGGAACGCTCTCGGTCCAGGTTCCCCGTCCGCGGATCAGAATGAAGGTCTGCCGGTCGTCCATGGCGACGAATGCGCCCGTCTTGTCGCCTGGCGCCGGCGAGACGGCGGAGGAGCGAGGCGACGATACGGTGTTCTCCAGCAGGGAAGGCGACTCCTCCGACGTCACCAGAAGCATCGTGATGTCGTCTTCCTGCCCCGCCGGCGACTGCACGTCCTGCGCCGTCTCCAGGATCGCGTGCAGCAGCGCCTGGCCGTCGCGTTCGCTCGGGCGGCAGAGCATCGCCGCCATCCTGTCGCCGGTCACCCCGCCCATCTCCCCGGAATCGCTGATGCCGTCGGTATACATCAACAGGCGGTCCCCCGCGCCCAGACGGACGCGAACGCACCGATACTTTGCGTCGGGCGACAATCCCAGCGCCGGGCCGGTTCGGTGGATCGTTTCGTGGCGCCCGTTCGCACGGCACAGCAGCAACGGCGGATGTCCCGCCGATGCGATGGTCGCGGTTCCCGTCTGCGTATCCACCAGGCAGCAGGCAGCCGTCACGAACAGGCTCGGCGCGCGGCATTCCTCGAAGATCGCGCGGTTCACCTCCCGCAGAGCCTCGTCAGGCTGCACCGGACGGTTGGTCTGATCGTCGCGCAGGTGCAGGCGATTCTTGAACAGCACGGCGAGCATCGCGGCGCTGACACCGTGCCCAGCCGCGTCGGCAATGCACGCATAAAAGTGCCTTTCGTCCACCTGCATCACGTCGTACAGGTCGCCCCCGACGTTCCGGCTGGGAAGGTATACCGCGTGAATTGAGAAGTTCTCGATCCGGGGCGGGGTCTGCGGAAGCAGCGCGCGCTGGATCCGCTCCGCGCGGCGCAGGTCTTCGCCGATCATCCGGGCTTGTTCGCACATCACCTGGCAGGCATGCCGCAGTTGGCGCACGTGCGCGGTCAACTGCACGTTGCGGCGCTCGATGTCCCGGCGGAGACGTTCCTGCTCCCGCTCGAGCTGCCGTTGCCGCAGCGCGTTGCGCACCGCCACCATCAGCGAATCGAGGGTTGCCAGCGGCTTGGTGATCAAATCGTACGCCCCCAGTCGCAGCGCGATGACCGCGTCGTCGAACGTCGCCTGCCCGGAAAGGATCATCCACGTGACGCCGGGGCACTTCTGCATCGCCCATCGCATCAGCTTCAGGCCGTCCAGTTCCGGCATCTCCAGATCGGTAATGGCGAGGTCCACTTCCCGCGCCTGGAGCACTGCCTGGGCTTCTCGCCCGTTGGCGGCCTCCAGCACCTCGTAATTCCCCCTGCGCAACGTTTCCACAAGCAGTTTACGGATCGCCGCATCGTCGTCCACCACGAGAAGTTTCGCTCGCGCGTTTTCGGTTTTCCGAACCTGGGCCATGGCCGATGTTCCTTCCGCCCTGTCCGACTGGACGCACACTTTCCCTGCGTCAATTCTAGCGCCTGCCCAGACCGGCAGACGGCAACATTGCCTGCGGGGGGTGCAACTTCCGGAGGAACAAGAGGTTCCGGGCAAGTTTTCAGGAACGGCGGGTGAATTCTTCCAGGTATCGCCGGAACTGCTGTACGTGGGACGGATCGGTGGCGTAGGGAAGGATGCCCGTTCCCGCCACGGGATGAGCAAATTGCCGCACTTCGCCCGCGAGCGTCTCCGCCGCCGATCGCAGGTCCATCTCGCTGCGGAAGAAAAGTTTTGGATCGACGTTGCGCCGCACCGTCACTGCCGAAGCGTCCGGCAAGGCGCGGGCGAAGGCGGCCGCATCGGCGGCAAAATCGCACAGCAACGTCGTGGCGCCCGTCGCGGCCAAGTGGACCAACGTCGGCGTGCTGTTGCCCCCGACGATCAGCGGCCGGTCCCGTTGGCCGGTCCGCTCCAGGACGGTCAGCAGGCGCCGATGCAACGGAAGCACGGCCGCGGCGTACAAGGCCGGGCTGGTCACCGGCGGGGCCGCGGCGCTGTCGAAGACAATCACGTCCAGGCCGTTGCGGCGCAACTCGGCGCACCATGTCTCGGCCAAGCGCGTCGCGAACTCCAGAATCCGCCCAGCTGGCGGTTCGTCCAACGCCATCGCGACGACGAGATTCTCCAGCCCCACGAGCTTGGCCGCCAGGGTCATCGGCCCGCTGGCGGCCACCCGCACCCGGCACGCCTGTCCCAGCGCGGAGACGGCGCGGCGCCCCGCCTCCACCATCATCGGGAACCTGCCTGCCTGCCGGACGTCCGGCAGGGGCAATTCGTCCGGCAGGGAATCGAGGGTCCACAGCGGCGAGGAAGCCTCGGGGCAGGCCTCGGGCGACGAAGCTGCCACCTTCAGCCCGCACGCCTCGGCCTCGATGTTGTAGACATCGATCCCCACCGTCAGGAAATCGGCATGGTAGGTCTCCCGCTCGGCCTGCAAGGCCTCGACGAGCAGCCCCTCGTCCCGCGCCACGTCCTCGACCGGTCGGTCGATCAGCGCCGCTTTGTGTTCGTAGACGGCCGGCTCCCACGGAATGCGATTCGACGCCATTGTAGCCTCCTTCGCCGACAGAGTAGCAGAAGGCGCTGGCGAACGGAACGCTCCGGCGGTAAATTCCCGCATCATGAGCAACCTGCTGAAACGACTCGACGCGAATCCGTTGATTACGCCCGACGTTATTGGGCCCTCCCGGCCGGATTTTGAGGTGGTCTGCACCCTCAACCCCGCCGCCATCCGCGTAGGCGAGGAAACCCTCCTGCTGGTGCGCGTGGGAGAACGCCCGATTGCCGAGGCTGGTGAGGTCGCCACCGTCCTGTTCGACGCCGACGCCGGAGAGCCGAAGATCATTCGCCTCCGTCGCGACGACCCCGACCTGGACGCCCGCGATCCGCGCGCGGTCACTTACAAAGGCGAGGGGCTGCTGACGAGCCTGTCGCACATTCGCGTCGCCCGCAGCCGCGACGGCATCCACTTCCGCTTCGACCCGAGCCCGGCGATCTTCCCCAGCGAGCCCAGCGAAGCCTACGGCTGCGAGGATCCGCGGGTGGTCTGCCTCGACGGGCGATACTACGTCCAATACGTCATCGCCTCGACGCTGGGCGTCGGCACGAGCCTGGCCGTGACGGACGACTTCCGCACGTTCCAGAAACTCGGGATCATTTTCCCTCCGCCGTGGAACAAGGACGTCGCGATTTTCCCGGAGAAGGTCGGCGGCAGCTACGTCTGCCGGCATCGCCCGTACAAGGGCTACCTCAACCGCCCCAGCATCTGGACGGCGTATTCACCCGATCTGCTGTGCTGGGGGCGGCACGGCGCTACGCTGAGCCCCAAACCGGGCACGTGGCAGGGCGAACGGGTCGGCAGCGGTGCGCCGCCCATCCGCACCGACGCAGGCTGGCTCGATATCTATCACGGCGCCGACGAGAGCGGACGCTATTGCCTCGGCGCAATGCTTACCGACCTGGAGCGCCCCGAGAGGCTGATCTGCCATTCCAGCCGACCCGTCCTGGAGCCGCAGGCGGATTACGAGCGAACCGGGTTCTACGGGAACTGCGTGTTCAGCAACGGCTTGGTGGCGTTGCCCGACGGAACGTTGACGGTCTATTACGGCGCGGCCGACCGAATTTGCGCTGCGGCCGTCACGACCGTGGAGGAGATGATCGCCGCCGCCCGGGACGAGCTATAGCACAGCACCCCGTCACTCGCCCCCTCCATGATAAACAAGCGGGCCGCCCGACGCGGAGTCGGACGGCCCGTTTTCCCTGTAGCGGCGGCTTGGCCGGTCTCCCGGCGACGCCCTCGCTACGCAATCAGCTCACTCCTCGGGCGGAAGTTCGGGCAACTCCATGTAGTACGCTTCCTTCACCACGTCCTGGGCGCGAATCTCCGCCATGACCGCCTCCGAAGGCGCCTGGTCGAGATTGATGCCCACGACGGCCAGCCCGGACTTCTTCTTCCGCGAGAACGTCATGTCGGCGATGTTGATCTTGTTGCTTCCGAAGATCGTGCCGTACTTGCCGACGGCGCCGGGCTTGTCGTCGTTGACGATGATGACGACGTGTCCTTCCGGCTGGAGCTCCATCCGGTAGCCGTCCAGCGACACGACGCGGGGGAACCGGCTGCCGTAGATGGTGCCGGCGGCCGTCCGCTTTGTCTGGTCGGTCTGGATCGTCACTTCCATCAGGTTGCTGAACTCCTTGACCTTGGCGGACGTGCTCTGCTGAACCTCCACGCCGCGCTGCTGGGCGAGGACGGGCGCATTGATGACGTTGACCGGCTGGTCCAGGTGCGGGGTCAGCAGCCCCTGGAGCAGGTAGGTGGTCACGGGGGCGATGTTGGCTTCGGAGATCGGCCCGCGGTAGATGACCTCGACCTTGCTCAGCGCGCCGGGGGTGATTCCTGAGAGGATTCGCCCCATGCGGGTGGCCAGCTCGGTGTAGGGGCGGACCGACGCGGGCAGCGCCTTGTCGAAGCCAGGCGCGTTGACCGCGTTGCGGACCTCGCCCCCGCGGAGCGCCTCGACGAGTTGCTGGGCGGCCTCCAGGGCCACCTGCTCCTGCGCCTCTTCCGTGCTGGCGCCCAAGTGCGGAACGCCCAGCACCTTCTCGTGCTGGATCAGCGCTTTTTCCGCCTCGGTCTCCGGAGGCTCCTTGATCCACACGTCGAGGGCGGCCCCGGCGACCTTCCCGGCGTTCAGGGCGTCCAGAAGGGCCTTGGGGTCGATGATCCCGCCCCGCGCGGCGTTGATCAGGCGGCACGTCGGTTTCATCACCGCGAACTGCTCGGCGCCGATCATGCCCAGCGTCTCGGCGCTCTTGGGCACGTGGACCGTGATGTAGTCCGCGCGCTTGCAGAGCTCGTTGATGTCCTTGACCATCTCGACGTTCATGCCTTCGCCGCCGGCGAAGAACGGGTCGAATCCGAGGACGCGCATCTCGAATGCCGTCGCCCGCGCCGCGACGGCCTTGCCGATGCGCCCCATGCCCACCACGCCAAGCGTTTTGCCCGAAAGCTGCGTGCCTTCGAAGCTCTTGCGGTCCCACTTGCCCGCTTTCAGCGAGGCGTTGGCCGGCGCGATTTTCCGCGACAGCGCCAGCATCAGCGTCATCGTCAGTTCCGCCGTCGCGAGGGTGTTTCCGCCCGGCGTGTTCATGACGATGATGCCCTTGCCCGTCGCCACGGGAACGTCCACGTTGTCCACGCCCACGCCGGCGCGGGCGATGCCCTTCAACCGGCCCGGCGAGGCCAGCACGTCGGCCGTCACCTTCACGCCCGACCGGATGATCATCCCGTCGTACTCGCCGACGATCTTCGCCAGTTCCTCGGGCGGCAGGCCCGCCTTGACCGTCACCTCGACGTCGTCCTGCGCCTCAAGCCACTCGATGCCGACCTTGCTGAGCTTGTCGGCGATCAGCATTTTGATTTTTTTCATGGGTGGGCTCCTCTCAGTTCCAGTCCTTGAGGATTTCGGCCGCCCGGGCAACGCCCTTGCCGACCGGCACCTTCACGCCGCAATCGGTCATGCCGTACTCGACGGCGGCGACCAGCCCCAGCGTGTCCAGCGGGTCCGTGTAGCCCATGTGGGAGACGCGGAACATCTTGCCTTCCATCTCGTCCTGCCCGCCGGCGACCGACGAGCCCCACTTGTCCCGCAGCACCTTGTTGCGGAACTTCTTGTCGTCCACGCCTTCGGGATAGACGATGCCCGTCACGCTGTCGCTGGGCTGCTTGCTGAACACGGTCATTCCCAGCGCCTTCATCGCCTCGCGGGTGGCCTTGGCCAGCAAGGCCGTCCGCGCCCAGACCTTCTCGATGCCGATCGCATGGATCATGTCCAGGGCGACCTGCATGCCGCGGATCAGCGTCACCGCCGGTGTGTAGGGAACATCCTGCTTGGCCAGAGTCTTGCGATACGCCTTGAGGTCCAGGTAGAAGCACGGCGCCTTGAGGTTCTCGATGACCTTCCATGCCTTGGCGCTGACGGCGACGTTGGCCAGCCCCGGCGGGAGCATCAGGGCCTTCTGGCTGCCCGTTCCGGCAATGTCCACGCCCCACTCGTCCACCTTCAGCGGCAGGGCGCCGGCCGACGTGATGCAGTCCGCCAGCAGCAGCGCGTCGGTCTTGGCCACCTCCGCGCCGATGCCCGCCAGGTCGCACGCCGTCGCCGTGGACGTCTCGCTGTGCACCACCACCACCGCGCCATACTGCCCGGTGGCGAGTTTCTCGCGGACCTGGGCGGGCGTAATCGCCGTGCCCCACTCCGATTTCACCTCGTCCACGTTCAGTCCGTACACCTTCGCCACCTTCACCCAGCGCTCGCCGAACTTTCCACCGTTGGCGACCAGAACCTTCTTGTCGCGCGGCACGGCGCAGGCGATGGCCGCCTCCATGCCGGCAGTGCCCGAACCGGCAATCGTCAGCACGTCGTTCGACGTCACGAACAGCTTTTTGAGCCCCTCGTTGACGGCTGCGAACATGTCCTTGAACCGCTGCGTGCGGTGATGGAAGATGGGCTTGGCCATCTCGATCAGGACTTCGGGGGGAACGTCAGTGGGACCGGGGGTAAACAGGCGCTGCTTGATCATGGGAGACCTCCCAGAAAGGTTATGCGACCGGAAGCAAGCTGGCAGAGCCGCAGGCCCTTCCTACGGTTGCCTTCCGACGCGGTATTCTTTTGTCCGTCGCGCCCGGACCGCGTTTTCCCCCATTCAGCCCTGCGCTAGGTTGCTTTAACCGTACCCCGACAGGGGCAGCCTGTCAATCCGGAAAACCGAGACTTTCACCCGACAAAAAACGCGGAGAATCTACCCCTCACGGGAACGGCGCCACTTGTCGAGCAGTTCCTGCCGGCGCCGGCGCCAGGCCTCGCTGCCTTCCCCGAGCCGGTCCACGATGGGAATCTCCCGGACCTGCTTCACCTCCCCCCCGCCAGCAAGTTCCGCCATGCGATGCACTTCTTCCGCCACCCGAAGATCGTCGCAGGCCAGCACGACCGCGGGCAGAGACGGCCGATCGCGGTCGAACACGACGCGGGCGCGCGTGTGCCCGTCGATCAAGTAAATCCGCCCCCGTCCGCCCTGGAAGGCAACCACCGGCTCGTCAACGCGGAAGCCCTCCTCGCGGACGAGTTTGTATTTGACCAGTTCGATTTCCGTCTGCGTCGCGAACAGGTTTGCCACGTCCACTGGCCGCGTTTCGCTGCGCAGACGGACGCCGTATTTGTCTTCCACGTACCGCAACCACGACGTCTCTGGGGGCATCGAAAATCCTCGCGCGGGGGAAAATGCGCATCCCGCAAGAGGAGTCTATCGAACCGGGGGCGACGAAACCAGTCCCCGCCCGGCCGCTCCATTCGTCGTGCCCGTCGGGAGCATCGTTGCCAAGGAACCTCCCCGCGAGTAGCTTAGGCTCGCATGGAACCCCTGTTGGGCGTGACAGTCCAGTTCTTCCCCCCGAAGTGGACGGTCGTGATGACCGTCGCCGCCGTGCTCGCGCTGGGCTGGGAGCTGGGGGCGCTGCTGCGGTCCCTGTGGCGCGGGCGGTCGCCCGGCGCGGCGATCCTTCTGTCGCTGGGCGCGCTGGCGGCCGGCCCGCTGGTGGCGGCAGCGGCGGCGGTCTTTGCCGCCGCCGGAGACGGGCACGGGCGCTCCCGACGGGTGCTGCTCGAATGCTTGCGCGGCACGCTGTTGGCGCTGCTGGCGATCGTGGCCGTCCAGTGGCGCCCCAACGGTGCCCCGGCTGGGGCGATTGTCGCGGTGATCGCCGCAGCCGTCGTGTGGGCGGTTCGCGCGTATCGAAAAACAACCGCCCCCGTTCCCTCGAGACTGAAGCGGACGTTCCTGATCCTGCGGATGGCGGCGCTGGTGCTGCTGGCGATGGCCTTGCTGAGGCCCACCCTGGCATACGAAAAGCAGGAGGAGGTTCGCAGCGTGGTGCTGGTGGGGGTGGACACGTCGTCGTCGATGTCCCGGCGGGACATGCCGACGGACTACACGCAGACGCTGCCGGCCGCCGGCGCGGAACCGGCCCAGCGGATCGACGCGGTACGGCAGGCGCTGGCGGCTTCGCGCGGGGCGTTGGCCCGGCTGGCGGAGCAGGCCGACGTGGAGGTTTTCACTTTCACTTCCACCGCCTTGCCCCTGGCGACAATCGACCGAGACCATCGTCGCGTCGCGGTCGCCGAGGCGATTCCTACGGCGGCCGGCCCCGCCACCGCCATCGCCGACAGCGCCGCCGCCCTGTTCGAGCAGGCCGCCCGCGCCGGACGGAACGTCGCCGCCCTCATCCTGCTGTCCGACGGCTGCTCCAACGCCGACACCGCCACCGACCCGGAGCGCCTGGCGGCAGGCCTGGCCGCCGCGGGCGTCCCGATCTATACCGTCGGCGTCGGCTCGGAAACGGTCGTCGGATCGCTCAAGACGCTCAACGTCCGCGAGATGACCGCCCCCGACGAGGTCCAGGCGTTTAACCGCCTGCCGATTTCCGCCAGGATCGACGCTCTCGGACTGAAAGGGCGCGAGGTCGAGGTCACCTGCACCTTCGGCGACAAGGAGGTGGGCAAGCAGACGTTCACGCTCGACAGTGGACGGCGGACCCTCTCCGTGGAGTTCGCGCACGTGCCGCTGGCGGTGGGAACACACCGCCTGACCGTCGGCGCGAAACTCATCGGCACACCGCCTCGCGACCTGGGCGGGCGCCCCGCCGCCGCCAAACTTGTCCGCGTCCATGACACCGGCTTGCGGATCCTCTACATCGAGGGCAAGTTCCGTTTCGAGAGCAAGTACATCACCCGCGCCCTGGCCAGCGGGCAGAAACTCTCCGTGGACCGGCGCGTGCTCCTCCAGCCGCTTCAGGAAGACCGCCCCCCGCCCCTGGGCGAAAAACTTGAGGACTGGCTCAGCTACCACGCGATCCTCCTGGGCGACGTGGCCGCGTCGCACTTCACGCCCAAGCAGTTGGAGATCATCAAGGAACTGGTCTCCAGGCGAGGCAAGGGGCTCTGCATGATCGGCGGGCGAAACAGCTTCGGGCCCGGCGGTTGGGGCGGCACTCCCGTTGCCGACGTGCTTCCGGTGAAGATGGACAAGTCCTCCGGGCAGATTGACCGGGACGTCAAGATCGTCCCCACGGCTGAGGGAAAGGCTGATCCGCTCATGCAGATCGATCCGCTGGCGGGCGACGTTTCGGCCGCCTGGGCCAAGCTGCCCGAGATGCCCGGCGCCAGCCGGCTCGGCGAGTTGAAGCTCGGCGCGGTGGCGCTGGCCACCGACCGTGGCACCGGCGAGCCGATGATCGTGGTCCAGCAGTACGGTTCGGGGCGGTCGCTGGTTATCGCCTTCGACACGACCTGGCAATGGGTTCTCTCCCCCGAGCCGACCGAAGAAAGCCAGAAACGCTTCTGGCGGCAGGTGGCGCTGTATCTTGCGGCGCCGAAGGGCAACCTGTGGATTTCGACTGACCGCAGCAGCTACGAGCTTCGCAAGCTCGCGGCCGGGGTGCAGACAATCGAGGTGACGGCCGGCGTGGAGGATCCGTCGGGCCGGACGATTCCCAATCCCACCGTCGAGGCGACGATCTCCGCTCCCGACGGCAAGGCGACGGCGGTCCGCCTTTCTGCCGGCGCGGACAAGCTCCGCGGGCAGCTTCGCCCCCCGGCCCAGGCGGGCGTCTATACGCTGCGGATCAAAACGAACGTCGCCGGGCAGGAGCTGACGGCGGAGCACCGCTTCGAAATCGGAGACACCGACCTGGAATCGCTCGACGTGCTGGCGAACATGGGCCTGCTGCGACAGATGTCGGTCACGACGAACGGGCGGTTCGTGCCGCTCTCGTCGATCGAAAAGATGTTCCAGGACCTCCAGGTCGAAGCGCGTCCCGAAATCCGCCGCAGGCTCGTCTACGAAGACCTGGCCGCGACCCACCCCTGGCCGCTTGTAATCGCCTACATCGCCCTGCTGTGCCTGGAATGGGCGGTGCGAAAGCGAAAAGGCTTAGTGTAGAGCAAGCGAAAAACGTTACCGAAAGATGTTCGTTCGCAGGCCGTCCGTGAGGGTGGGGCCGTGGCGGCTGAGACGCGCCCGCTCCACCAGCAGCCAGATCAGGCACGTCACCCACAGCAGCACGGCCAGGGGCACGAGAATGGGCAGGGAAATTGCGCTGACCTGCTCGAATCCAGTGCGGGCAGGCTCGCCGGCCCGGGCGGGCACGACGTGCGGCATGTAGACTGCCCACGCCACCAGCACACCACCCAGCGCCGCGCCAAACGCCTGGCAGATGGCCGACACCCACGACCACGAGATGCTGATCTTCTGCCGCGAGGCGAGCAGCACCAGCGCCAGCGACAGGATCATCCAGGCCACACCGGCCAGGTCGATGACGAACCCCGCATCGACGAAGAAAATCTTGACGTTCTGGGTGAACGCGGGCACGGCCGTGCGGCGCAGGTCCGCCGACCAGATCATCTGCTGGACGAGTTCGCGACTGTTGCCGGCGACCAGGGCCCACACCAGGTACGACACGCCCGAGAAGCCCAGCGCCAGCCCGACGTCCAGCCCGGTTGTCCTTCGCAGTCTTCCAAGCATGGGCCCATTACACCGCGCGCGGGGCCTCGGGTCAAATGGGAATCGCCCCGGCGCGGGTTTGACGTTGACGCCCCGTCGCATGCCCGGTAGCGTGATGACCGCATGAGCGAGACGGTCTACATCCTCGACGGGCATTCGCAGATATACCGGGCCTATTACGCCCCCTTCCGCGATCTGACCAGCCCCACCGGCGAGCCCACGCGGGCGACGTACGTCTTCTGCACCATGCTGCTGAAGTTCATCGCCGAGCGCCGCCCCCGCTACCTGGCGATGGCGGTGGACGGCCCGGCCGAAAAGCTCCTCCGCAGGCGGGAGTATCCGCAATACAAGTCCAGCCGCCCGGCCATGCCCGAGGACATGCTGCCGCAGGTCCGGCGCATCTTCCAGATCGTCGAGGCGATGGGGATCCCCGTGCTCCGCGTCGAGGGCTACGAGGCCGACGACGTCATCGCGACCGTCGCCGACCGGTTCGCCAGTCCGGAGACGGACGTAATGATCATCAGCCGCGACAAGGACCTTGACCAGCTCGTCGGCGAGCACGTCCGGCTGTACGACCCGATGAAGGACGAGGTGCTCGACGCCGCCGCCATCGAATCGGCCAAGGGATACCGCCGCGACCAAGCCGTCGAGGTCCAGACCCTCACCGGCGACAAGACCGACGACATCCCCGGCGTTCAGGGCATTGGGCCCAAAACCGCCGCGAAGCTCATCGCCAAATACGGTTCGGCTGCGGAAGTGCTCCAGCACGCCGACGAGCAGTCGCCCAAGCTGCGGGAGAACCTGCTGGCCGCCGCCGACACGCTCGAGCTGTCCCGCAAGCTGGTGACGCTGGACCGCAACGTGCCGATGCAATGCTCGCTGGATCAGTTTGCCTTCGCGGGCGTTCCAGCTGAGCCCCTGCGGGCGATCTTCGCCGAATTGGGTTTCAACCGCCTGTTCGACCAGTT
>DNAS01000100.1:12792-13264 GCA_003485185.1 Phycisphaerales bacterium | reverse complement strand
CTGCGGCGCCGAGTCTCCTCGGCCAGGCCTCCGCCGCCCAACCGTCCCCCCCCCCAGTGCCGGCGGCTCCAGCCGCACCGGCAGAAGAGACGACCGCCGCCGATTTCCTCTACACCTGCGTCGACACGCCCGCCGCGATGGAATCCCTGATGGCGGAGCTTCGCGGCGTGACCCGGCTGGCCGTGGACACCGAGACGACATCCAGCCGTCCGATGCAGGCCGAGCTGGTGGGCATCTCGCTGGCGTGGAAGCCCGGCCAGGCCGTCTACCTGCCCGTCAAAGGCCCGCTGGGTTCGACCGTCCTGGACGTTGACGACGTCCGGCGCGCCCTGGGGCCGGTGCTGGCCGACCCCAAGGTCGCCAAGGTCGGGCAAAACCTCAAGTATGACTGGATCGTGCTGCACAACGCGGGCTTCCGCCTGGCCGGCCGTTTGTTCGATACGATGATCGCCGCCCACGTGCTGGACTCCGG
>DNAS01000100.1:3314-12648 GCA_003485185.1 Phycisphaerales bacterium | reverse complement strand
GCCGCCCACGTGCTGGACTCCGGGCGAATGACCTACAAGCTCGACGCCCTGGCGATGGACTACCTGCACCACCGTTGCATCCCCATCGAGAATGTCATCGGGCGAGGCCGCAACCAGACGACAATGGACGCGGTGCCCATCGAGATGGTCGCCCCCTACGCGGCCGAGGACGCCGACGTGGCGCTGCGCCTGGCCGACGTGCTGGCGCCGCAGCTCAAGTCCGAGGGGCTCGACGAGTTGTTCGAACGCCTCGAGATGCCCCTGATGCCCGTGCTGGCCGAGATGGAGCGGATGGGTATTCGCGTGGACCCGCAGCAGCTTAAGCGCCAGGAGGTCGAGTTGGGGCGGGAGGCGGACGCGCTGCGCGAGAAAATCCTCTCGCTGGCGGGCAGGCCGTTCAACGTCGATTCGCCACGCCAGCTCACCGATGTGCTCTTCGGCGACCTGGGCCTGCCGGTCAAGAAGAGCACCAAGACGGGCCCCAGCACCGACTCGGAAGTGCTGGAAGAACTCGCCGCGCTGCACGAGCTTCCGGCGCTGGTACTGGACTACCGACACCTGATGAAGCTCATCGGCACGTACCTCAAGGCGCTGGCTGAGTGCATCCATTCCCGCACCGGGCGCGTGCACACGAGTTTCCATCAGGCGGGCACCGCCACGGGGCGTTTGAGCAGCAGCGACCCGAACCTCCAGAACATCCCGATCCGCACCGAGCAGGGGCGGCATATCCGCTCGGCCTTTGTGGCCGACGAGGGATGCGTGCTGCTCTCGGCGGATTATTCGCAGGTGGAACTGCGGATGCTCGCGCATTTCTGCGAGGACCCGACGCTCCTGCGGGCGTTCGCCGAGGACCGGGACATTCACCGGATCGTCGCGGCAGAGGTGTTCGGCGTGCCGGTGGCCGAGGTTATCCCCGCGCAGCGAGCGCGGGCCAAGACGGTGAATTTCGGGATCATCTACGGTCAGACGGCGTTCGGCCTGGCGCGGACGCTGCGGATCGGCCGGGCCGAGGCGGGCGAGTTCATTTCCGCCTACAAGAAGCGATTCCCCCGCATCGACGAATTCCTCCAAGCCTGCGTGGCGCAGGCGAAGGAAAACGGGTACGTGGAGACGATCTTCGGGCGCCGGCGGCGCATCGCGGAGATCGACGCCCGCAACCCCCAGCGCCGCGCCCTGGCCGAAAGGCTCGCGATCAACTCCGTGGTGCAGGGATCGGCCGCCGATCTCATCAAGCAGGCGATGGTCCGACTGGCTGCGCGGATCGAGCGCGAGGGCCGTCCCAGCCGCATGCTGCTGCAAATCCACGACGAACTGGTGTTCGAGCTTCCGGCCGGGGCGGTCGACGCGGAACGGGCCATGATCGTCGAGGAGATGTCCGGCGCCATTCGCCTTCGCGTTCCGCTGAAGGTGGATGTCGGCGTGGGGCCCAACTGGATGGACGCGAAGTAGCGCCGGCGGGGGGAACTTCGGGTTTACATTTCACGGCGATTCCGGTATGGTTCGCATCCCGGAGGAAGCGGCGTCACGGGGTTCGTCGCCTGGGATGGTTTTGGCACGAGTGGGACATGGAAATCACGATTCCCCAGACGATTTCGCAGGACAGTGCGGCCCGACCCGATCCCTCGCCGGAGCAGGCGTTTGATGAATCCGCCCTTCTCGGCCGGCGGGCTCGCGTTCGCCCGGGCTGGCGCGACAGCGGGTGGCTGCACGGGCTGATCGCCCTCGCCGCGGTGTATCTGTTCATCGCCGCCATCGAGATGATGGGCGGCGGGCTCAAGATCATCGCCACCGATCCTGCCAGCAGGCAGCACCTCGATTCGATTTACGCTTACACGCACAATCCCTTTTCTGCCCTGTGCATCGGAATCCTCCTGACGGCGATCGTGCAGTCCAGCAGCTTCACCACGACGTTCGTCGTGGGCCTGGTGGCCGGCGGGCAGATTTCCCTCGCCAACGCCATTCCGGTCATCATGGGCGCCAACATCGGCACGAGCGTGACCAACCTGCTGGTCAGTCTGGCGCATCTGCGCAACCGCCAGGAGTTTCGCCGATCGCTCGCCGGCGCGGTGGTTCACGACATTTTCAACGTCCTGACGGTCCTGGTGGTGATGCCGTTGGAACTGGGATTCGGGATTCTCTCGCGCCCCGCTCACGCGTTCGCCGACTGGCTGGAAGGCGCGGCTTTTTTCACCACCGACCCGAAGAAGTTCAACTTCGTCAAGATGGCCATCCAGCCGCTGGGCAACGCGATGAAGTGGCTGTTGCGCGACGTCTTGAATCTTTCAGCCACGTGGGCGGGCGCCGTGCAGTCGATCCTGTCGGTCCTGCTGCTGTTCGTGGCCCTGTACATGCTGGTCAAGGTGCTCCAGGGGTTGCTCAAGGAGCGGCTGGCGGGCCTGTTCAGCAAGACGCTCTTCCGCAACCAGGGCGTGAGTTTCTTCGTGGGCCTGTTCACCACGGCGGCGGTCCAGAGCTCGTCGGTGACCACCTCGCTGGTGGTCCCCCTGGTGGGCGCGGGCGTGCTGAAAGTCCGGCAGATTTTCCCCTACACCCTCGGCGCGAACATCGGCACGACGGTCACCGCCATCCTCGGGGCGCTGGCGTTGGCGGCGATCGCCTCCGGCACGACCGAGGCGGCGATGACGGCTGCCGCGTTCGCCCTGGCCGTGGCGTTCAGCCACCTGCTCTTCAACGTCTACGGAACGGTGGTGTTCTGGCCGCTCAAGTTCATCCCGATCTCCCTGGCCCAGGGCTATGCCAAACTCGCCGCGGAACGGCGAATTCTGGCCGCGGTGTATATCCTCGTGGTATTCTTCATCATTCCCGTCGGGATCATCGTTCTGGCCAACTGGAATTAGAAGGCACGACCCTTTCGGAGAAACGCATGTTCAAGGACATCTTTCGGGCGTTGAGAGGCAGCAACAAGCTGTCGGAAATGATCGCCGAGATCGGGCAGATGCTCGAGGCCGGCGCGTGGATGTTCGACCGCGCCAGCGAGGCGCTGATGAAGAAGACCGACTGGGAGAGCATGGCGGACTCGCTCTATGCCCGCGACAAGCGGATCAACAAGCTCGAGCAGACGGTTCGCGAGGGGATCATCACGCACCTGAGCCTGGGACACCAGGCCGACCTCAGCGCGTGCCTGGTGCTGATGAGCGTCGTCAAGGACGCTGAGCGGATCGGCGACTACTGCAAGAACATCTTCGAGATCGCCAAGTTCTATCGCGGGGAATACACGCACCCCGAATACGCCGTGCCGCTGTCGGACATCCGCGACACGACGCGCCCCCTGTTCGACCGCGCCCGCCAGGCGTTCACCGACGCCGAGCGACCCATCGCGTCGGACGTCATGAGCGTCGCCCGGAAAATCACCGTCCAGTGCGATCAGATCATCCGCCAACTGCTCAGCGTGCAGGAGCAACTGGCGCCGGATGAGGCCGTCGCATACGTGCTTCTGGCGCGGTTCTACAAGCGAGTTGCGGCGCACCTGTCGAACATCGCCACCAGCGTGGTGGCGCCCGTCCCGCTGATCGACTTCGAGTCGAAGTGAGATCCGCCCCCAATCGGGGCGTTCAGCCCCGCAGGGCGTTCAGGATCCAGTAGAAGATCGCCGCGAAGACGGCTGAGATGGGGATCGTGACGATCCACGACGCGAAGATGCGGCGAATGACCTTCAGGTCGATGGCGCCGAATCCGCGGGCGATTCCCACGCCCATCACCGCACCGACGAGCACGAACGTCGTGGAGATCGGAAGGCCCAGCTTGGAACAGACCAGCACCGTCGTCGCTGTGCCGAACTCGGCGGAAAAACCTCGCGTGGGGGTGATCTCGGTGATTTTCCGTCCGACGGCCTCGATGACCTTGTACCCGTAGGTCGCCAGCCCGATGACGATTCCCACCCCTCCGAACGCCAGCAGCCAGGGTGGAATGGCCGCCTTGGCGGCGAATCCCTGCTTTCCGAACACCTGGATCGCGCCGGCCAGCGGGCCGATGGCGTTGGCGACGTCGTTGGCACCATGAGCGAAGGCCATGTAGCAGGCCGTGATGATCTGCACCCGCCCGAACCATCGCTCAACGGCATCGTATCGGTCGGCTAGGCGCACCCGCCGGCGGCGGAGTACGCGCCGCAACAGGATGCCCGCACAGAGCACCCCCACCGCGCCGGTTCCGACCGCCACCACCAACGCCTGCCAGAGCGGAAGGTCCAGCCGAAGCTTGGGCAGACCCTTGTATACGATCGACAGCATCAGGATGAAAAACACCGACCCCGTGGCCAGGGGAACCACCTTGCGCGCGTAGAAGACCGGATGCCTGCTGGCCAGGACGAAGCGGCGGATGCCCCGGTATACGATATAGGCGATGATCGCGCCGGCCACCGGAGAGATCACCCAGCTGGCGGCGATGGCGCCCATCTTGGACCATTGCACCGCGCCGGGCCCGACGGTGATCACGGCGAACCCGATGACCGCCCCGATGATCGCGTGCGTGGTGGAAACGGGCTGGCCAAGGTACGTCGCCATGTGCAGCCAGGCCGATGCCGCCAGCAGGGCCGCCAGCATGCCGATGCCCAGTTGCGTCAGGTCGGCAAAGGCCTCCGGCGGCACGATGCCCCCCTTGATCGTGTCGGCGACGTCCGAGCCGACGAAGAACGCGCCGCAGAATTCGAAGATTCCCGCCAGCACCACTGCGCGGCGCAACGTGATCGCCCCGGACCCCACGGGCGTGCCCATGGCGTTGGCCACATCGTTGGCGCCGATGTTCCACGCCATGTAGAACCCGGCTGCGATGGCGATACCGTACAGGATCGTGGGAGTCAGCACATGGGGCTCCTGCGACAGCTACCGCCGCATGATCATCAGACGAAGGTTCTTCCCGACGTTTTCGGCGTGGTCCGCGATGCCTCGCAGATGCCCGCTGAGCTTCTCCAGCAGGATCACCGTGATGGCATCGGCGTCAGGTTGGGCGTAGTATTTGCGGGCAAGCTTCCGGCTGAGCTTGTCCGATTCCCATTCCATCTGGCAGACCTGCTGGATCTTGAGCAGCACGTCGCCGGCTTCGTGCCCCTCGAACGCCTCGCGCTGAAGCTGGGCAAGATGCTCCGCCAGGTCCAGCAGCGACTCGCTGACCTGGACCACCTTGTCCACCAGGGCCAGGAAGTCCGCGTGCAGCTCCTTCGGCAGGCTGATCGTCCGGAGCGTGGCGACGACCGCGAAGTCCTCCGCGTCGTCGGCGATCCGGTCCATCTGCCGCAGGAAGTTCGCTACGTCCTCGCGGTTGACCGGCAGGAAATACCGCGTCGGAAGGGTCTCGCGGCAGCGATCCTTGAGCTGGTCCGCCTCGAACTCCGTCTTGGACATCTGGTGTTGCAGTTCGCCCAGTCGCGCGGCATCGCCGGCAAGGATCGCCTCGGCAATCGGACGCACCAGCCGCACACATTCATGCACCTTGCGGGCGTGTTCCGCCAACGGCTGAAACGGTGATTTCCCGAAGATGCTGCCCAGGTCGCGCATACGTTCCTTTTCCTTTCCCCCCGCGTTTTCCCCCCGGCATGATCGCATATTCTATCGTTTTGCGATCCATCCGGGCAATATTCAGCGATTACGGAAGGAATTCCTCCGGTTTTCGAAGCTTTTCCGGCAGGTATTTCTCGGCGACATACTCCAGGCCGTGTTTCGCCAGCGCCTGCTGCTCCACACGGACGCCCATCTTCAGCATCCCCTCGATGGCCTCCTGCCAGCGTTTTTGGCGGCGGATGAAGGGATCGTTTCGCATGGCGTCCATCGCCCGCTTTCGGTCCACGTCCTTCAGCGGGTGCGTTGGCAGCTTATAACGGTCAATGTCCTGGGGAGTTACACCGAGGAACCGCGCCTGAGGCACGCAGAAGTATTCGTTGAGGTGGGCGGCATTGCCCGAGCCTACCTTGAGCGTCCGATAAATATTGAAGTATCCGTACGGGTCGCCGTCGGTGAAGACGTAGACGGGAATCTTCCTCTCGTCGGCCAAGCGGCGGATGAACCTTCGGCACGCCCGGCTGGGCACGCCGCCCATGGACACCAGGATGCAGTGATGGCGATCGTAGAAATCCTCCTCCACGAGTCGCTCGAACATGCCCTTGGTCTCGACGGCTAGGATGAACTTCGCCTGCGTGCGGAACTGGAGTTCCTCGACCACCGTCGGCACGCTGTACGCCCCGCTGCCGAATCGTGTGCAGTCGATCTCAAGGCGTTTTCCGCTGCGCCGGTCGCGGTCGATGACGATCAGTTCGCCGGCCACCTCGCCGCCGTGCTCGTCGGCGCGGAAGTGCAACTGCTCGCGGTTGGTCGCAAGCATCGCCTCCACGTCGTCCATGACGGTGTCGGACTCTTCCTGCCCGCTGAAGGCCGCCTGTTCCCAGTTGTACGCCTGGTAATATGCTTCCCGTTTGGTCGAGTGGCGTTTCGTGCGGATCAGGTCCAGGCTCATGGCGAGCATCTTGAGCGTCTGGGCGAAGGTCTTGACCGTGTTGACGGTCAGTGTGCGGACCTTGTTCCGACCGTTCAGTTGGAAGTGCCCCGCGCCGGGGCTGTATTTGACGTTCGACAGCGCGCGGATAGGGAGCTTCATCTGCGGCTTCTGCCGACGGGAGACTCGCTGGTACACCTCTTTGGCCTCGCCGCGGATTTTCTCGACGGTTTCGCTTCCGACATCCTGCTTCGACATTTCCATCCCTCATTGGCTGGGGCTGCTTCCCTGCTTTTGCGGCGAGGCAGCAGCGCCGGTCCTACTGCCTGACCGGCACGGCGTCGGCAAGACCGAACTGCGACACGCTCTCGTTGAGCCAATCCACGATCGCGTGGCGGGGCAGTTCGTC
This sequence comes from Phycisphaerales bacterium, assembly GCA_003485185.1. Lineage (GTDB taxonomy): Bacteria > Planctomycetota > Phycisphaerae > SM23-33 > SM23-33 > UBA12270. The sequence goes on along the minus strand of DNAS01000100.1, from coordinate 5,798 downwards.
CTCGTCGTCGCACAGGGCCCGAAGCTCCACGTGCCCGGCGAGGATCCGCGCCGTCTGCGGCATCAGCCACCAGCTCCGCAGGGCCATCTCCGCCACCCAGCTTTTGTCCCAGAGCGTGAGCGATCCGTTCTCGTGGCGAATGCGGAGTCGGCGCCGGCGATTCTCGCGCCAGGCGAAGCGGGCCTCCATGGCGTCGGCGGCACAGTCCATGCGGACCCGGCGCAGGACCTTGACAGCCATCTCGAACAGCGCGGCGCTGGACACTTCCTCGCGCCCGTTTCGGGCAAGATAGATTTCGATCGCCACGGACAAATCGCGGGCATCGGCGAATCGCGCGGGGTCGCTGCCCATCGCCCGGTACATGGACAGGCAAAGCTTTTCGGCAGCGATCGGTTCACGGCTGCCGTCTCGCTTGATCACTTGGATCATCCCTGATCCGCTCACGTCCGTGCCTTTCGTCATCGCCTTTGCCGCAATCGCCGTCACAACGGGAACCGTCAGAACAACGATCCCTGCTTGTCGTCGGGGCCAGGGGTGTTCCTTGCCTCGGTTGCCTCGTTTATCAGCTCGCCCACGTCGGCAAAGTTTCGATACACGCTGGCGAACCGCACATAGGCAATCTTGTCCACCTCGCGCAGGTGGGCACTGACCCGGTCGCCGATAAAGGTGCTGGGAACCTCCCGGTCGAACCGCTTGAGGATTTCTTCCTCGGCCGCTTCGAGTACGCCGAGGATCTGCTCATCGGTGATCGGGCGCTTGTAGCAGGCCTTCTGGAGCCCGGCGATGATCTTCTGCCGGTCATAGGGTTCCCGCGAGCCGTCCTTCTTGATGACGCTGATGCGAAGGACGTCTTCCGGGCGTTCATAAGTCGTGTAGCGGCGGTTACATGCAAGACACTCCCTCCGGCGGCGCACCGCCCGTCCCCCCTCGGAACTGCGGGAGTCCACCACCTTGTCGCTGTCCTGTCCGCAGAACGGGCACTGCATACTGACCGCCTTCGGGCGCTCACGCCGCCCGCATGTGGCATTTGCAGAAGTCTAGCAAACTACATCTTGGGTGTCAAGTGGCCGGATACCACAAAAGATGGCGTATCGACCTCCTTGTGACGGAACGGGAACGGACGCCTGACGGCTTGACAGGAACCCCGGGCGGCCATAGGATACGCCGACCATGAGAGTGCTAAGCGGAATCCAACCGTCGGGCCGGCTGCACATCGGAAACTATTTCGGCGCCATCCGGCAATACCTGAAGCTCCAGGACGAGGGGCATGAGTGCTTCTATTTCATCGCCAACTATCACGCCCTGACCAGCCTGCGGGACAGCCAGGAACTCCGCCAGATCACCCTCCACGTGGCGACGGCCTACCTGGCCTTGGGCATTGACCCCGCCCGCAGCGTATTTTTTGCCCAGAGCGATGTGCCGCAAGTGACGGAACTGTGCTGGCTGCTCAATTGCGTCTGCCCCATGAGCCTGATGGAAAAGGCCACCAGCTACAAGGACAAGATCGCCAAGGGTCTGGCGCCGAATCTCGGACTGTTCGACTACCCGGTGCTCCAAGCGGCCGATATCCTGATCTACGATTCGAACCTCGTGCCCGTCGGCGCCGACCAGAAGCAGCACATCGAGATGACGCGGGACCTGGCCGGCAGGTTCAACCGGGAATACCAGGCGGACGTGTTCGTGCTGCCTGATCCGTATATCGTGCCGGAAGTGGCCGTCGTGCCGGGCATCGACGGGCAGAAGATGTCCAAGAGCTACAACAACACGATCGAGATTTTCCAGACCGACAAGCAGACGAAGAAACGCTGCTCGCAGATCGTCACGGATTCCACGCCGCTGGAGGCGCCCAAGGAGCCCGCGCAGTGCAATGTGTATTCGCTGATCCGCCTGTTCGCCTCGGCGCAGAAGGCGGAGGAAATCGCCGCGAGCTACCGCGCGGGCGGATACGGATACGGTCACGCCAAGGCCGCCCTGGGCGAGATGATCAACGAGCATTTCGCGTCCGCCCGCGAGCGATACGCCGCGCTGGAGAAAGACCCTGACACCGTGCGGGACGTGCTTCGCCAGGGCGGGCAGCGGGCCCGCGAGGTCGCCGAGAAAACGATGGAGCGTGTGCGGTCGGCCTGCGGGATTGTCACGCATCGCTGAAGGGACAGGCCGGCGGAATTCCTTTCGTGATTCCCCCGCCCCCCTGCTACTCTTGTCGGTCACATGAGCGAAGAATACCGCGTCAACCTGGACATCTATAACGGTCCGCTGGACCTGCTGCTCTACCTCATCCGCCGCGACGAGGTGGACATCCACGACATTCCCATCGCGAACATCACGGCCCAGTACGTCCAGTACGTCGAGATGCTCCAGCAGCTCGATCCGAACCTGGCGGGCGATTTTCTGGTGATGGCGGCAACGCTCATGGAGATCAAGACGCGCATGTTGCTGCCCGCCCCCCCGCCGGAGGAAGGCGGCGAGGCGGGCGTGGAAATC
>DNAS01000100.1:2894-3151 GCA_003485185.1 Phycisphaerales bacterium | reverse complement strand
GGAAATCGATCCGCGCGCCGAACTGGTCCGCCAGTTGCTCGAATACAAGGCGTTCAAGGACGCCGCGGGCGACCTGCGCGACTCGGCCGAGCAACAGGCCCAGAAATTCCCCCGCCGACCCGGAAAACTCCCCGCCGAGGAGGAAGGCGAGCGCGACCTGGAGGATGTCCAGGTCTGGGACCTGCTGGACGCGTTCAGCCGGCTGATGATCGCCATCGGGAAGGACAAGCCCCTCCACCAGGTCATCTACGACGACA
>DNAS01000100.1:2329-2737 GCA_003485185.1 Phycisphaerales bacterium | reverse complement strand
CCACCAGGTCATCTACGACGACACGCCGACGGAACTGCACCAGGCCGACATCCTTGACCGCCTGCGGCGCGAAGGCTCGATGAACTTCGAACGGATCTTCGAAGGGCGCATCAGCCGCAGCGAGATCGTGGGGCTGTTCCTGGCCATGCTGGAACTGGTGCGGCAAAAAAAGATTCTCGTCAGTCAGGAAGGGAATTTCGCGGCGATCCGGGTGCGTGTGAACCCCAATCCGCCGGACTTTGACAAGCTCGAGGCCGAGCGGGCTGCCGCGGAGAGTCTCGCAGCCGCTGCCGCCGCTGAAGCCCACGAGCAGGCGGAAGCCGCCGGACGCGAAGCCGCAGTTGCCCCCGACGAGGGCAGCTACGTGGCCGCCACGCCGCGTAAAGCGGACGAAGGCGACACGCTGAC
>DNAS01000100.1:1643-2206 GCA_003485185.1 Phycisphaerales bacterium | reverse complement strand
AGGCGACACGCTGACCGAAGAGAACCTCGAAGAAGACGATTTCGGCGACGAAGACCTGGACGACGAGGAAGACGACGACGGGGATGAGTTCGAAGAGGAAGACCTCGACGATGAGGAAGAGTTCATCGACGAGGAAGAGGGCGGCGATGACGACCGAGACGAGACTTCGCGAGCTGGGAATTGACCTTCCCCCGGTCGCCGCGCCGGTCGGAGCGTATGTCCCCGCCATGCGCGCGGCAGGTCTGGTCTTCACGGCCGGGCAGTTGCCGCTCCGCGACGGCAAGCTGATCGCGGCCGGCAAGGTGCCCTCCGACGTTTCCCTCGAAATCGCCCAGGCGTCCGCCCGCCAGGCAACGCTGAACGCCCTGTCGGCTGTCAGGTCCGTCGTCGGCTCGCTCGACGACATCGCCCGCGTCGTCCGCGTGAACGTGTTTGTCAACTCCGCAGCAGGTTTCACCGATCAGGCTAAGGTCGCCAACGGCGCCAGCGAACTGCTGGGGGAAATTTTCGGCCAGTCCGGGCGGCACACCCGCTGCGCCGTCGGCACAGCCGAATTGCCGTTT
>DNAS01000100.1:1013-1496 GCA_003485185.1 Phycisphaerales bacterium | reverse complement strand
CACAGCCGAATTGCCGTTGAATTCCCCGGTCGAAGTCGATCTCGTGCTCGAAGTCCGCTAGCGGAAACCCCGATCGAAAACTTCACCCTGCCTCCGACATGGCTTTTTTCCCCACCCCCAGGGAGGCTATGATGGAGCAGGCCCCCAGGCGGGCCTTTACAACCCATAGACACGGCGGCGAGTCCGCCGATTCCAAAGGGCGCACGATCATGACAGAACCGGGCATTGAATCGCTGGATGAATCGCTTCGCGGGAAACGCGACGCCTGCGTGTCTATCCTGCGCGAGCTGGGCAGCGTGGTGGTGGCGTTTTCGGGCGGAACCGACAGCAGCCTGCTGCTGGCTCTGGCGATCGAGGCCCTTGGGCGAGAGAACGTCCTGGCGGCGATGGCCGTCAGCACGATCTTCCCGCAGAGCGAGCGCCGCGCGGGGGTGGAATTCGCCCGGCGTCTCGGCGCGGAATTGCTCCAGTTGGAGACGCCCC
>DNAS01000100.1:0-881 GCA_003485185.1 Phycisphaerales bacterium | reverse complement strand
CCTGGCCGACCCGAAGTTCACCGCCAATCCCGCCGATCGCTGCTACTACTGCAAGACCCGCCTGCTGAAACGCCTCCTCGCACTTGCGGAGAAGCGGAATCTCAAAGCGGTCGTCACCGGAAGCAACATTTCCGACACCGGCGATTATCGCCCCGGGCTCCAGGCGGAGAAGGAGCACCAGATCCGCCGGCCCTTGCTGGAAGCCAAGCTGTCCAAGGACGAAATCCGCCGGATTTCGAAGGCGATGGGCCTGCCCGGCTGGGACCACCCGTCGAAGGCGTGCCTGGCCAGCCGAATTCCTTACGGCCAGGAGATCAACGAGGAAACGCTCAGCCGAATCGAGAAGTCCGAGGAGTTCCTCAACTCGCTCGGGTTCCGGCAATACCGGGTGCGGGATCACGGAAAGACCGCCCGGATCGAGCTGCTGCCGGAAGACCTTTCCGCCGCGATCGAACGGCGGGAGGAAATCGTCACGGCGTTGAAAAACGCCGGGTACGCCTACGTGACGCTTGATCTCCAGGGTTTCCGCAGCGGATCGATGAACGAGACGCTGCTGAAATGATTCCGGCGCGTCGGGGCCGCGTCACCTGCCGCCGCCCCCGGTGATTTTTTCCGCCACGATCTTGTCGTTGGTGCGGAACCAGGTGATCTTCGAGCCGGAGAACTCCTGGGAAGTGCCGGCGTCCTTGTCCTCGACGAGGATGGAGGCGTTGGTTTCCCTCTCGCCGGGCAGGAACCCGAAGACCTCGACGATATCCGTCTGGCGGCGGTACGTCAGGCGCTGGGCGACGACACTGCGAAGCTGCCGGGACCCGTCGGTCAGGTGCACCTTGCGCGTCGCGCTGAACAGTTCCAGCGGGCCGACGCGGGGATCCTCGACG
>DNAS01000052.1:4520-6454 GCA_003485185.1 Phycisphaerales bacterium | reverse complement strand
GGTAGTGTCCAGCTTCTTTCGCACTTTCTTTCCTGAGTACCCATGGGACTGGTCCTTCCCGCATGGCTTGCTCGGAGCCCGGAGGGCGGAGAGCAAGCCATGCGACGCGCGTCGCCGCCTATCCCGCGTGCCCGCAGCCGCCGGTAAAGCTCGCCACGCCGGTGATGGACGTGTAATCGCTCAGGTCACTCGCATGTTCCGCCGTCCAGAAGGTGGTCATGGTCGTTCTCCTGTTTGGCCTTGCCGGTTTCGCACGCGGGCGGCGGCGCTGCGGAGCTGCATGGCCCGCGCCTGGTCGCTGGTGATCTGCCGGCCGAGCCGCTTGCGGCGGCGGGCCATGATGCTCGCGGCGGCGCTGAGCATCACCGCGTCGCGGATGTCTTTTTCACAGTGAGGGCATTTCATCTCAATATCTCCTGCTCGCCTCGGCGGTTATTCCCATGCCTCAGAAAATTCCCGATCCGCGAACATCTCTGCCAGCCCCGTGATCTGTTTCAGCCGGAGCACCTCGTCAGGCTCCATCATCCTCTATCGCCTCCAACGCCAATGTCGCCGTCATTAGTCACCCCCGAAATGGCTCTTGGCGCGGGCCAGCGCCTCGCGGGCTAAGACAAGAACGCCATCATGATTGGAAATTTTCCTAACTACCCCGTCGCTGCGGAACGAGTATAGGGATTTTGCGGACAAGCGGCAAGGGGGAAACCATTGCCAAATGCCAATTGCCAATTGCCTATTGCTTGTTGCGGAGGTCGGAGGTCGAAGAGCGAATGGCCATCTTCCGCCTTCGTACTTCGCACTACGAGCTTCGACCTTCTTCTCAGTCCTCGGTCCTCAGTCCTCGCGGCATCCGGCGACCCCTCCCTGACGGTCGGGGCTCGGAAAGAGCCCGAGGCACAATTCGCGATTGCCGATTGCCTATCGCCAATTGCCTATTTCCCCCAGTCCCCCGTCCCGAGTCCCTTCTTCCCTGTTCCCGGTTCCCGACTCCGGATTCCGGCACCCTCAAGCACACAGCGCTTGAGTGTGGCACCCGGCCTATTGCCAATTGCCTGTTGCGGAGTTTGGAGGTCGAAGGTCGAAGAGCGAATGGCCATCTTCCGCCTTCGTACTTCGCACTACGAGCTTCGACCTTCTTCTCAGTTCCCAGGCCTCAGGCATCAGGCTTCAGGCGGCAGGCACCCGGCTCATTGCCAATTGCCTATTGCCTATTGCCTTCTTCTCCCAGTCCTCAGTCCTCAGACCACAGTCCTCAGTCCTTAGGCCTTAGGCCCTTCTTCCCGGCTCCTGGCTCCCGGCTACGGGCTACTACTCCTCCACCTTGATGAGGGCGCGGACGTCGTAGTCCTTGAGTTTCTCGCGGCCATGGAGGAAGCACAGCTCGATGACGAAGGCGACGCCGGCGATCCGGCCGCCCAGTCCGCGGACGAGTTCGCAGGCGGCTTCCATCGTCCCGCCGGTGGCCAGCAGGTCGTCCACCATCAGCACCTTCTGGCCCTTGCGGACGGCGTCGGAGTGGATCTCGACGGTGGCCTGGCCGTACTCCAGCTCGTAGGAGCGGCGGATCGTCTTGTGGGGCAGCTTGCCGGGCTTGCGGATGGGCACGAAGCCGGCGCCGAGGCGGTCGGCGACCATCGTGCCGAAGAGGAATCCGCGGCTCTCCACGCCGGCGACGAGATCGACGCCCTTGTCGCGGAACATCTCGGCCAGACGGTCGGCGGCGTGTTTCAGGGCGGCGGGGTCGGCCAGCAGCGGCGTGATGTCCTTGAAGACGATTCCCTTCTTGGGGAAGTCCGGGATGTCGCGGATGAAGGATTCCAGGTTGACCATGATTCTCCCTTCGCGGCTGGAATTAAGCGCGGCGGGAGGCAGTGTATCCGAGACGGCGGGGAGAGGCAACAGGCGATGGACTACAGGCTTCAGGCGGCAGGCGACAG
>DNAS01000052.1:0-4280 GCA_003485185.1 Phycisphaerales bacterium | reverse complement strand
GCTTCAGGCGGCAGGCGACAGGCGGAAGGCGGGTTTTTTCATTCGCGATTTGCGAATCGCGATTCGCGAATTTCAACGGTTCCCTGTTCCGGGTTCCGTGTTCCCGGTTCCGGATTCCGGCACCCTCAAGCACACAGCGCTTGAGTGTGGCACCCGATCACTCGTCCATCATTTCCTGGAGGGCGGCGAGGGCCAGCTTCTCCAGCTGGCGGACGCGCTCGCGGGTCAGTCCGATGACGGCGCCGATCTCCTTGAACGTCCGCTGCGGGCCTTCGTAGCCGTCCAGGCCGAACCGCAGCTCGAGGATCTTCCGCTGGCGCGGTTCGAGCTTCTCGAGCAGGGCCTCGACGAACGGCCGGTTCGACGCGTCCATCAGCCCCTGGTCGGGCTCGGCGGCGCCGTCGTCGGCGACGATCTCGCCGAGGGTCTGCGAGCTTTCCTGCGCGGCCTGCGTGGGCGCGTTGGCGGCGAGCAGTCCCTGGCGGATGATCTCGGCCTTCTTGCGGCTGATGCCCAGCGCCTTGGCCATTTCGTCGGAGGTCGCAGGGCGCCCGAGCTTCGACTCCAGCTCCGCGCCGGCGCGGCGCCACTTGGAGATGAGCTTCGCCAGGTACGCGGGAATGCGGATCGGAAGCCCGGAGTTGACCATCGCGCGCTTGATCGACTGTTTGATCCACCACGCCGCATACGTGCTGAAGCGCACTCCGGCGTCGGGGTCGAACTCCTCCACCGCGCGCATGAGCCCGAGGTTGCCCTCGGCCACCAGGTCGCTCAGCGTCATGCCGGGGTTGGAATACTCCTTGGCGATCTTCACCACGAGGCGCAGGTTGGCCTGGATCATCTGCTCCCGGGCGATCGGATCGGAGTGCTCTCGGACGCGCCGCGCGAGCTGCTTCTCCTGTTCGGCCGTCAGAAGCTCGGCGTCCTTGATCTGGTCGAGGTACCACCCCAATCCGGTGTTTCCGGTGCGAAAAGCCATGCCGAAACCCTGCCTTTCTGTACGGCCGGAGCGCTTTTTTCCGGCTCCAGCATTCTTTTCGGCATGTTTTCGGGGGTACTTTCGTAGGCACTGGAGGGCTTATTTTGGGCTTCCGGACGGGTTTGCCGTCAGCGGCCAGGCGGCAGCAGGCCGCCGGGATTCGGGTCCGGCCGGTTGAACCGTTCGGGGAACTTACCCTCGGCAATGCCGCCAGTTACGTCATCCTGCGGCGGGGTCAGCCGCCACGGTTTGCGCGGGAAGACCGGCGTGGGGTATCCGGCCTGATCGATGGCGTGGCGCTTCTCGAGCGCGTCCATGCAGGCGCGGATGCAACCCTTTGCGCCGCAAAGGGCAAAGTACTGGATATGGCTCTTGATTTGGTGGTAGAACTCCATGCACGCGTCGGAGGGGAATTCCGGCGATACCAGCCAACTCGCCGAGGCCATCGGGTAAGCCAAGCGGTAGGCGGCCTCCTCGGAGAGGTTCGTGTGACGCACGTCCAAGTCGAGACCGGGGAAGTCTTTACGGAGAAACGGCGAGGCCTCCCAGTTCAGGCCGTGGTGGGTCAGCGTGCAGCGGCCCATGTGGACGTCGCCCCACTCATATGTCTTGTCGTCGATTTGTATGCGGATGGGCTCGCGCTCGCCCGCCTTGGGGATCGCGCCGCCGGGACAGTCCTTCACGCAGCGCATGCAGCGGTTGCAGAGCGTGCCCGGCTCGGGCAGCGGGTCGGGTTCCAACTCGGCGTCGGTGAGGATGGTCCCCAGGCGGACGCGCGGCCCGAACTTTTTGGTGAGAAAGACTTTGGACCATCCGATCTCCCCCACCCCGCACGCCAGCGCCGCGATACGCACGTTCAGGTTGATCTCCGGCGCGGGCTTGCCCGGCGCCACCGGTGCGCGCGTGCCAGGCCGCTCCGGCACGCCCGGATACACCGGCACGGCCTCGGCGCCGTGGTCTTCCAGGAAGCATGCCGTCGCATACGTAACGCGCGGGCGGAACAGCGTGTTCAGTCGGTTGTAGCCGTAGAAACTGTAGTTCGGCCAGTGCGTGCCCTCGGTGATTCCGCGATAGACCCCGCGCGGGATCGGCTGGACGATCGTGATGACCGACCGGCAGTCGGGGAAGATGTTCTTCGGGTGCATTCCTCGCGGCGCGTTGGCGAAGCGTTCGATGTTGGCGATCCCCACGTCGCCGGCGCCGGCGTCCATGGCGGCCTGCTTGACCTGTTCGGCGGTGAGTTTCACGGGCGGGTCTCCTGGCTGCCGTCGCGCTGTCCGATGCGGTCGAGGTTTTTCCCGCAGCCGAGGTCGGCCGGGCGCGACCCCTCGGCCGCATCGACCGGCCGGCGAAGCAGGTCCACCGCCCACGGCGGGCGCTTGCGGAACGGCTGGTCGAACTTGTTGGCGCACTTGCCCGCCTGCTCGAGGCGCACCAGGCAGGCCCGCGCGCAGGCCGCGGCGAGTCGGTCCGGCCGGCTGCCCCGACCCGGCCCGAGCATCGCCCCGTTCGGGCACGAGCGGCAGATCTCGTAGTCGATCGTCGCGACGGGCTTCTCGTGCCCCGTCACGCCCACCTGGCGGGTGTTGCGGGCGTCCATCGCGCCGAACGGGCACGCGGCCGCACACGCCCCGCAGTCCGAGCAGATGCGCTTGTCGCTGACCGGGTCGGCCTCCAGCGCCGCGTCGGTGAGGATCAGGGCGAACCGCTGCCGCAGGCCGTACTGCGGCGTGAGGAAGAACCCGCCCAGGCCGATCTCGCCGAGCCCGGCCGCCTGCGCCGCGTAGTGCGGATCGACAATCACGTTCGGCGCGGGCTTGCCCTGCGCGACGGCGACGCCCTTGGCCATGCCCTCCTCGAAGTAGCCGAACAGCGGCACGGCCTCCACGGCTGCGGCCTCCAGGAAGCACGTCAGGTCGTACGTCGTCTGCGCGAGGAAGTTGTCTTCCAGCCAGCGGAACCCGAACATGCCGTAGGTGCTGGAGAAGTTCGTGCCTTCCTCAATTCCGCGCATCGCCCCGCGCAGGATCCGCCGGGCGAGCACGATCACCGACCGGCACTCCGGAAAGATCGACGCGGGATTCCGCTCCGGCGCGAGGGCGGAAAAGCGGTCGATCGACGCGATGCCGACGAGGTCGGCCCCGTACTCCTTCGCCGCCTGCTTGACGGCGGCAGCAGTCATGTCCATGAACGTTCCCTTTCCAAGAAGCAAAAGCTAAAACTCTCACCACAGAGATCGCAGAGAACGCGGAAACAAAAACAGACCGGAAATTCCTTCCTCTCTGCGTCCTCTGCGTTCTCTGCGTTCTCTGCGGTTCCGGTTTCCCGGCGTTCCCATAACCGGAAGCCGGATTTTCCTTGTATACGACCATATCGTATGCTATACGATATAGTGTATCTTACGGGCCCGCGCCCGGACTGTCAAGAAATAAGAATCCGGAAATGCAAGACGCACCGCGGAGACCGCAGAGAACGCAGAGAATTGCGAGACCTGAACCCCTTTTTCTTCCTCTGCGTCCTCTGTGGTGAAATGTTTTTTTCTTCCGGGAGAGATTCACATGGTTGGAACGCGACGAGCACCTCGCACCGTGCAGAGCGTGGACCGGGCGGTGGGCATTTTGAAGCTGCTGGCGGCCCATGGCGAGGGGCTGACGCTGGCGGCTGTCGCCGCCGAAACCCGACTGCTGCCCCAGACCGCCCAGAGCCTCCTGAGGACGCTGGAGGTTCACGAACTGGTCGTCCAGGGCGGGCGAGGGCGCCCCTACCGCCTTGGCCCGGGCCTGCTGACCCTGGCCCGCAAGTGGATGGCCGGCGGCGCCGCCGTCGCGGCCGCCGCGCCCGTCGAGGAACTCGCCGCGAGAATCCACGAGTACGTCGTGCTGGCCGAGTTGAAGGGGCGCAGCGTCGTGCCGCTCGTGGAGCGACAGGTGGACCAGCCGCTGATGACCCGGCCCGTCGTGGCCGGACCGGACCGCGTCCACGTGACCGCCACCGGAAAGGTCCTGCTGGCCGGGCTGGACGAACCGCTCCGCGGGCAGCTCGTCTCGCAGCTCTCGCTGGCACGCCACGGGCCGCGCTCCATCACCGACCGGGCCCGCCTGCTCCGCCACCTCGACGGCGTGGCCGGAAAGGGATTCGCCGTCTGCCTCGAGGAGGCCAGCCCGCACGTGGCCGCGATGGCCGTCCCCGTCCGCGACGCCGGCGGGTCGGTCCGCGCGGCCTTGGGAATCTGGCTGCCGCTGGTCCGCTTCTCCCCGCCCCGCCGCCGACAACTGCTGAACGAACTCCGCCGCACCGCCCG
>DNAS01000003.1:17852-18021 GCA_003485185.1 Phycisphaerales bacterium | reverse complement strand
CTGGGTGCACGACGCCAGCCTGCCCGCGCGCGTCGCGGCGCAGCTCGACGCCGGACACTGGGCGGGCCTCGGCGAACTGCATCTCTTCGCCGCCGACGCGCGCGCACCGGTATTCGAACAACTGGTGAAGCTGGCCGATGCAAGAGATCTGGTGCTGATGCTGCACGGC
>DNAS01000003.1:17332-17678 GCA_003485185.1 Phycisphaerales bacterium | reverse complement strand
GCTGTGGGCGCACCTCGGCACCGAGCCGGTGCCGGCAAAGCTCGACGCGATGCTCGCGCGCCATCCGAACCTGTGGGTCGACACCTCGGTGCGCGACGCACGCATCGCGCCGGTCGGTGCGCTGCTGCCCGAGTGGCGCGCGCTGTTCGCGCGCCACCCCGACCGCTTTCTCGTCGCGGTCGACACCTTCAGCGTCAACCGCTGGCAGCAGTACGAGCAAGTGGTCGCCGAGATCCGCCGCTGGGTCGCGCCGCTGCCCGAGCCGCTCAAATCCAACCTGCTGTACGACAACGCCGCGCGCCTGTTCGACCGCTTCCAGCCGCGCCCGTAGAATGCGGGTTTTCCG
>DNAS01000003.1:2918-17179 GCA_003485185.1 Phycisphaerales bacterium | reverse complement strand
CTGCTGCTCGGCATCGCCGGCTGCGGCGCCAGCGAGCCCCCCGCGCAGAAGGTTTCCACCGCACCCGCCGCCGGCGAGCCGGCCAACCCGCGCGTGCTGATCGAAACCAGCAAGGGCAACATCACCGTGGAAGTCTTCCCCAGCCAGGCGCCGCAGACGGTGAAGAACTTCCTCGACTACGTGCAGAGCGGCTTCTACGACGGCCTGATTTTCCACCGCGTGATTCCAGACTTCATGATCCAGACCGGCGGCATGCACCCCGACATGACCGAGAAGCCCAAAAAAGCGCCGATTCCCAACGAAGCCGACAACGGCCTCAGGAACCTGCGCGGGACGGTGGCGATGGCGCGCATGGGCGATCCGCACTCGGCCTCGTCGCAGTTTTTCATCAATGTCGCCAACAACCATTTCCTCGACCACCGCGGCAAAAGCTTCCAGGGCTGGGGCTACGCGGTGTTCGGCCAGGTCGTCGACGGCATGGACGTGGTCGACGCCATCGTCGCGGTGCCGCGCGGCAACCACGGTCCGCACGGCGACGTGCCGCGCGAGCCCGTCGTGATGCAGCGCGTGAGCGTGCTGCCGGCCGCCGCACCCGCCGCGTCGCCGAAGCCGTAGGCCCGCCCTGGACGCACGCGCCAAACTGCTGCTGCTCGGTCTCGCCGCCCCCGCGGCGATCGCGCTCGGCCTCTTCGCCGGCGCGTTGCCGGACGACCGCGCGCTCGCGCAGCAGATCCTCGTCGAGTTGCGCGGGCCGCGCGTCGCCGCCGCCTTCGCCTGCGGCGGCCTGCTCGCGATCGCCGGCGCCTTGATGCAGACCCTGTTCCGCAACCCGCTCGCCGAGCCTTATCTCCTTGGTGCCTCAGGCGGCGCCGGCCTCTTGGCGCTGCTCGGCATGGCGGCGGGGCTCGCGTGGCCGTGGGTGTCGGCGCTCGCCTTCGCCGGCAGCCTCCTCGCGCTGGCCCTGGCCGCCACACTCGGCGGCCGCCTGCTGGCGCGCGACCACACGCCGCTGCTGCTCGCCGGCGTCATGCTCGCCGCCGGCTTCGGCGCGCTGATCGCGCTGGTGCTCTCGCTCGCGCCGGCCGAGCGCCTGCCCGGCATGCTGTTCTTCCTGATGGGCGACCTCGCCTGGGCCGACCGGCCCGGCCTGCTGTGGGCCGCGCTCGCCGGCGCGGTCAATTCTTTCTTGCCGACGGGCGCCCGCGCGAGGATACTCGACGCCCATGGCTGTCGAAGGCACGAGAGACCTGTCGGCCGAGGCGCTCGGCGCCCTGGTGGACGCCTCCGCCGTCATCAACGACGCGCACGGGCTGGAGGAGACCCTGGCGGCAATCGCCCGCGCCGCCGCCGCCGTCCTGAAGGCCGAGGCCTCCAGCGTCATCCTCCTGGACAAGGCGCGGGGCAAGCAGGTGTTCATGGCCGCCGTGGGCGACCGCGCCGACCGCCTGCTGGGGGTGGAGTACGACGAGGGGCTGGGCATTTCCGGGAAGGTCATGCGCACCGGGCGGGCGGAGGTGGTCAACGAGGTGGCCTCCGACCGCGCGCACTACAAGGACATCGACCAGATGACGTCGTTCGAGACGCGCAGCCTGGTCGCCGGTCCGCTGGTGCACAAGGGCAGGACGCTGGGGGTGGTGGAGGTGCTCAACCCGGTCCAGGCGACGCACTTTTCCGAGTCCGACCGCCAGCTCATCCGGATTTTCGCCAACCTCGCCGCCATCGCGGTGGCCAACGCGCAGTCGTACGACCGGCTGGAGCGGGAGAACTGCGGGCTGAAGGCGTCGATGGCGGGCGAGCGGGAGCTGCTGGGCGACAGCCCGGCGATGCGCGAGGTGCGCGAGATGATCCGGCGGGTCGCCCGGTCGGGCGCCACCGTGCTGCTGCTGGGCGAGACGGGCACGGGAAAGGACCTCGCCGCCAAGGTCATCCACTCCAACAGCCCGCGGGCGGACCGCGCGTTCATCGCCGTCAACTGCGCCGCGCTGCCCGAGACGCTGCTGGAGAGCGAGCTGTTCGGGCACGAGGCCGGCGCGTTCACCGGCGCGGTGCAGCGGAAGCTCGGTCGGTTCGAGCTGGCCGACGGGGGCACGATTTTCCTCGACGAGATCGGCGAACTGTCCGGCGGGATCCAGGTCAAGCTCCTGCGCGTCCTCCAGGAGAAGGAGATCGTGCGCGTCGGCGGCACGCAGACCATCGGTTGCGACGTGCGGATCCTCGCGGCGACCCATCGCGACCTGTCCGCCGCCATGCGCGCGGGGCGGTTCCGCGAGGACCTGTTCTACCGCCTGAACGTCTTTCCCATCGAGTTGCCTCCGCTGCGCGACCGGCGCGAGGACGTGCCGAAGCTGGCGGCGCATTTCCTGCGGTGCATGCCGGCCGGGCAGAGCGGGCCCGCGCCGGCGCTCTCGAACGAGGCGCTGGCGGCGCTGTCGGCCTACGATTTCCCCGGAAACGTCCGCGAGCTGCGCAACATCCTCGAGCGCGCCTGCCTGCTGTGCTGCGCGGGCGGGCCGTCCGACCGCGTCATCCGCGTGGAGCACCTGCCGAAGGAACTCGGCGGCGCGGGCGAGGCGCCGCCCTCGGGCTCGGCGCTGGCCGCGACGGAGCGGGCGATGGTCCTGCGCGCCCTGGAGCAGTCGGGCTGGAACCAGACCCTCGCCGCCCGCAGCCTGGGCATCACCCGCGACAACGTCCGCTATCGGATGCGCAAATACGGCCTGCGCCGCCCCTGACGGCGGCGGTCGCCCGCCTCCTCTTGCACTCGGGCTCGCGGGGGAATATCCTGAAGCGTCGACCGGAGTGACGAGTCCTCTGTTTTTCAGGACGGATTTATGAAACGCGGAATACTGGCGACGCGGGATGAGTTGTGTTCGCTTCGCGAGCGGATCGCGAAAAACCATTTCGACACGATCTACGACGCGCTGCGAAAGCGCTGTTCGCTGATCCTGGAATCGGCGCCGCTGACCGAGGCGCAGTGGCGCTCGCTGTACGAGCAGGGGCTCTGGTGCGCCGCCGTCACCGCCGCCCGCACCGCGCAGGGACGCATCATGGACCTGCTGATCGCCCACCACATCGACCGCAACCAGGCGTTCCGCGACCGCGCGATCGAGGAGATCAAGACCCTCGCCGGGTGGAGCACCTGGACCGACCCCTGCCACAAGGGCCTGACGGTGGACCTGTGCACGGCGGAAGCTGCCGTCGGCGCCGTGATCGGGCTGGACTGGCTGTGGGAGGACCTCGGCGAGGCCGACCGCCTGCGCGTGCTCCAGGCCGTCCGCAAGCGCGCGGTGGAAGGCTACGCCAAGGCCGTCGCCGCGCGCGAGTGGTGGTCGGAGTGCTACCACAGCTGGAACGCCGTGGTCAACAGCAGCTGCGGCTTGGCGGCGCTGGCGCTGAGCGACGACGAACCCGCCGCCCGTCAGGCGTACAAGCTCGCGCGGGCGAGGCTCAAACATTTCTTCGACGCCCTCGGGCGCGAAGGCGGATGGGACGAGGGCACCGGGTACTGGGGCTACGCCCTGCGCTACGTGGTGCTGCTGGCCGAGGCCGCCCGTCGCCTCGACGACGACCAGACGATCTACCACGCCCGCGGAATGGACACGACCGGACTGTTTCCCGTCTACTTCACGCCCAACGGGCATCCGGCGAGTTTCGGGGACAATCCCTCCGTCCCGCTGTTCGGGGCGTTCTACCTGCTGGCGCAGCACTACGGCCTGCGCGAAGTCGCCTGGTGGCTGGACACCTACGCCTTCCACCACGACGTGGCGACCAGCGGATGGGCGTCGGCGGGACTGGGGCTGCTGTTCCGCCCGGCCGACACCGAACCGGCAGGCGAGGCGGACCTCCAGACGGTCAAGGTCTTCAACGAGATCGGATGGGCGGCGCTGGCGGACCACTGGCCGAACCCGGGAATGTACGTAGCCGCCAAGGCGGGCGACCTGTCCGCCAACCACAGCCAGCGGGACATGAATTCCCTCCAGCTCCAGGTGGACGGCGAGATGCTCCTGACCGACCCCGGGGCCGTCCCCCACAGCCTGTCCTATTCGTCGCGCGATCGCGATTCCTTCTACGAGGCCCAGGCGTGCGCCCACAACACGATCATGGTCGCCCAGCGCGATCACGCGATCGACGCGTGCGGGAGCATCCTGGACGCCCAGTCGGAGCGGAACTGCCGGTGGGTGGCGTGCGACGCCGCCGACGCGTGCGGGGAGTCCGTCACGTTCCTCCGCCACGCGGTGCTGCTGCTCGGGCCCCCGCGCGGCGACGGGCACGCGCTGGTCGTCGTGGACGAGCTGTCCAGCGGTTCGCCGGAGACGGTGGAGTTGTTCTGGCACACGGCCGGGCGCCTGAGCCTGGGTTCGACAGGCCTGGACGGAAAGATCGAGGGGCGCAAGAGCTCGCTGCATTTCGCCGTCGGCGGGAGCATCAAGCTCCGCGCGGAAATCCTGTCCCGCAAGACGGCCGGCAACGCGACGGACAACGTCCTGCGGGTCACCGGCGGGCTGACCGACCGGGCGCTGCTGGTCAGCGCGTTCACCCGCGCGGCGTCGCCGCAGGCGCCGCAGGTCAAGAAGGGCGCCGCCGGCGAGGTGACGGTCCGGGCGGCCGGCGCCGTGCTCAAATTCAAGACCCGCAAGCACCGCCTACAACTGGTCTCCGTGGAATAGATCCCCTGAAAACCATGCGCCGGGGAGTGTGCGTGCCTTTCCCCCGACAGGGCGCGGCGGGCCGGGGAGTATTTCGGATTGCGGATTGCGGATTGGAATACGGATGACGCTGCGGCGGATGCCCCGGGCTCTTCAATCCGCAATCCGAAATCCGCAATCCGAAATCGAAAATGGGGTGTCGTGAAACTCCCCCCTTTCCCTTGCAACCCTCCGGGCGTGGGCGTATAGTGATTCGACCAAGGGAGGCCGGTGGATATGTTCGCCCCTGGAGTTACGGCGCTGGACAGCAACGTGCTGGTGCTCAACAGGCATTACGCACCGGTCCGCGTCGTGTCCGCGCGCAGGGCGTTCTGCCTCCTGTTCAAGCGCATCGCCGAGATCGTCCACGTCCAGGACCGCGAGTATATCTCCTACGACTTCGACTCGTGGCGCGAGGTCAGCGAACACCGCGCCCGCTACGAGCGCGAGCACCACGAGTGGGTCCGCTGCGTGCGGTTCGAGCTGGCCGTCCCGAAGATCGTCCGCCTGCTGGTCTACGACCGCCTGCCCCGCCAGCCGGTGAAGTTCAACCGGCGCAACATCTACGCCCGCGACGGGAACCGCTGCCAGTACTGCGGGCGCAAGTACTCCACGTCCGAGCTGACGCTGGACCACGTGGTGCCCCGCAGCCGGGGCGGCGGAACCGACTGGACCAACATCGTCTGCTGCTGCGTCAAGTGCAACGTCCACAAGGGCGGACGCACCCCGGGCGAGGCCCACATGAAGCTCGTCGCCGAGCCCGTCAAGCCCAAGCGCTCCCCGGTCGTCACCGTCAAGCTCACCAGTGAAAAATACCAGTCGTGGAAACAGTTCCTCGACGTGGCGTACTGGAACGTCGAACTACGCGACTGAACCGAACGGGGCGAGAAAGGGGAACCCCATGAATGCCCGCGCCAATCGTCTCGCCCCTCTTCTCCTGCTGCCGGCGCTGTTTGCCGCCGCGCTTCTGCCCGCGACGTCCGGGCGCGCCCAACCGCCCCGCGCCCAGACGCGCTACCGCTGGATGTACCTGGCCACCAACCTCCTGGTGGACAAAAACGTCGAGCAAGCCGTCCGCCTGCTGGAGCGCGCCGCAGCCGCGGGCTACAACGGCGTGGTGCTGGCCGACAGCAAGTTCATGCGGTGGGACGACCTCCCGGACCGCTACCTCGCCAACGT
The DNA here is from genome assembly GCA_003485185.1 of Phycisphaerales bacterium. GTDB lineage: Bacteria > Planctomycetota > Phycisphaerae > SM23-33 > SM23-33 > UBA12270. The sequence continues at coordinate 11,315 of DNAS01000003.1, read as the reverse complement.
CCGCAAGGTGCGCGACGCGTGCCGCAGGCTCAAGCTCCAGTGCATCGCGTGCGTGTTTCCCATCGGATACTCCGAGGGCCTGCTGGCGCACGACCCCAACCTGGCCGCGGGCCTGCCGGTCCGCGACGCGCCGTTTGTCGTCGGCGGCGGAAAGCTCGTGCCCGACGACCCGTGCCGGATCGCCAACGGCAGCTTCGAGGACTACCGCGGCAACAAGCCGTCCGGGTGGAACTGGGCCGACGAGCCGGGAAAGATTTCCTTCCTCGACACGGAGGTGAAGCGCCACGGCAAGGCGTCGATGCGCCTGGAGAACATCGGGCAATACAGCCCGCGGCACGGGCACGGGCGCATCTGCCAGGCGCTGGCGGTCCAGCCGTTCCGGCACTACCACGTTTCGGCCTGGGTGCGCACGCAGGAGTTCGAATCCGCCGGCGAGGTGCGAATCGCCGTGCTGGGCGAGGGCGGCGTCTCATTGAACTACTACCAGCCCGCCGTCAGGCGAACCCAGGACTGGAAGCGCGTCGACGTGACGTTCAACAGCCTGGAAAACACCCGCGTCAACCTCTACCTGGGCGTCTGGGGCGGGCGCGGGGGCAAAATCTGGTGGGACGACGTGCGGATCGGGCCGGCCGGGCTGACCAACGTCGTGCGGCGCGACGGCGCGCCGCTGACCGTCACCAGCGCCGACGGAAAAACCGTCTACGTCGAGGGCAAGGACTTCGACGGCGCGCGCGACCCGAAACTGGGCGTGGTTCCCTGGCCGGGCGGGTTCGAGGCCTGGCACGAGCCGCCGGCGATGACCGTGCCCGCCGCCAGCCGGCTCCGGGAGGGCCAGACCGTTCTCGTCAGCTATTACCACACCGCCCTGATCCATGGCAGTCAGGTCGCCTGCGACCTGTCCGAGGAAAAAGTCCACGAGATCCTCGCCTGGCAGGCCCGGAAGGTCCGCGAGCACCTCCAGCCGGACGGATATTTCATGCAGCACGACGAGATTCGCGTGCAGGGATGGGAACCGTATTTCCAGAAGCACGGCAAGACGGCGGGGGACGTGCTGGCCGAAAACGTCGCCCGCTGCGCCGCGATCCTCCGCAAAGCCGATCCCGGCAAGCCGATCTTCGTCTGGTCCGACATGTTCGATCCCTTCCACAACGCACGAAAGACCGGGCGGTACTACCTGGTCCGGGGCGATGGCCCGTGGCATGGATCGTGGAAGGGCCTGCCCAAAGACGTGACGGTCGTGAACTGGCACGGGCACGGGGAGGGGCGCGTCGAGTCGCTGAAACACTTTGCCGCATTGGGGAATCCGCAAGTCCTGGCCGGGTATTACGACGCCGACCCCCGCGCGATCGTGAATTGGCTGAAGGATGCGGACCAGGCCGGCGGGGCGGCGGGGGTCCTGTACACCACCTGGCGAAACGATTACAGCCAGTTGAAATCCTTCCTTCGCGCCGCCGGGGAAAATCGCTGAGAGGTTCGCCCAGACGGGCTCCCGGCTACGGGCTACTGGCTACGAATCAGATCAGGTCCGCCAGCGTCGTCTTTTCCATGCGCTCGGCGATGGAGTCGCGGATTTCCCGGAACAGTTCGATGAGCTTGGGTTGGCGCTCGATGGGCGTGTGCTCGTAGAAGTACCGGCTGACGGATTCCACCGGCGCCAGCGCGCCGTCCATCAGGCGGAGGATGTCCGCCAGCGAGATTTTCTCGGGCGGTTTGGCCAGGCGGTATCCCCCCTCGGCCCCGCGCGTGCTCTGGACGTACCCGGCGTGTTTGAGCAGCAGGAGGATCTGCTCGAGGAACTTCTTGGGAATCTCCTGCCGGCGGCAGATGTCGGCGACCTTGACGAGCCCTTGGGAGTAGTTCTCGGCCAGGTCGATCAGGGCCAGGCACGCGTATTCACTCTTTCGGGAGAGCTTCATGTCGGTCCTCGTGGGGAACGTGCGATCACGGCGTTTCTTGTATCCGCCTGCTGTCGCCGTCGCCAGAGAAAACGCTGTCATGCCATAAGGACACTGCTTGCAGGCAAGCCGGGCCACCCTCAATGCTGGATTAATCTTCCCCGGCGGAGAGGGCGAGTTCGGCCAGCCGGCGGGTGATCTTCTGCCAGTGCGTCCCGCGCCACAGGAGCTTTCCGCATCGCGCGCATCGCCAGAACCGCTCGCAGTGGCGGAAGGCCAGCGGCGGCGCTTCGCCCAGCACGGCGTGGCGGGGCAGTTCGGCCAGTTCCCCGCCGCACGCCATGCACCGCGACGAACGGAGGGGCAGTTTCAATTCGCGAAGGACAAAAGCGAGCTGGTCGTGCTTGGCCGACTGCTGCGGCACGTACAGGGATCGCACCTGCCCGCTGCGGATGACGTTCCGCTCGAACAACGGACCGTCGCAGCTCAGGATCGTCCTGCCCTCGGCCGCGGCGCGGCGGACCAACTCGCCGTCGTCGATGCCGTATTCGTAGAGGGCGTCGTACCCGGCCGCGCGGAGCCAGCGGGCCAGGCCGCCGAGCATCGCGTCGCAGAAGAACCGCGGACTGTCCGTCTCGTCGCCCACGGAGTCATTGTACTGCGCGAGCGGCGGGACGGGTAGGCGCCGCGGCGCGGTCCAGCGAGTGCGGCGCGAAAAATGCGCGAAATTACGCCGCCGTTGCACTACAATGCAGGTCGTGGGTCTCGCGGCGCTTACAATTCTGGCCAAGACGGACAACGGGCAATCGGACGTGCTGCTCTGGAGCGGCGTCTTGATTCTGGCCTGCCTGGTGGGTATCCCTATCCTGCTGCGTCTGCGGTCGCGGGCCAACGCCCGGATCGACGAGAAGCGGTCGAGTTTTTCCCTCGAGGAGCTTCGGGAGCTTCACCGGGCGGGGCAATTGACCGATGAAGAGTACCGTCGCCTGCGGCACGCGGCGCTGGGACTGGGCGAACCGTCCGCCGGATCGAAATCGCAAGTAACGCCGGCGGCGGGAAATGACGATAAGAATCATGGCGGCAGGGGTCCGGAAGGGCCCTCTGTGCGCCCGGATCGGGAGCGGAAATGAGCGCAACAGACGGCAACGGCGGTGGTGGGGACAACAAGGGCAGGGGCCCGACGCCCCCGCGGAAGCGGGCGCGCGTGTGCAGCTTCTGCCAGCGCGGCGGCGACGAGGTCGGCCCCATCGTCGAGGGGCCCAACGGCGTGAGCATCTGCTCCAACTGCGTGGAGCTGTGCCACAACATCGTCCGCCAGGAGCAGCGCAAGACGTCGCAGACCAAACCGCTGTTCGCGACGATCCCCACCCCGCGGCAGATCAAGGAATTCCTCGACCAGTACGTCATCGGCCAGGATTTCGCCAAGCGCGTGCTGTCGGTGGCGGTGCACAACCACTACAAGCGCCTCACCCAGGCCGACCGCGACGAGACCAACGAGGTCGAACTGGACAAGTCCAACGTCCTGCTGCTCGGGCCCACCGGATGCGGAAAGACCCTGCTGGCGCGGACGCTGGCGCGCGTGCTGCACGTCCCGTTCGCCATCGGCGACGCGACCACCCTCACCGAGGCCGGGTACGTCGGAGAGGACGTCGAGAACGTGCTGCTCAAGCTGCTCCAGGCGGCGGACTGGGACCTGGAGGCCGCCGAGCGAGGCATCATCTACATCGACGAGATCGACAAGATCGGGAAGACCAGCCAGAACGTCTCCATCACCCGCGACGTCAGCGGAGAGGGCGTCCAGCAGGCGTTGCTGAAGATGCTCGAGGGCACGGTCGCCAACGTGCCGCCCCAGGGCGGGCGAAAGCACCCCGAGCAGCAGTACATCCAGCTGGACACCACGCACATCCTGTTCATCTGCGGCGGGACGTTCTCCGGGCTGGAGGACATCATCCAGAAGCGCCTGGGCAAGAAGCTCATCGGCTTCGGCTCGGAAGACGCTGCCGACGAGTCGCCCACCGGCCACACCAACGTCCTGGCGCAGGTCCAACCGGACGATCTCGTGCACTTCGGCATGATCCCCGAGTTCGTGGGGCGCCTGCCGTGCATCACCGCGCTGGACGCGCTGGACGAGGAGGCGATGGTCCGCATCCTCACCGAACCGCGCAACGCGATGATCCGCCAGTACCAGAAGTTCTTCGAGCTGGAGAACACGCGCGTGGAGTTCACCGACGAGGCGCTTCGGGCCATCGCGCGCAAGGCCATGGCGCGCGACGTGGGCGCGCGGGCGCTGCGGGCCGAGGTCGAGAACCTCATGCTCGCGATGATGTACGACCTGCCCGAGCACAAGGAAGAGGGCGCGGAGTACAAGATCACGGCCGAGATGGTCGCCGACAAGTCCAAGGCGACTCTCTTCGCCGCCCGCAAGGTCAAGAAGGAATCCGCCTGACGCGGCACGGCGCGGAAATTCATCCTGCACGCATCGACAAGGCCCCGCCCCGCGCGGGGCCTTGCTTGCGCCGGCTCAGAGCCCCTCGACGGTGATTCTCGCGGATGGGTGGCACGCTTTGCTCGCAAAGCGTGTTGCCTGAATTCGCAGAGAACACGGCTTGCAAGCAAGCCGTGCCACCCCTTCGCGGGGTCTTGCTTGCGCCGGATCAGAGCCCCTCGACGGTGACGCGCGCGGGCTTTCCCGGCGCGCCCTCGATGCGCACCGCCCGCCCCGTCATCCGGCGGACGACCTCGGCGTTGGTCTCCAGGTGGCTCGTGACGCGCTGGGCGGTGAACTGGCTCTCGTGGGGGCACAGCGCCGCCAGCGTGAGCAACTGGTCGGCCGCGTGCGCGTCGAGCGCGGCGCCGCTGCGGAGGAACGCCAGGAGGGCGTCGGCCGCCTTGTCGGCGACGCGCTCGGCAGGCTTGCCCCTCTCGCCCAGCGCGAACGCGCCCCCGACCGACTGCGTGAACACCGCGCGGAGAAAGACGACCGTCCCCGGGCTGCGCGTCTCCCACGACGCCTCCTCGATCGACGCCCGCAGCCCTTCCTTCGCCAGGCGCCCCAGCGCCTGGGCGAGCTGGCGCTCCACGACGTGGCGCGGCAGCTCGGCGCTAGCGGCCGACAGGCCCTCGACGTATCGCAGCGTCCCCGGCGACGCCAGCCGCAGCGGCGCGAGGTTCTCCACCGACTCCACGCCGCGGACCTGCATCGACATCTCGCCCCCGCCGGCCGGGTAGAACCCCGCGCGGTCCATCGCGAAGTACGCCTGGAGGTTCGCGGCCGACGCCGGCAGTGCGAACACGTCGCGCAGGTACTCGAAGCACGGCGCCAGCGGGTTGTGCGTCCCGCCGGTGACGGTCACGGTGGAATCTCCCTCCGTTAGCATCAGGGCGGGCAGGACGGTCTGGCAGACCAGCGTGGTGCTGCCGGCAGTGCCCACGTCGAACTCGTATCGCCCGCTGCGCGGCGAGCGCGGGCGGAAGGTGATTTCGGGAGAGCCGATCTCCGCGCCCGCGCATTCGGCGTCGCAAACGGCGGCAGCGGCCCGGACTGCCGCCAGGTGCTGCGCCCGCAGTCCGGGCGGACTGCGGCGCGGGCGGATGGGGCGAACGGTCACGGGCGTGCCCAAGGCGGCCGACAGCGCGACGGCGGTCCGGAGAATCTGCCCGCCGCCTTCGCCGACGCCCCCGTCGAGGACCAGTGGTTCCCGTGTCACGAACGGGATTGTACCCCCGCAGCCGCAGGGCGCACAACGAGATACCGCGAGGGGAAAAATCCTTCCCCGGCCGCGCCGTCCCGGCGGACTCTTGCCCCTGGCGCGGGAAAGTCTACAATGCCTGCTCGGAAACTGTTGTCTCGCCGCGAGGGCTCACAAGGGGCATTGCGTGAAGACGTTAAGCGATTATCTCGACGAAAAAACGCTCCGGAAGCTTCAGGACGCCTTCTCCGCCGTGGCGCAGGCGCCGGTGCGGATCTGCCGTCCGGACGGCGAGGCGTTCGTGCGGGCCTACGCGGTCCGCAGCGACTGGGACGCCGCGCTGGAGACGGCCGACGGGCAGCGCATCGCCAAGGCCAAACGCCGCAAACCCCGCCTGGACAGCGGTCTGGACGTCCCGGTCGTGCTTCGCGACCAGGTGGTGGGGCGGGTGCGGATTCCGCCGGAGGAGGTGGCGGCTGCCGGCGAGACGCTCCCCGGACAGGGGGGTCCCGGCGCCGCGCCGTGGACGGCCAGGCTGCTGCGCCTGATGGCCGCCATCGTCGCGCGGCTCTGCGACCGCGAGGACCAGCTCCGCACGCGCATCGAGGAACTGGCGACGCTGTACCGCCTGACCTCGGAGTTCACAGGCCAGCGCGACCTCCAGGGGCTGCTGGACCTGGTGGCCCAGACGGTCGTCCGCGCGCTGGGGATGAAGGCGTGCTCCATCCGCCTGCTCAGCGAGGACGGGCGCGAGCTGCTGGTCAAGGCCGTCGCGAACCTCTCCAGCGACTACCTCAACAAGGGCCCGATCCTGATCTCCCAGAGCCTCATCGACCAGGAGGCGATCCGCACGCTCAAACCCGTCTACATCGCCGACGAGCGGACCGATCCGCGCGTGCTTTATCCGGCCGAGGCCCGGCGCGAGGGCATCGTCAGCGCCCTGTGCGCCCCGCTGATCTACCGCGGTCGGCCCGAGGGCATGATCCGCGTCTACTCCAGCCGAAAGCACGTCTTCGACTGGTTCGAGGTCTCGCTGCTCCAGGCCATCGCGGGCGAGGCCGCAGCCGCCATCGTCAACGCCCGGCTCTACCAGGAGGCCATCCGGTCGGCCAACGTGCAGCGGCAGCTGAGCATGGCCGCCGACGTGCAGAAGCGGATGATCCCCAGCCGGCCGCCGCGGATCCCCGGCTTCGAGCTGGCGACGATCTACGTGCCCAGCCTGGAGCTGGGGGGCGACTTCTTCGACTTCATCCACCTCCCGCCGGACAACCATGGCCTGGCCATCTGCGACGTCGTGGGCAAGGGCGTCCGCGCGTCGCTGCTGATGGCGTCGATCCGGGCGTCGCTGCGGGCGCACGCGTCGAACATCTACGACATGTCCGAGGTGCTCCGCCGCGTCAACCGCGACCTCTGCGGCGACACGCTCAGCAGCGACTTCGCCACGATGTTCTACGCCGTGCTCGACCAGTCGTCGCGCCGCCTGACCTACGCCAACGCCGGGCACATGCCGCCGCTGCTGCTGCGCGGCGGAAAGGTCTGCCACCTCGGCGCCGGAGGCGGGGTGCTCGGAATCGACCCGGAGATGCACTTCGGGCACGACGCCTTCATTCTCCAGGGCGGGGACGTGGTCTTCGCCTACACCGACGGGCTCAGCGAGGCGATGAACTTCGAGGATGTCCCCTTCGGGCGCGAGCGCGTGGAGAAGGCCGCACTCGCCGCCATCGAGATGGGACGAAACGCCGAGGGGATCGCCAAGCACGTCCTGTGGGAAATGCGCCGCTTTGCCGGACTCCAGACCCGCCTGGACGACCTGACCATCGTCGTCCTCAAAGCGATGTGATTGATATTGGCGAATAGGGCGGGCAGTGGAGTTGCCCGCCTACGTCGGTTCCGCTTCCCGGAAGACCGTTTCCGCGCGGTAGCTGCTGCGGACGAACGGGCCCGACGCGACGGACCGGAAGCCCAGTTCCCGGGCGATCCGGGCCAACTCGTCGAACTCGCCCGGCTCGACGAACCGTGCGACCGGCACGTGCGCGTCGGAGGGGGCCAGGTACTGCCCGACGGTCAGGATGTCGCACCCAGCCGCCCGCAGGTCGGCGAAGACGGCCAGCACCTCGTCGCGCGTTTCGCCCAGGCCCATCATCAGCCCGCTCTTGGTGTGGAGTTTCGCGTCGGCCGCCTGCTTGGCGAAGGCGAGCACGTCGAGGCTGCGGCGGTAGTCCGCCTGCGGGCGGACGAGCCCGTAGAGGCGGCTGACCGTCTCAACGTTGTGGTTGAACACGTCCGGCCGGGCCCGCACGACCGTCTCGACGGCGGCATGATCGCCGCGGAAGTCGGGCACGAGCACCTCGACGATCGCGCGGGGGAGCCTTTCGCGCACGGCGCGGATCGTTTTGGCGAAATGTCCCGCGCCGCCGTCGGGCAGGTCGTCCCGCGTGACGGAGGTAAGCACCACGTGCCGCAGCGCCAGGCGCTGGCAGGCCTCGGCCACCGCCCTCGGCTCGTCGTCCCGCGGCGGGGCGGGCGGGCGATGCGAAATCGCGCAGAACCGGCACGAGCGGGTGCAGGCGTCGCCCAGGATCAAAAAGGTAGCCGTCCGGCGCGAGAAGCACTCGTGCTGGTTGGGGCAGCGGGCCGAGGCGCAGACCGTCGAAAGCCCCAGGTCGCGCAGCATCGCCGCCACCTCGTCGGCTGCGGTGCTGCCGGCGATCCGCTTGGTCAGCCACGGCGGAAACCGCCGGCGGGAGGTTTTCCCGTCAGAATCCAAACGCGCGTGCCTCCGTCGGAACGAGGCGATCGAACGCGAACACCTC
>DNAS01000003.1:2426-2792 GCA_003485185.1 Phycisphaerales bacterium | reverse complement strand
GGCCAGGCATTCCAGCAGGACGGGCTTGACCTCGGCGGTCCGGACGGCCCGGCCGAGAATACGCTCCATGCTCGTGACGCCCTCGCCCGTCAGCCCGCACGGCACGATGTGCGCGAAGCCCGACAGGTCGGGCGAGACGTTCAACGCAAACCCGTGGTACGCCACCCATCGCCGCACGGCCACCCCGATGGCGGCGAGCTTTTCCCGCCCGACCCACACGCCCGTCAGCCCGTCGCGCCGCGCGGCGGCGATATCGAACCGCGCCGCCGTCCGGAGGATCGCCTCCTCCAGGTCGCGCAGGTATTGTCGCACGTCGTGGCCTCGCTGCGCCAGGCGGACGATCGGGTAGCCGACGATCTGCCCCGG
>DNAS01000003.1:1965-2263 GCA_003485185.1 Phycisphaerales bacterium | reverse complement strand
CCGTGCCAGGTGACGTCGCCGCCCCGGCTGGCGGGGAACACCTCGACGCCCGCCTTCGCCAGCGCCTCGCGCGACGCGAGCACGTTGCCCTCGTCGGCGGAGCGACCCAGCGTGATAACCGGCGGCACGTGCTCGGCGAGCACCAGCGCGGGCGGGAACGTCTCGTCGGCGACGGCGCGATCGACGAGCGCCTCCTGGAGCTTCAGCGCCCTGGCGTAAGGGCAGGGGCCGACGTCGATGACCTGCAACTCGCTCATCTCGTTCGATTGCGTGCGGACACCCTCAAGCACACAACGCT
>DNAS01000003.1:1777-1953 GCA_003485185.1 Phycisphaerales bacterium | reverse complement strand
GCCGCGACGGACGGGTAGCGTTTGCCCAGCTCGTGCAGCGGGATCAGCGGCGTCTCGTGCAGCGCGGGGTAGACGAGAATCTTGCCCGCCATCCGGCGGTTCTCGACCGCGGCGATCCCGTCGACCGCGCCGGCCATCCCGCTGACGGCGTCCACCGAGCAGTTCGTGTCGAGCCG
>DNAS01000003.1:1153-1588 GCA_003485185.1 Phycisphaerales bacterium | reverse complement strand
CCGGCGGCCACCTTCTCCAGCACGATCCGCATGTCCTCGATGCGCGAACCGCTGGTGCCGAACATGAAGCAGCCGTGCGCGATGTACGTGTCCAGGTCCAGCTCGTGTTTTGTGGGCAGGGGGATGCCCGCGAAGATGTTGATGAGCGTTCCGGGGGCGCTGGCGGCGATGGCGTCGGCGACGAGCTGGCCCACCGGGGCCATCAGCGCGAAGTAGCTGAACGTTTCGCGCAGCGGGTTCTTCTGCGTGTTGACGATGCGGAGCGGCACGCCGCGCGCCGCAGCCTGCGGGGCCGCCTTGGCGCGGAGCGATTCGAGGCGCGCGTCGTCCACGTCGGTGGCGGTGACGGAGAGGTTGTCCGCGCCGCAGCAGAGGATGCGGATGGTGTGCATCTGCCCCATGGGCCCGCCCGCGCCGACGACGATCGCGCGGTCG
>DNAS01000003.1:765-986 GCA_003485185.1 Phycisphaerales bacterium | reverse complement strand
CGCCGACGACGATCGCGCGGTCGCCCGCGCGCAGCTCGCCGGTGGGGGGGATGGTGCGGTAGGCGTCGGCGGCGCTGCCGCCGGGCGTGCCGATCCAGCGCGTGGCTGCGTAGTGGACGCGCCCCACGCCGACGGAGACCGGCCGGCCGATCTTCCGCCCGCCGAGCACCAGGCAGACGATCCCGCCGACGGCCGCCTTGTCGTTCAGCACGGCGATGGTC
>DNAS01000003.1:369-584 GCA_003485185.1 Phycisphaerales bacterium | reverse complement strand
CGGCGCCGAAGTAGACCACGTCGTCGAACGATTCGTTCTTCAATTCATTGACGCTCGCGACGAACTCGACCGGCACGCCGAGCGCGGCGAGGGCCTGTTTCTGGGCCTCGTCGGCGCAGCAGGCGGCGACGGCTGCGGGCGCGCCTTCGCGGGCGAAGCACTCCGCCAATCCGGCGATCTTCGCCCCCGCGTCGGCGACGACGGCCAGCCTGCCG
>DNAS01000003.1:0-153 GCA_003485185.1 Phycisphaerales bacterium | reverse complement strand
CACGCCCACGGTTCGACCAGCGCCACCGCCGACGCGCTCAGGCCGTCGGGCGCGGGAATCAGGTACCGCTCGCCCGTGTCGGGCTCGATCACGATCCGCTCGTCGAACAGGGTGTATTCCTGGAGCGCGCCCTCGAAGTTGTATCCGAAGGCG
>DNAS01000115.1:7613-7785 GCA_003485185.1 Phycisphaerales bacterium | reverse complement strand
ATCGAGCCGACCAGCGGAAACACCGGCATCGCGCTGGCGTTCGTCTGCGCCGCCCGCGGGTACCGCTGCATCGTCACCATGCCCGATTCCATGAGCGTCGAGCGGCGCAAGGTGCTCCGCGCGCTCGGCGCCGAGGTGGTGCTCACCCCCGCCGCCCAGGGAATGGCCGGCG
>DNAS01000115.1:7122-7462 GCA_003485185.1 Phycisphaerales bacterium | reverse complement strand
CGCCGCCCAGGGAATGGCCGGCGCCATCCACCGCGCCGAGGAGATGCGCACGGAAATCCCCGACAGCTTCGTGCCCCAGCAGTTCAACAACCCCGCCAACCCGGAGGTGCACCGGCGCACGACGGCCGTCGAAATCTGGAACGACACCGGCGGCGCCGTCGACATCCTCGTCGTGGGCGTGGGGACCGGCGGCACGATCACCGGCTGCGGGGAGGTGCTCAAGCAGCGCAAGCCTTCCGTCCGGACGGTCGCCGTCGAACCGGCGCAGAGCCCCGTGCTCACGCAGACGCGCCAGGGCAAGCCTGCCCAGCCGGGCGCGCACAAGATCCAGGGCATCGGC
>DNAS01000115.1:3205-6983 GCA_003485185.1 Phycisphaerales bacterium | reverse complement strand
CACAAGATCCAGGGCATCGGCGCGGGGTTCGTCCCGCGCGTGCTGAACCTCGACGTCGTCGACGAGGTTCTCCCCATCGACGACGAGGAAGCGCTGGACTGGGCCCGCCGCGCCGCACGCGAGGAGGGGCTGTTCGTCGGAATCTCTTCCGGCGCGGCGTTGAAGGCCGCCAGCGTGGTGGCCGCCCGGCCGGAAAACAAGGGCAAGACGATCGTCGTCATCCTTCCCAGCTTCGGGGAGCGATACCTGTCCACGGCCCTGTTCGCCCACCTTGCCGTGGACTGATCGACCATGAGAAGGTTCGTTGATCTGCACGCCCACAGCACCGCCTCCGACGGGCAGGTGACGCCGGAGGAACTGATCCGCCTGGCCGAGGCGCGCCGCCTGGCGGCGGTGGCGCTGACCGATCACGACACGATCGACGGGCTGGCCCCCGCCCGCGCCGAAGCGGCGAAGTTCCCCGCGCTGCGGTTCGTGCCTGGGATCGAGATCTCCGCCGAGCCGCCTTCCGGCACGCTGCACATCCTGGGCTTGGGCATCGACGAGCGCTCCGCGCCGGTGCGCGCGGTGGCGCAGTTCCTGCGATCCGCGCGCGACGCGCGCAATCCGAAAATCGTCGCCAAGCTGGTGGCGATGGGTGTGGGAATCGACATGGACGACGTTCGCGCCGCAGCCGGCGCCGTCGGCAGCGAGGGCGAGGTCCTCGGCCGGCTGCACATCGCCGAGGCCCTGCGGAGAAAGGGCGTCGTCCGCGACACCGCAGAGGCGTTCCAGCGATACCTCGCGCGGGGAGCGGCGGCCTACGTCGAGCGCCAGAGGCCCTCGCCCGCCGAGGCCATCGCCGCCATCCGCGACTCCGGCGGGCTGGCCGTGCTCGCCCATCCCGTGCAACTGGGCTGCGGAAACCGCGCCCAGCTGGAGCGGCTTGTCCGGCAATTCCTCCGCCATGGGCTGGAGGGCATCGAAGTCTATCACACCGACCACGACGCCGCCATGACACGCCGGTGCCTGGACCTTGCCCGCAAGTACGGCCTGTGCGTCACCGGCGGATCGGACTTCCACGGCGCCGCCAAGCCCGACGCCCGCTTGGGCCGACCTCGCGTGCCTCTGGCCGCCATCGATGCACGCTTCGCCGAGAGGCTCTTCGGCGCTTCCTGATGTGGAACCTCGTTTGTTTTCCCGCGGCGTCTTTTGCGGCAATCCCGCGTTTCGCCTTGGAGGTAAGTGCCGCTTGAGACAAAGGTAAGAAGAGGTTCCCCACGCGCGTCAGTCCTGCCGCCCTTGAAATCCGCCGTTTTCGGCCCGAATAATTGCCGCAGAGGCAACGAGGACGCGCATAGAGATGGAAGGAGGCTCGTTTCGGCTGGGGCAGCGCTCCGGCCAGGCTCGGCTCAGGGCTTCTGATGCAGAGATGCGCGGACGGCTGGTGTGTTCATGGGGCCCAGCCGCCGGCTCCCCGCCCCCATGTCCCCGGCTCGAAAAGGAGACCTCGGATGAGACGATTACGCATTTCTTTTGGAACCCGGCTGTTCTGTTTCGTGGCGGTCCTGTCGATTTCGGCGACGGCCTGGGCGCTGCCCGGAAACCTGATTCTCCAGGTGCCGGACTGGAACCAGCCCCTGTCGTATGGCGTGGTGGGCTACCCGCTCTGGTGCAGCCCGACGGCCGGCGCCAACGTCATGGGCTACTGGGAGGACGTCAACAACTGCGTGGGGTTGACCGACCGGCAGGCGTTCAACCTGACTCCCGGCTACCCGGCTACGGGCGGCACGTGGGAGCAGGGGCTCTGGCATGACGGGATGGTCGAGATGGGCTGGTTCATGAACACGGGCACGTGGCAGGGGCTCGGCCCGCCGATTCCCTTCCCGCCTAACGCGGGCAGCACCGCCCTGGCGAACATCGCGCCGGGGCTGTTCAACTACGCGACCACCTCCTGGACGGACAACGATTACCCGCCGGCCGGGCCCGCGGCGGGAACGGGGATCGTCAAGAACGCTTTCCCCAACACCACCGTGGCGACCGACGCCTTGGGCGGCATCGCGCTGGCGCTGATGTGGCAGAACTACAGGGCCGAGATCGACGCCGACCGCCCCGCGGTCTGCTCCTTCGAGCACTGGGTGGACGCTACCAAGCCCCAGGCGCAGATGACCATCGACGGTTTCGCGACCTACCCCGCCACTCCGTACCCGTGGGACACCAGCACCGACCCCCACTCGGTGGCGGGAGTCGGATACATCGACATCACGCCGGGATTCCAGAACAACGGTCAGGACGAATGGTTCGTCTGCCAGGACGGCTGGGGAACCACGGTGAAGTACGTGGCCGTCCCGCTGGACAGCATGTGGCTGCAGAACGACTATGTGACCAACGTTCCCGAGCCGGGGACGCTCATGCTGCTGCTGGCGGGCGCGACGGCGCTGCTGCGCCGCCGACGGACCTGAGACTGCCGCGCGCGGACTCCCCCACCCGCGCGCAAAAAAGGCGCCGCCGGGCTCTCCTCGGCGGCGCTTGTGTTTTTGCGTTCCGCGTGTCCTGCAAGACAAATAAGAATCACCACAGAGGACACAAGGGGCACAAAGAAGAAATTTCTGTTTCTGAATTCTCTGCGTCCTCTGTGTTCTCTGTGGTGAATGTTTTGTTTTTTCACATGCGGCGGATGACGCCGATGACCACGCCCTGCACGTTCACCGATTCGGCGTAGATCGGCTGGTACTTTTCGTTGGCCGGCTGGAGGCGGACGCGCCCCCGCTCGCGGTAGAACTTCTTGAGCGTCGCGTCGCCGTCGTCCAGCAGCGCCACGACCGTCTCGCCGTTGCGGGGCTCGGTGCGGCGCTCGCAGACGACGTAATCGCCGTCGCGGATCTGCTCGTCGATCATGCTGTCGCCCGCGACCCGCAGCGCGAACCGCTCGCCCGGCGCCTCGAACATCTCCTCCAAATCGAGCGCCTCGCGATCCTCGATCGCCTCGATGGGCACGCCGGCGGCGATCCGTCCCACCAGCGGAAGGCGCGTCGGCTTCTCGTCGGGGAACTCGGCCTCAGAAGATACCTGCAAAGAGCGGGCGCTGTGCTTGGCCCCCCGCAGCAGCCAGCCCTTTCTTTCCAACGCCGCGACGTGCTCGAACACGGTGACCTTTGTGAGATGGAAGTGGTCGCCAATCTCCTGCATCGTCGGGGAATAGCCGTTGTGGTTGCGGAAGTCGCGGATGAACCGGAGGATTTCCAACTGTCTCGGCGTAACGGGTTGCATACGCGTTCTCCTTCCTGCCGCCCGGCGCGGCGGGCCTGGCTGCCAGGCACGAAGCCGGGGCGCTCACGATGCGCCCGGCGTCGCGGCTGGGCATGGCCACCTCGCCCAGGGGCGCCTTGGCAATCGCCAGCACGCCCCGCGCCAGTCTCGGCGCCGCGCCGGCGAGCCGAACATCCGCCGCGCGGCGGCGACGGGCCTGCACCCAACCGCCCACGATGACCTTCATCGCCGCCAGCAGCGACACCCGCGGCCTGCTCCGGCCGCGCCAGCGGATTCCGCCGGGGCCCAAACTCACCAGCGGGGGGATCATCCCGCACCGCCGGGCGATCTCGCCCAGGTTCGCCTCGGGCACATCCGCCCGCAGCGGGTTGCATCCGCGCGGATACGGCGCCACAAAATCCCCACCGGGGCCGAACTGGCACAACGGTTGGTCGCTCATGCTTCCACTGCCTTTCGTCGATCGGGCCCGCCCAAAACCCCGGGCGGCCGGACCTTCCACTGCGGGTTCGGCGCCGGCAGCGCTTCGTAT
>DNAS01000115.1:264-3080 GCA_003485185.1 Phycisphaerales bacterium | reverse complement strand
CAGCGCTTCGTATTTGGCTTTTGTTTGGACCATACGTTAGCCTAACATCGGCCGCACGTCAAGCCAAACATTAACTTTTTTTCCCGCAGCCAGGCCGGACCGCGGCATGCCCAATATCTTAGGCCCACGGGGCGCATACACCCCACCCCTTGTGCCTCCTCCACTATCGGCCGGGACGGGCGGAACTCTTGAAACCATTCCGCCGCGTCCTCCCGAACGCGTCCAACGGCAGCGTGGCCGGGCGTTTCCCGTTGCCCGCAAGCTGCGGGCAGGGCATACTGTTGCGATGATGAGTCTTCTGCTCGACATCGCGTACCTGGCCGGGCTGGTGGCCATCAGCCCCGTCTGGCTGTACCGGATGATCCGACACGGGCGGTACCGGCAGGACATCGCCCAGCGGTTCGGCGGCGTGCCGGTTCTTTACGGCCTGCAGCCGACGATCTGGGTCCACGGCGTGAGCCTCGGCGAGGTCAACGCCACGCGGACGCTCGTGGAAGAACTGCACCGCCAGTTGCCCGATTACCGCGTGGTCGTCTCGACGACGACGGAAACCGGGATGGCCGCCGCCCAAAAACTCTTCGCGCCGGCGCACCAGGTGTTCCGCTGGCCATTGGACTTCTCCTTCGCCGTCGGGCGGGCGCTGGACCGCATTCGCCCCGCCCTGGTGGTGCTGATGGAAGGGGAAGTCTGGCCGAATTTCCTGAGCGCGTGCAACCGGCGAAACGTGCCGGCCGTCGTGGTCAACGGGCGAATGAGCGCCGACAAGGGCTACCCGCGATACCGCCTGCTGGGCCCGCTGGCGCGGCGCCTGTTCAACCGACTAGCCGCCCTCGGCGTCCAGGACGAAAGCTACGCCGAACGCTTCCGCTCGCTGGGCGTCGCGCCGGGCAAAATCCACGTGACCGGAATGCTGAAGTTCGACACCGCGCCGGCGTCGGGGCAGGTGGCCGGCGCCGACGCGCTGAGCGAGGCGCTGGGCCTGGCTGGCAGCGACCGCCTGATCGTCGCCGGCGGAACCGGGCCCGGCGAGGAGGACATCCTGTTGGACGTCTTCTCGCGCCTGCGGAAAAAGCACCCGGCGGCGCGGCTGGCCGTCGTGCCTCGCAAGCCCGAGCGATTCGACGAGGTCGCCCGGCGAATCCGCGACGCGGGCTTTCCCCTCGTCCGCCGCACCGAGCGCCCCGACGGCGCTGCCGGCGACGTGTCGCGCGACGCCATCCTCCTGGGCGACACAATGGGCGAGCTGCGGAAGTGTTACGCGCTGGCGAGCTGCGTGTTCGTCGGGCGGTCGCTCGTGCCCATGGGCGGCTCGGACATGATCGAGGCCGCCGCGCTGGGCAAGCCCACGTGCTTCGGGCCGCACACGTTCAACTTTCCGCAGGCAGACGAGCTGGCCGCGAGCGGCTGCCGACGCGTCGCCGACGCCCGCGAGCTGGAGCAGACGCTGGACGCCTGGTTGAGCGACCCGGCCGCCGCCGACCAGGCCGGCCAACAGGCCCAGCAATATATCCGCACCCGCCAGGGCGCCACCCGGCGAAACGTCGAGATGATCTGCCGCGTCCTGGGGCGCACGCCGGCCGTTGCGCCCGGCGCCATCGCCACGGACGAAATTCAAGCAGGGATGAACACAGATCAACGCAGATAAGAAATAGATGAAAAGAACAGTGGGGTGGGATCATGAAGCAGGATGTTCCGCACGGCCTGCTGACGGGAAAGATCATCCGGGCGGCATTTGACGTGTCCAACGCGTTGGGATGCGGCTTCCTGGAAAAGGTCTATGAGCGGGCGCTGGCGGTCGAACTGCAAGGCGCGGGCCTGAAGGTGGACACCCAAGTTCCGCTGCATGTTGTTTATCGCGGCCAGACCGTTGGCGAATACGTGGCCGACATGATCGTGGGCGGTGCAGTTCTGGTCGAGGTCAAGGCGACAACCGAAGATCAACCTGTATACGTTGCCCAGGTCTTGAATTATCTTAAGGCGACCCGGTTGCCTGTCGGACTGTTGTTGAATTTCGGCCGACCAAAGCTGGGATACCGGCGTTTGATCCTGAATAATAAAACCGCTGCCGTTCGGGAAGAATCGGCTTCTTAAGCACCCGGAAATGGATCGGATATCCGCGTTCATCCGCGTGTATCCCTGCTGAAATAGAAATTTCGTAAGCGTTCGTCCCGGAAAAGAAAACGAGCAACGCCATGCCATCGACGGCCATTCGACAGAACGTCATTCGAAACGCCCGGCGGATCGTCGTGAAGGTGGGCACCAACGCGATCTGCGACGCGCAAGGCCGCTGCGATATGGAAGCGATCGCCCGCCTGGCCGACCAGATTTCACGCCTCCTCGCGTCGGGGGTGGAGGTCACGCTGGTCGCCAGCGGCGCCATCGGCGCGGGGATGGGCGAGCTGGACCTTCCCGCGCGTCCCCGCACGCTGCCGCAGTTGCAGGCGACGGCCGCCGTCGGCCAGGGCCAGCTCATGCGCAGCTTCCACGACCATTTCGCCCGCCACGGCGTCAAGGTCGCCCAGGTGCTCGTCACGCGCGACGACTTCGAGAACCGCGCCCGCTACCTCAACATCCGCAACACGCTGGTCGCCCTGGGCGAGTGGAAGACCCTGGCGATCCTGAACGAAAACGACGCCGTCGCGGTGGACGAAATCCGCTTCGGCGACAACGACATCATCGCCGCGCACGTCGCGAACCTGCTGGCGGCCGATCTGCTCGTGCTGCTCAGCGTCGTCGACGGCGTCGTTTTCGTTCAGGATCGCCAGGGTCTTCCACTCGCCCAGGGCGACCAGCGTGTTGCGGATGTTGAGGTAGCG
>DNAS01000115.1:0-139 GCA_003485185.1 Phycisphaerales bacterium | reverse complement strand
CTGCTCAGCGTCGTCGACGGCGTGATGGACGGCGGAAAGGTGATCGACGTCATCGAGAAGGTGGACGAGCAGTCGCTGTCGGTGGTGTCGAAGACGCGCAGCCGGCTGGGTTCGGGCGGGATGGGCAGCAAGATGACGG
>DNAS01000108.1:8551-16206 GCA_003485185.1 Phycisphaerales bacterium | reverse complement strand
CGAACGTGAAATGCTCTAGCGGCAAGAGATACGCAAATGGGCGGCGGTTCTCATCGAACACGCCGCCGTCACGCTACGGGCTTCTGCCAAACGCTTCGGAGAGATCTCGCGACGGGGCCGTTACGGACAACCGTCGCGCAAGCGGAGGTGGACCAGCTCGTGGACGGCGATTTCCGGCACGTCCACGACCAGCGAATCGCCTTCGCGCCGGATCGCAAGTTCGCGCCCGGAAGGAACCATGACGGCCGACGCCGCGTTTGCGAGCGGACCGGTGAGCACCAGCCTGCCGGCTTTGACCGGCGCGGCGCCGTCGCCGGCGTGGGCGGCGGCCTTGTTGAGGCAGTGGACGATCACCTCCCCGTCGCGCCGGTAGTAGGTGGCGTCCACCAGTTCCGGGCAGTCGGAGTGCAGGCGGACTGCCGGCGCGGGAAGCAGCGTCTCGAGCATGTCGTTAAAAAACCGCCGGGGCCAGTCCAACGCCTCGGCGCCGGGCGAACCGTCGTTCGGCTCGACGTACGGCGCGGCGAAGTACAGGCATGTGCCTTTCCCGTAGCGGTTCAGCACGACGGCCGGGCCGTCCGACAGCTCCCTTCCGGGCGGCGGGGGGAACCAGTTCACCCAGCGGTCCATGGCCATCGCGATGCTCGGGCGCAGGTGATCCGCCTCGCAGGTCGCGCCCGGGCGGAGGGTGACTTCGTAACACGGCGGCATCAGCGGAGGCGTGGTGTCGCGCATGGACTTCCACATGGGATGCTCGCCGACGCGCAGGTATCCGCCCCATCGGTTGTGGCGGTAGGTGTCGTCGCGGCGGACGAAACTCACGCCCATCACGTCGGCCAGCAGGAAGTCCTCGCCCATCGCGAGCGGATCGAGCGGTCCTTCCCGCCCGGTGCACCGGCCGAGGGTGAAGTCCTCTCCGCAAACGAGCAGCCCGCCGTCGCGGACGAAGCGGCGGACGGCCTGCGCTTCGTCTTCCGTCAGCCAGGTCGCCCGCGGAACGATCAGCGCCCTGGCGCCGGACGCTGCCAGGCCGTCCAGGTCCTCCTCGCGAATCAGCCCGAAGGGATATTTCGAATAGGTGAGGAAATCGATTGCCGCCAGCACCGGCCCGCTGTGGTTTGCGGGGTCGAGCAGCCTCTGGCGGTCCGACTCGAGGATGCGCACCTCGTCGATGGGCTGGCGGTTCTCGAGCAACTCGTCCATCCTCGCCAGGTCAGCGAAGGCCCGGCCCACACCCTTCAGCGAGTTCGTGTCGATCCGCCCCCGCGAATCCTGCGGACCGTGCATGAGGAACGGGTCGCAATCCCACGCTGCCACCTGCGCCGCGGCCAGCGCGCTGGGCCCGACCGGCGAAACGTCGTAGGCCGTGACCGTCGGATGGCAGGAGATCACCGACCGGCCGTAGTGCAGCGCCCGGCGCTGAAGGCGGCTCATCGCGGCCGTGCGCCACGACCCGTATCGCCCTTCCGAAAAGTGCGCGTTCATCCGGTTGCGCGCCCGCTGGGCGAAGTGAACCGTCTCGTTGAACATCACGGGAATGCCCGGCTGGATCGACTCGGCCAGGGAGGTGATCTCGTCGACCATCTCGTAGTCCAGCACGTTCATCTCCCAGTCCTGGACGACGCGGCGGAAGCGGGCCACGTCGTCGGCCGCGCGGGGAATGTCCATGCCATAGCGCTGGCGGAACTTCTTCTCACAGGCCGGACAATAACACAGCGGAAGGTTGTCCTGCCCGAATCCGGTGTATCCGCCGTGCTTGATGATGTCCAAAAACAGGAAATCCGCGCGATGCGCTTCCAGCAGCTCGCGGACCTGGGCCTTGCAGTAGTCGCGGTATCCCGTGTGGAAGCAACACGAATGCCACTTGGGGTACGTCTCCCGCCCAATGCGATGCTTCCGCCCGTCCGCTTTCCGCAGCGCCCAGTCGTCGCGCGTGGTGGCCATCAGGTTGTCGAACCCGATGCTGTAATACGTCATCAGCCTGATGCCGTTGCGTCGGAGCATTCGCACCGTTTCGGCAAACAGATCGAAGGAAAGCTTCGGATGCCGTTGGCCTACTTTCGTGTCGTAGTACGACCAGCCCCAGTGGTCTTTGCCGTACAACATCAGGCAATCGACGCGGGCGGCGACCAGCAGTTCCTCCCACTGCGCCAGCGAGAAATCCTCGAAACTGATCTCGTCAAAGTCCGGTAAATGATTGTCGCAGAGGTACAGCTGCATTTCTCGGTCTCCACCAGGTCGGTTGAGAGGCGTGGACGGGTTCCGCGCCGGATCATTCTGCGTCGAGGAGTGTCAGGATGCCCCACTTCCGCGGGTTCAGCCACATGCCATAAATGGGCACGGGCCAGTGCAGGGTGTCCAGGAGCCCGCGGCCGTCGTTGTTGAACATGATGTAGTAGACGCCCATGCGGTGCCCGGGGCGGGCGTTCACCGGCGCCAGTTCGCTCCACGGAAGCGCCAGTTCGTAGACCAACCCGTCGGCAACCGGCATGACCCGCAGGTATCGATCGCCCAGCGACACCTCCGGGACGGGAAGTTGGAAGTCACCGCCGGCTTCGTCGGTGGGCGCCCATCCGCGGTACAGTTCCGCGCCGTCCTGCGTCAGGGCCAGGTTGAACGTGTAGACGTTTCCGATCAGTTCCTTCCGCCGCAGCATGGGGTCGATCCCCAGTTGCAGGCAATCGGCGTTGTAGGCGTAATGCCCGCGGAACGGCTGGTAGTGGACCGCGTCGCGAACGGTCGCCCGCATTCGGAACGCCGCGTCGTCCCAGGCGAACTGAAGCCGCGCCGAGAAGACGCCCGCGCCAGGCCACGGACGCCCCAGACCGTACGCGGACTTCGGGACGAACTCCGGGCGATCCACGCCGATCTCGGGCACGCGCGACCAGTCGTCGCGGAACCGCCGCACCCCGACAAACGTGAGGAACCCCGCGTATCGCCGGCAGAGCCCGCTGGCGTTCGTGGCGGTCAGTTCGTAATGGAGGGGAAGGTCCGTCCCCTTCGCCGCATCGAGGGGAACGAGAGTCCGGCTGCTCAGCGACTGCTCGACGTCCACGTCGATGGCCGGAATCCGCAGGCGGACTTCCCCCTCGAACGGCAACTGCGGCAGCAGTTCCACGGCCGCGCCGTTCGCGTCCAGCCAGGGGAGAATCTCCAGGCGAATCGGGTGAGACGCCTCCACGCCCCAGATTCTCTCGTCGCTGTCCGCGCCGCGCCACGAAACCGGCAGATACACGCTGTCGCGGTCGAGCACGGTCGGCACAGCCGGGATTGCGATTTCCGATTCCCCCGCCTGTCGGGGCGCGGCAGAAGTCAAGGTCTTCGGCAGGCGCAGCCGGCCCGGCTGCGACACCCGCAAGCGTCCCGGCCGGCCCACCACCCATCGGCCAGGGACTTCCAGGGTGATCGAATCCCGCTCGCGGTCCCGTTCGCGAATCGCCTCGCGATAGCCGCTGCGCTCCAGGAATTCCACGAGCTCTCGCGGGCCGACCAGCCGGCCCGAAGGCATCTCCTCGATCACCGTGCGGCAATGGATCACCGCGTCCTTGATGGCCGGAAGGCTGTTCTCCTCCGCGAAGACCAGCGTGCGATTGCTGCACGGTGTCTCGTAGTGCCCGTTTGGGGGGTTCTCGTTCGTGTAGAGCACGGCCGACAGATGGTGGAGCGGCTGCATCATGTGCATGTCCCACCCGCCGACGATGGGCGTGGCCCGGCCGGCCTGCTCGCGGGCCTGGTACCACCGCACCAGTTCCGCGTTGCGGGCGTGGGAGGAGTAGAACCGCTCGACGGTCAGTTCCACCCCGTCCACGCATCCGCCGTCCACGATCCGGTCCAGGCGCCCCGCCTGGACAATCTGCTGCCAGGTCGTCGGATAGGCCGGATGGGCCAGGAACACCATCTCGCTGGTCTCGCGCAGGCGGGTCAGGACGCTCTCAGCGTCCGGCTCGTCCGAGCGGGGCGCGGACCCGCGCCGGCCGATGGTGACCACGTGCCCCCAGCCGTATCCTTCCTCGTGGCCGGGATAGATCATCAGACCGTCGCTGTAAGCCTCTGCCGCCTGCTGCCAGCGGGCGCAGGCCTGCGAACCGTCCATCAGGACGCAGAAGTCGTAGTGATAATAGTTGAGCGCAGCCAGCAGCAGCGTGCCGTTTTCCGCGTCGGCCCGCGCCCAATGGTCATGAAACCCGCCGATGAAAACCTTCCGACCCTGAAGGGCGATCATGAGAGGATCACCTCGGCAACTTCATCAAAGCTTCGCACGAACAATACACCATCTTGATTCCGGGGGAGGGGCTTGGGCTCGCGGACAAGGATAAACGAGTAATTGATGCCGACGGAATGCGGCACCGCGAAGTCATCATGAAGGTTGTCCCCCACAACCGCTACCTCGTGCGGCTCATGCCGTATGTGCGACAGCGCCCGCGTCCAATACTCTGGCTCCCATTTCATTGCCTTGAGCCGGGACACTGCCAGCAGGCCGGAGAACAGCGATTCCGGACCTTCGGGGGGCGTGATGCCCGCCAACCTGAGCTTGTGACGGATGCCGGAATCGGGATTGTTCGATGCGGCATAGAGGCGGAAACCGGCCTGCCGCAGTCGCCGCAGCGCCTGCGGAACTTCCGGACCGGTCGCACCGATAAACTGTCGTTCAATCCGATAGGCGTATTCCCAGAATTCCCGCGCATCCAGGTCCAGTGCTTGGAGGAAATCGCCCCAGTCCCACCATCGGAGACGGTCCTTGACGGCCTGAATTCGTCGCTCGGTTTCCTCGGCGCTCAACTTTCCGGCGTGAACGGCCGCTGACTGAAGCACGTTGAACAGGCTGGCGGTGTTGAATTGGCCGTCTTCCCGCCGCCCTTGGTCGCCCAGCGCCGTCACCACCGTGTCGTCCACGTCAATCAGCAGCGATTGCACGAGCGAAAGAGGTGTAAGCGTCCGTCGGTCTCGTGCCGGCCGGTTCCTAATCTGCTCCGGCTGTGTGGTTTCTTCGTATGCGGTCATCTATGTTTGTTGCACCCCAGAGGGATCTATTCTACATCATGGCCGTTACGCCGAGGACCAAGAGCATGACGTGCTTATCAGGCTCCGACATCAGGCGAATGACGGCGATCTCCTTGTCCGGATGCGGATTCACCCACTGGAGCGTGTATAAATAACGAACATGTTTCAATGGATTCTTCGGATCCAGAACGATCACCTTTTTTGCATTCTCATTCTCGAACTGTGGGTTGCTGGGATACCAATCCTGGATGTTGGACTCCCTCGCAAGGGTATTGTTGACATCGAGATGGATGCTTGCCTTGCCAAAAGGAACCACATCCACGCCAGCGGTCGTTCCATCCTTGTATACGAACTCGTATCGTCCGATCTTCTCGTGAGTGTCCGCATAGGCGCTGGCGTGCAACACGTAGATTGCCTTGGCCTTTTTTCGCAGTCCGATTTCCACCATGTCGGGATAGGGTGTTCCATCGCGTTGCTTGTCCAGCTTGGCGCTTCGCAAGGCGATCGCGGCGGCGCCGTTGTTCATGTCCTCATCCAGAATGCGGAACGGAACGCCGTGGATGCGTTTTTCCCCCGCTTCGAAGTGCTCCAGCGGCATCACCCCGATCCACGAGAACTGCCCCTTGGCGGACACGCCGCGGTTGGCTGCGGCGGCAAGGTCCAGGACATGCCAACCGCTGTCGGGATGTCCCTTCGCCAGCGCGTAGGGAGTTTCCCAGTTGGTCTTGGACTCGTGAAGCATTTCTTCCGCCAGCCCCGCCATGATGTCCTTGGCACCGCCGACCAGCTTGCGGATTTCCCACGAATCTCGCGTCAGCAACGGGCTGCCGGGCGCAGGATCAAACCGCCCTTTTGTGACATCCCGAAAACGCGGTTCGCCGAATAACGAATCCAGGTCCTGTCCTGAGGCTTCCTGCCACTTTGCCAAGGACATGCGCACGTCAGAAATCTCAAACGCTTGATTGGGATCGGGACAGAAATAGAGGTTGCGGGACGCCGTTAGCGTTTTGAAAAACAGCTCCAAACCGGGGCCGCTGACTTTCAAAGGCGGAGTTTGAAGAACCGTGGAAACCACCGTGTTGTTTTTCAGCACCCATTCCTCGTTGCGCAGTTTGTATTGCTCCTGGGTGCGGTAATTGGTCAACTCGGAGAACTCCTTGACCCCCCGCGGGGCAATCTGCGCGTTGCTGCGGTTGCCGTAGAACGTGTTGCCCTCCAGGGTGATCTTCCGGCAGTTGGAAGTAATCAGGCCGGGGCCCCCGTTGTTCGCGATGACGGTGTTTCGAATGGTGATCGGCCCTTGGGACAGCTCGATAAAACAGCCGCGACTCTCGTTGTCTGCCCAATAGCAGTCTTCGATCATAAGATTCTCGTTGTCGCAGTCCAGCCAGAACCCCCCCGAGTGATTGCCGACGGCTCGGTGCCGTCTTACCATCCAATTGTGGATGCGCAGCAGCTTGACACCGGCCACTGCCCAACCGGTGAATCCCCCTGCGGCTCCCCGCCAAGTGTTGCGGGAGGTTTCCGCGTCCTCCATGAGGCACCGGAAGACCTGAAAGGCCAGAATGCCGGCGCCACCGTTGTCGGAGGCGTCGATCCGTCTGAGGATGAGGTCTCGCGATCCGGCGATGCCCAAGCCGCTCCAGTTGTTCCACAAGAACGCACAGTCTTCGACGAGGATGTTGCTGCTGTTCTGAATCCGCAGTGCGCTGCCTTGAAGAGGCGTGTTGTCGTGCTGGAAGACCAGATTTCGAAAGCCGACGTATTGCTTCGCGGAAACCGTCGCCAGGGCCGATCGCGTGGCCACCTCCACCGACGCCCCATCCATGCTTGCGCCCGCTGGCAGCCGCAGGTAGACTTTCTTCTCCTCCTCCGAGACGAAGAAGCTTTCCGGCTCCAAGTTCTTGAGATTCAGCACTTGCCGCAACGGTTTTCCGTTAAGGAAGATCATCTCCCGCCGGCGGACGATGTCCTGGAGTGTTACGGCGCCTTCCCAACCAGGCGGATATGCCACAAGTCCCCATCGAAACGTCCATGGATGGACATAGACGTCCTTGTCCGTTCCCGGCTGCCAGCCGTTCCAGACGTCGCTTCCGGAAACGATCACCTCGCCCTTCTTGGTGCCTTCAAAAAGAATCGGCTTGGCCGCGGTCCCGGAGTTCTTCACGACGATACTTTCGCGATAAACACCCGGATGGATGACAATTCGGGTTCCGGGCGTGGCCAACTGCGCCGCTTGATTGATCGACTTCAGCGGTTGCTCCGCTGTTCCGGGATTGGAATCCGCGGCGTTTGGCGCAACCGCATTTACGTGAATCCTGTGCGGAGTCTCGATAGGAAACGCGGGAGTTTCGAACGCGATCGGCTTGGGCGCTTCGTCGAGATTTCCGGAATCGTCTAGCGTGATGACCACACGAACCTCCTCACGATACTTGCTGTCGAACGTGATTTCTTCCGAATTGCTGAGCAGGAAGTAAGGAACGCGCTTCCCGGCCCAACGATCCGCATAGGCATAGGATTGAAGCGCAAACGGCGGGGAGAGCTTCAGTCCGATATCTCCCGCTGTCGTACGCAGGTGAATCGTGCCGGCGGTGCTTCCGCCGTACGTGAGAAATTTCGTGGTGGGGACGTCTTCCGGAAGGTTCGCCTTGTTG
>DNAS01000108.1:6263-8426 GCA_003485185.1 Phycisphaerales bacterium | reverse complement strand
GAGGTTCGCCTTGTTGCCGTCCAGGGAATACATCCTGCCCTTGATGGCGTCCAAGTGGGGACTGAAGACCAGAACCCGAGTAGCCTTGCCCACATCCGTTGTGCCCTGGATCACAAGCATATACTCGATGCTTTTCGGCGCAAATGTGACCATCACGGCGAGATCGGCCTGCGCCGCGTCCGTATTGCGTCCCTTCCACGTGTAGACGGTTTTCTCGGCGCCCTTGTCGGTCTTGCTTTCCAATGTTTCCGCCGTTGCCAGCAAATCATGCCGCTTGCCGCCGACGTTGAGGTTTACCCGCACCATACCGCCGAACAACTTGACGTCGCCGCGGCGGATTTCATCCACAAGACCGTTTTTCAACGTAGCCGTGTAGTCACCCATTGTGACGGTGGACGTTTCCTTGCTCGCGCCCCGCGTCTTCCTGCTGGCAGCGGCCCGTTTTTTTTCCTGCGAACCTTCCGCTTCTTTGGCGGTGGGTGCAGAATCGAGAGCGCCCGTATCCTCAAAGGTGAGGACAATGCGGACGGTCTGCCGGAATTGCCCGTCGAATATGCATGGCTCGCCGGAACCAAGGGTGAAATACGGCTCGTCCTTCTGGGCATACGCGTTCCGATAGGAATACGAACTCAGGGCAAAAACCGGCGAATATTCCAGCCCCATGTCTCCCGCGGCGGTGCGGAAGTGCATCTTCTTGCCTTGTCCGTATACGACCCATTTTTTCAGCGGAACCTCAGCGGGCAAGGCGATCTTCTTTCCGTCGATCGTGCAGACGTTCCCCCTGATCGCGTCGAGCAGCGGAGTGAAGGCGCAGGACAATTTGCCCTCGCCGAGCGCCTTGTCAACGGCAATCTCAAGATTGTACTCGATCCGCTTAGCCGTGAATGTGGCGGTGACTTTCAATTCCGACGGGACGTCCCCCGCCGTGTTGCCCTGCCACGTATAAACGGCCTGGTCGCCGTTGGCATTCGGTTGAATTTTGCTGTTCACCGACTTGGCGTTTTGAAGCAGATCATGCCGTTTTCCGCCCAGTTGCACGGTTGGGCGGATCATCTTCGAAAAGAGTTCCGTATCCTTGAAGCGGATGGTCTTCAGGCAACTTCCATCCGTCTCTACGGAATACGTCGCGGTTTTAATCGTGTTGGCTTCAACCAGGACCTTGTCGGCCGCTCCTGTCTCGGCGAAGGCGGGGATGCTTCCACGGACAAGGCCCGACACCATGGCAGTGCTGACCAGAAGGACGCTCGCGCTCACTCTCGGCATGTTGTTTCCTTTCCGCTGGCACCTTCGATGGCGCCATTTGTGTGGTGCCGGAATCTAAATCCATACCATGGCTCTTCTGCGCAGCTTTTCGCGTAGACTGAAGTCTGCGAACCGGAGGGGGCTCACATCTCACGGCGGATTGTACTTTCCGAAAGACTTATACCCCTTGAACCATAACCGCGGCAGATCCATGTCGCGGTTGGGACTGCTGGCGCTGGCCTTGGACAACTCCATGTGCGGGGCCACATGCCCGTCAAGGAACACGTAGTTGTCCAACCCATGATGGCGGAACGCCCGCTCGTCGTTGGCGGTGTCAAGATACCACCACTTGAAATATCCGATTCCATTGCAGTCCCAAACAGGACTGACCTTGACCAGCTTGCAGTCGCCCAGATACACGATGTTGGCGGCAGGCTCCTCCGCCCAGTCAATTTCGACGCCGGACCCGCGAGGTTCCGGATCCTCATAGGGGGCCATCGCCCAATTGGAGCCGTAGTTGCTCGTTGCTTTCCGCATGAGTTCCCAGTCGGCCGCCGTGGGAGACAGATTTTTTGCCCAATTGTAGAAATCATGGCTCTTGAATTCCGCCGGACAATACAAAGGATTGGCAGATCCCCTTGGGCCCACGTCCGGATGCACATAGGGGGCTAAGTGCGTCATCGGACGATCGAAGTCGTAGCCGGCCTTGGGATCGAGAACGTACAAGTTGCCGTTCTTGCAGTAGGGGATCACGCCATCCTGGTCCTGGACATACATCTGCATGCCCAAGCCGTAATTCCGAAGGTTCGCCTTACATGCGGCATCTTGTGCCAACTCCAAGGCCTGCCGTAGACTCGGCATCAGGATACTCACCAGCAGAGAAAGAATCGCGATGACCACGAGGAGTTCGATCAGCGTGAA
>DNAS01000108.1:5574-6131 GCA_003485185.1 Phycisphaerales bacterium | reverse complement strand
CGAGGAGTTCGATCAGCGTGAACCCGGAAGTCACGCCGAACCACGGGCCACGACCGAGATTGCCTCCCTGCGCCCTGTCTTGCCGCATGGTTGCGATCCTTTGAATGACCTTTTGTCCGATCCGACCCGTCTCTGGCGTTTCACAGGACATCTCGTACGGCATGAAGTCATGTTTCGGTCGCATGGCATCCATAAACCCAAGCTCCCGACACCCCCACTGCCCGTTTGATCCGCCGCCTGCCCAGCGACAGGCGGCGGGTCGGACGCATGAAACACTCCACAGGTCCATGTCGGAACCGGCTTAACCAAATCCAGCGTCGAGGCGCGGAACCTATTGCTGTCGACGACGAAGCAGGGGCAGGCAGGCACCCATGCCGATCAGCACAACCGTCACCGGCTCCGGAATGATCTGCACGTAATCCACCCACACATCGGTAGCCGGTTTTGATTCGCCGGAATACAGCATCACAGAATCGACGTCGCCATCGGTCGGAACGTTGCTGAAATTGACCCAGCTAGACCAACCGCTGCCGGCCAGGTCGGCACGGAATCGGTGT
>DNAS01000108.1:4776-5467 GCA_003485185.1 Phycisphaerales bacterium | reverse complement strand
GGTCGGCACGGAATCGGTTGCTCGTGAAATCGAGCTCAACGGTCAGAAGCTGCCAACCCGTTGAATAGCTTCCGACCACGGTGCTTCCGACCTGCCAGTTTCCGCTGCCGAGGAGATAGACTACACCAATGACATTTCCCTGTGCGGAACTGGGACCGTCGTTGAATTTGAAGTCTATCCTTCCCGTCGTATTCTGCGGGTTGATATACGTCTTGAAGAGGTTGTCCGTCGAATCCATCGTCTGGTTCCAGAACAGCCGCCCCACCGCATTCGCCCCCGCATCATTCTTGCCCCGCATCTGAATGCCATAGGTGCCGTAACTGCCCGAAGCATAGCTCGTGCTGTGAATTATCTCATGCGTAGATGCCGTCGCCCAGCTGCCGTACGTGTTGTTCGACGTCCATGTCGTGGCGCCGTACGTCTCGAAATTGTCGTACGCCGCAGCGGAGGCCATGCTCGCCACACCTACAACCAGTCCAAGAGTTGCAATTGCCATGATCCTGTTCATGTGCGTTCTCCTTTTCTCCAGTGTTGAACTTGTCTCACAGGTTTCCGAATATCCCAACTGTCCTTTGGCGTATCCTTGCTTGCGTTTTTATGCGCTCCATCGATTGCCCTCATGAAATCTGCGGCGAACCGCAAGTGCTGCCTACGTGCATCTCCATCTCCACTCGTATGCTCGGGATCGGCC
>DNAS01000108.1:976-4540 GCA_003485185.1 Phycisphaerales bacterium | reverse complement strand
ATACCACCGCTGTCGGCCGATCCGGCGCCCTCAGCCAATCGAGGGAAAAGGCCTCGCGCTCGCACCGCGGAAGATATTCGGGGTGCTCGATCCTGCGAGACGTCAGTCCTGCGTCCTCCATGACAGAACAATAACCGCCCAATCGGGCTTCCTGGCTATAGTGGCCCGATGGTTGAGTGGTTCCCCAACTGTAGCTGGCATAAACGATTTTCCGGTGCCCTAATCCGATCAGATACCGGGTGGCATGCGCCGTGGCTTCTTCGTCGTCCGGGTAGACGCAGTCGTCAGGCCAGTTCGAGTTGATCCAAACCGCGGGAATGCCGTACTCGCGGATGATGTCGATCATGGCTTGGGGAATCTGGACAAAGTAATTCACCAGCAGTCCGTCCACCATGTATTCGCGGAGAGTCTTCGGCATGTATTCTCTGCTGGTTGCACTTCCCTCAGGCAACCATGTCAAAGTCAGGTGCATATCGCGGGACGAGAGTTCGGTTTGAATCCCCTCGATCATCTCGACAAAAATCCGGCCGTGCTCGCCACCGGCGCTGCTCAGCAGGCCCACGCAGCCGAATTTTCTTGTTCGAGTCGCCCAGGCAGAAATATTGCGGCGATAGCCTAATTTCGCTGCCGCTCGAATCACTTTCTTCTGGGTTGCTGGGCTGAACAGGTGCGTGCGTTTCCCAAGAATCTGGGAAACGGCCGCGACCGATAGCTGCGTCGCCTTCGCGACCTCGCGAAGCGTTACCGATTTGATCCTGTCGCCCTGAATGGTCATTGTTACAAAACGCCCATGGCACAATATTGGTTTATAACGATTAACGCCATGTATTACAACGTTTAAATAATAACCCACATCCGCTCTTCTGTCAATGAAAAACCGACTCGTGAATTAGGATCGGGGATGGCATCACGAATGCCATCATCGCGATTCCTGTCCATGCCGATGGGTGGTATGGGGGGAGTACTCCATTACTCGCCACCATTACAGGGATTACGATGCCGTCGGATGGCAACGAGGGGCCAAGAGAAATCCCCTCAAGGATTCTGTTAGGTGTGCAATTGAGACTCTCCCCAGCGTTTTCCGGCTGTCAGGTACTGTTGGAGGTAAGAATCTCAAGACGATCTGACGGCGTGGATAGCAAGGATGCTGATGGTGGCTGATTACGGAGTCCTTCGACATACGTATCGCGATGGTGTGAGTACCCGGGCCATTGCCCAGTAGTTCCATCATTCTCGGCGGAAGGTCTGTAACACCCTGACCAGTTCTGAGCCTTATCCTTACATACGAACAAAGAAAAAGGAAAGCGGACGCTCCGAAGCGGGAGGCCGTTCAAGCCCACAATCGATCAGATTCTCATCGCTGACGAACAGCCTCCCCCCAAGTGTAAAGGGCGGATGTCAGCAGTCGCTTTATCAATCCAGTCATCCACGTCAGCCTGCATATCTTCCGGTCGCAGAAGGTCTGTCGGGAACATTCCTCGGCGCAGGCATTCGGCCGGGTCGTCGCACCACAGCGTAACCCCCTCCCGCTTTTCATACCAGGTTATGTGAGAGAATCGGTTGATGGATCGCAGGCTGGGCCGCAGGGAGGGGCGCAGCCCCGACCGGAGGACCAGCCTGCGTCGCCGCCGAGAACGCCCCGGCGGATTCGTCTTTCCACTTCCCCGCATACACCGCCGGCATTTGCCATCCGATGCCACTGTGGGGCCGACGGTGGTTGTATTCCAGACGCCACTCGTCCAGCACGTACCGGGCCTCCGCCCGGCTCAGGAACAGCTCCCGGTTCAACAGTTCATCTCGTAGCTTGCCGTTGAAGCTTTCCACGTACCCGTTCTCCCAGGGGCTGGCCTTCTGGATGTACAGGGTACCAACCGAGGCCCGTTCCAGCCAGCGTTGAATCTCCTTGGCTATGAACTCCGGGCCGTTGTCGCTGCGAACATGCTCCGGAGCACCTCGCACCGCGAAGAGGTACTGCAACGTCAGGATCACATCTCGCGCCGTGAACGTCCGGGCCGTCTCGATCGCCAGGCACTCCCGCGTAAATTCATCGATCACAACCAGCAGCTTCAGTTGTCGGCCGTCCTCCGTACGGTCGGCCAGGAAGTCGTAGCTCCACACGTGATTGCGGCGTGTTGCCTTGCGCCGAATACAGCTGTTTTGGCTATCCCCTGGCAATCTGCGCCGCTTCCGCTGCTTGCGGGGCACCTGCAAATGCTCAGCCTTCCACAGCCGGTGCACCCGCTTGAAGTTCACGCGCCAGCCCGTGCCCGCCAGAAGCTGATGCATCCGTTCACTGCCGTACCGCGGGTAGGACTCCACCAGCCGACGCATCTCAGCAATCAACCGGCGATCCGCGTCCGGACGTTGGGGCCTATACCGCTGCGTCGCTCGGCACTGGCCCAATGCCCTGCAGGCTTGACGCTCCGAGATCCTGTTATGCCCCAAGCGGCGGCGAACCTTCTCGACTGTTCGTCTTCGCCGCTCAGGGTCTACAAGTTTGGGCGGGCGGCTTCTTTCAGTATCTGATTGTCCAAGCTCAAATCCGCCACCAGCTTCTTCAACTGGGCGTTCTCCTTCTCCAACGCCTTCATCTGCCTGGCCATCTCCGGGGCCATCCCGCCACACCTCGTCCGCCACCGATAGTACGTTTGCTCGCTGATGCCCAACTGCTTGCAAACCTCCGGAACCTTCAGGCCTTTGCCCAAGGCCACATCCGCCTGACGCAACTTTGCTACGATCTGCTCGGGACTATGCTTCGCCTTCATCTGAGAATCCTTTCTGGCCTTCGGCCGTCCGGATTCTCTTACAATGCCTGGACTAGAGCAATTCACGATTATTCATAGCATATGCCGATGTAGTAGGGATGAAGACCTACTCGAACGACCTGAGGGAACGGGTCGTGCGGGCGTGTGATGAAAAGGTTGGCACACGGAAGGAGATTGCCAAGCTTTTCGGCGTCAGCACGGCATGGATTCGTCGGTTGCTTCAGCGCCGGCGGGAGAGCGGCGACTTTTCGGCCCGGCGGCGTGGTGGATGCAAGCCCCCCAAGTTCGTCGGCAAGAAGCTTGAGCAGCTCAGAACGTGGGTGATCGAGCAACCGGATGTCACGCTGGCGGAGCTCCTGGAGCGATCCAAAGTCAGCGCCAGCACAATGGCGGTTCACCGCGCGTTGGAGCGATTGGGCTGCACTCGCAAAAAAAGTCGCTACACGCTGCCGAGCAAGAACGACCTGACGTAAAGGCCCAGCGTGAAGCCTGGAAGCAGCGAGTGGCCCAAGTCGACCCCCATCGACTGGTGTTCCTGGACGAGAGCGGCGCCAAGACGAACATGACCCGGCTGTACGGACGGGCCATCGGCGGCGGCCGTGTTGTCGATAGCGTTCCCGCCGGGCACTGGTGCACCACGACCATGCTTTCAAGCCTGCGGCTGGATGGATCGACAGCCGCCATGGTGATCGAGAGCGCGACGGATCGCGACGTCTTCGAGGCTTATGTGCGGGAAGTGCTCGTACCAACCCTGCGGCCGACAGACATCGTGGTCTTGGACAACCTGGCTCCCCACAAG